>NZ_VOJB01000072.1:86518-88031 GCF_007910085.1 Klebsiella sp. ME-303 | reverse complement strand
GTAATTAAAGTACGTGAAAACGAGCCGTTCGACGTAGCTCTGCGTCGCTTCAAGCGTTCCTGCGAAAAAGCAGGTGTTCTGGCGGAAGTTCGTCGTCGTGAGTTCTATGAAAAACCGACTACCGAACGTAAGCGCGCTAAAGCTTCTGCAGTGAAACGTCACGCGAAGAAACTGGCTCGCGAAAACGCACGCCGTACTCGTCTGTACTAATCTGTTGAGAGCGACGCTCTCAATTCAGACCGAGTTGTAGTTGTAAGGCCGTGCTTCCGAAAGGAATGCGCGGCTTATTTTCGTTTATAGTCATCAGAAATAACGGGGCTTATGGCTGGACGAATTCCACGTGTATTTATTAGCGATCTGCTTGCCAGAACCGACATCGTCGATCTGATCGATGCGCGGGTAAAGCTGAAAAAGCAGGGCAAAAATTTTCACGCGTGCTGTCCGTTCCATAACGAAAAAACCCCCTCTTTCACCGTCAACGGTGAAAAACAGTTTTACCACTGCTTCGGCTGCGGGGCGCACGGCAATGCTATCGACTTCCTGATGAACTACGACAAGCTCGAGTTCGTGGAAACGGTCGAAGAGCTGGCCGCCATGCACAACCTCGAAGTGCCTTATGAAGCAGGCAACGGACCCAGCCAGATAGAGCGCCATCAACGGCAGAACCTCTACCAGTTACTGGATGGTCTGAATGCGTTTTATCAACAGTCTCTGATGCAGCCCGCCGCCGATCCTGCGCGCCAGTACCTGGCGAAACGGGGGTTAAGCAGCGAGGTGATTACGCGCTTTGCCATCGGCTATGCTCCCCCAGGTTGGGATAACGTTTTAAAACGGTTTGGCGGCAATCAGGAAAACCGCCAGTCGCTTATTGATGCCGGCATGCTGGTCACCAACGATCAGGGACGCAGTTACGACCGCTTCCGCGAACGGGTGATGTTCCCCATCCGCGATAAGCGAGGCCGGGTGATTGGGTTTGGCGGACGGGTGCTGGGCGATGCCCTGCCGAAGTATCTGAACTCCCCGGAAACCGACATATTCCATAAAGGCCGCCAGCTGTATGGCCTGTATGAAGCGCAGCAGGATAACCCCGAACCACCGCGTTTGCTGGTTGTCGAAGGGTATATGGACGTCGTGGCGCTGGCGCAGTACGACATTAATTATGCCGTGGCCTCGCTGGGTACCTCGACCACGGCCGACCATATCCAGCTGCTGTTCCGGGTGACGAATAACGTCATC
The DNA here is from genome assembly GCF_007910085.1 of Klebsiella sp. ME-303. Lineage (NCBI taxonomy): Bacteria > Pseudomonadati > Pseudomonadota > Gammaproteobacteria > Enterobacterales > Enterobacteriaceae > Klebsiella > Klebsiella sp. ME-303. Next base: position 86,795 of record NZ_VOJB01000072.1, on the reverse strand, counting down.
TGCTGCTACGACGGCGACCGGGCCGGCCGCGATGCCGCCTGGCGCGCGCTGGAGACGGCGCTGCCGTACATGACCGATGGTCGCCAGCTACGCTTTATGTTTCTGCCTGACGGCGAAGACCCGGATACGCTGGTGCGTAAAGAGGGCAAAGCGGCGTTCGAGGCGCGGATGGAGCAGGCTCAGCCGCTCTCCACGTTCTTGTTTAACAGCCTGCTGCCGCAGGTCGATCTGAGTACTCCGGACGGGCGCGCGCAGCTGAGCACGCTGGCGCTGCCGC
>NZ_VOJB01000072.1:85867-86385 GCF_007910085.1 Klebsiella sp. ME-303 | reverse complement strand
GACTGGACTCGCGCAAAATGCCGGGACTGAGCCTGTTCAGCGAACTGGTGAAGAGCTGTCTGGCGCAGCCTGGTCTGACAACCGGGCAACTTTTAGAGCAATATCGCGGCACAAAAGAGGCGGCAACCCTTGAAAAACTGTCGATGTGGGACGATATAGCAGATAAAGACATCGCTGAACAAACCTTCACCGACTCGCTCAACCATATGTTTGATTCACTGCTGGAACTGCGACAGGAAGAGTTGATAGCTCGCGATCGCACACACGGTTTAAGCAGTGAAGAACGCCGGGAGCTCTGGACCATCAGCCAGGAGCTGGCGAAAAAATAAATGACAGACAATATCCTTCACGTTGTATCAAAGCAGTAAGAAAACGCAGAACAACGTGAAGGAAAAGTATTTAACGGCTTAAGTGCCGAGTATCGATCGGGAAGCCCCCGACAGCCGCGCAGAGGCGCAGCGGCAATAATAAATAATATAAGTACGCCCTCGCTTTAAATGTCGACAGCCCGTCTGCCG
>NZ_VOJB01000072.1:32391-85803 GCF_007910085.1 Klebsiella sp. ME-303 | reverse complement strand
ACACCAATCAAACGAATTAAGTGTGGATACCGTCTTATGGAGCAAAACCCGCAGTCACAGCTGAAGCTTCTTGTCCAACGTGGTAAGGAGCAAGGCTATCTGACCTATGCCGAGGTCAATGACCATCTGCCGGAAGATATCGTCGACTCCGACCAGATCGAAGACATCATCCAAATGATCAACGACATGGGCATTCAGGTGATGGAAGAAGCACCGGATGCCGATGATCTTTTGCTTGCTGAAACGAACAACAATACTGACGAAGATGCGGAAGAAGCTGCGGCGCAGGTTCTCTCCAGCGTTGAGTCTGAAATCGGACGCACAACCGACCCGGTGCGCATGTACATGCGTGAAATGGGTACCGTCGAACTGCTGACGCGCGAAGGCGAAATCGACATCGCTAAACGTATCGAAGACGGTATTAACCAGGTTCAGTGCTCGGTGGCTGAATACCCTGAAGCGATCACCTATCTGCTGGAGCAGTACGATCGCGTTGAAGCGGAAGAAGCGCGTCTGTCCGATCTGATCACCGGTTTTGTCGACCCGAACGCCGAAGAAGATATGGCGCCAACGGCGACGCACGTCGGTTCTGAACTCTCTCAGGAAGAGATGGATGACGACGAAGACGAAGATGAAGAAGAAGACGACGACAGCAGCGATGACGACAACAGCATCGACCCCGAGCTGGCGCGCGAGAAATTCGCCGAGCTGCGTACGCAGTACGAACTGACCCGCGACACCATCAAAGCGAAAGGTCGTAGCCACGCCGCAGCGCAGGAAGAGATCCTCAAGCTGTCCGAAGTGTTCAAACAGTTCCGTCTGGTACCGAAGCAGTTCGATTACCTGGTTAACAGCATGCGTATCATGATGGATCGCGTTCGTACTCAAGAACGTATCATCATGAAGCTGTGCGTTGAGCAGTGCAAAATGCCGAAGAAAAACTTCATCACTCTGTTCACCGGCAACGAAACCAGCGAAACCTGGTTCAATGCGGCCATCGCCATGAACAAGCCGTGGTCAGAGAAGCTGCTTGACGTGAAAGAAGACGTTCAGCGCGGCCTGATGAAACTGCAGCAGATTGAACAAGAGACCGGCCTGACCATCGAGCAGGTAAAAGATATCAACCGTCGTATGTCCATCGGTGAAGCGAAAGCGCGCCGTGCGAAGAAAGAGATGGTTGAAGCGAACCTGCGTCTGGTTATCTCGATCGCCAAGAAATACACCAACCGCGGTCTGCAGTTCCTCGATCTGATCCAGGAAGGCAACATCGGTCTGATGAAGGCGGTTGATAAGTTTGAATACCGCCGCGGCTACAAGTTCTCCACCTACGCAACCTGGTGGATCCGTCAGGCGATCACCCGCTCTATCGCAGACCAGGCGCGCACCATCCGTATTCCGGTGCATATGATTGAGACTATCAACAAGCTCAACCGTATTTCCCGCCAGATGCTGCAGGAGATGGGCCGCGAGCCGACGCCGGAAGAGCTGGCCGAACGCATGCTGATGCCGGAAGACAAAATTCGTAAGGTGCTGAAAATCGCCAAAGAGCCTATCTCCATGGAAACGCCGATTGGCGACGATGAAGATTCGCATCTGGGAGATTTCATCGAGGATAACACCCTCGAGCTGCCGCTGGACTCTGCCACCACCGAGAGCCTGCGCGCCGCCACCCACGACGTTCTGGCTGGCCTGACCGCCCGTGAAGCGAAAGTCCTGCGTATGCGCTTTGGTATCGACATGAATACCGATCACACGCTGGAAGAAGTGGGTAAACAGTTTGACGTAACCCGCGAACGTATTCGTCAGATCGAAGCGAAGGCGCTGCGTAAACTGCGCCATCCGAGCCGTTCTGAAGTGCTGCGTAGCTTCCTCGACGATTAATTATCGCCGCGTCCCCTGAAAAGCCAGTCACATGACTGGCTTTTTTTATGCCTAAGCAGAAACCATTTATTTAATAAATATTAAAACCCCAATATAAAACCCATCAATATATATCCAGGTCTTATTCTTATTATTTATTTATGTGCCATTAAACCGCTGGACTCATAGTTTTACGATTGTACTATTGGTTGGTTGATGGAGCGTATTTACGCCTAAAACCGCAGGCAAATCATAGGGAAATGAAATGAATAGCAAGCGTAAAATTCAGCTGGCTGATTTTAATAGAACGGTTATTTTAACCACCGCTAATACATTATTTCTAAGCCGTGGAATAGAAAGTACCACCATGGATGAGATCGCACATGAAGCCGGTTTTAGTAAAACCACGCTTTATACCTATTTCGACAATAAAAAGGATATTCTGGATCATCTTATCCTGGAGGTAATGGCGCGTTTCTATCAGGAGCTCATACCAATCGCCAATAGGCAAAATTCATTTCGCGAATTTTATCGCGAGCTGTGCCATGCGCTGATGGCTCTCCACGAAACAAGCCTTGCCTACTTTTCCGCGATAGCCGGGAAGATCGCCTGTTCTGAAAAAATCACTAAAAACAATAAAGCGTTGAAAAATATCGCTATGACTGGAGAACAGATCCACCAGATTATCGCAAAGCGAATCACAGACGCCGCCGAAAAAAAAGAGATTGGATTAAGTGCTCCCGTCGCGGACGTCATGATGCTGTTCTGGCTCTGCCTGACCGGGCTAGTGGAAAAGTCCTCGTACAGAGAAGAATGTCTTTTACGTCGCCTTGAGAAAGACCGTAAAGCCTTTCTCGACTTCGCTTTTGACGCCCTCTTATTCATGATAGAAAAAGGGAATATTAGCGATTGCGAAAAAGCTGACTAAAGCCTCAGGCTTAAGCCAGCCGCCGACGACCGGGGTGAAAGCCGTAACCCCTTTGTCGTCGGAAATGCATTAAAGCCCTCGCGTGGCCAGCGCCTCGTCAAGCTCCCGGTAGGCCTCCACCAGTTTATCCAGCGTCGCCCGGTTGAGGCCACTGGGATTCGGCAGCACCCACACTTCCGTCGCCCCAATGGTCACCTGCTGCTTGCCCCATTTTACGCCGCGCACCTGAAACGCTTTCTCGAAGGCCTGTTTACCCAGGATCGCCAGCGCGCGCGGCTGATACTCTTCCATTTTTCTGACCAGTTCACGGCCACCATCGCGGAGCTCCAGCAGCTCAACCTCGCTGGCCTGCACCGTCGGGCGTTCGACGAGCATCGTGATCCCGCAGCGGGTATCCAGCAGCTGGAGTTCCTCCTCGGGTTTCAGAAGACGGTCGGTAAAGCCGGCCTGGTGAATCACTTTCCAGAAGCGATTGCCCGGATGGGCGAAATGAAAACCGGTATGGGCGGAAGACTTCCCCGGATTGATACCGCAAAAGACCACCCGCAGGTCCGGCGCCAGAATATCGTTGATCATGTTTTCCCCAGCTCAATGCCTAAAAGGTAATTATAAAGGATTGAAAATGCGTTGTTTATAAAAACAGCAGGCGTGATTTTTAGGCTGGATTGCGGGGAACAGTTACTTTATAATCCCTCGCCACGGCCCCTTAGCTCAGTGGTTAGAGCAGGCGACTCATAATCGCTTGGTCGCTGGTTCAAGTCCAGCAGGGGCCACCAGATACAGCAGGGCTGACGAAAAATCGTCAGCCCTTTTGCATTGTGCGGCCCCCTCGGGGCGCCGCAGCTTAACGTGAGGTTCGCGACAGGCGGCTTACACCAGCGCCTGCAGCTGTTCGCGCATATAGACGGTGAAGAATTCCGGGTTTTTAATGACGATCCGGTTACCGGAGGCAATTTTTTCCGCCCAGCCGGCCACTTTTTCCGTGAACCCGGCATCCCATCCCTCCTTTTCACCCCGGGCCATGACGTCGGCAGGATTTGCCGGTACGCCCAGTTCATGCAAATACTTCAAAATTCCCTTAGCGGTACTTTCATCCATAGTATTCGGCACCGACAACGATGTGTTCATACCACCAATAAAATCCAGGGCTTTATCGATTGCTGTTGGCATACTCTTATCCTTAAAATTAACCACGTAATGAACATGATGACACTATGGACCCATCTTCGCCGGGATATCAAAGAGATCGTTGCCTTTCTTTGATTCAGACCGCAGCTAAACGCTTGCGTGGTGCTTTTCTGCTCGACTATTTCGTACCATTCCTCACAGGAAACTACTCCATACGTCCGCGCTTAAACTGGCCGGCATCGATATCGTACTGTTTCATTTTTCGCCACAGCGTGGTGCGGCCAATATTCAGCAGCTGCGCCATCTCCTGCACCCGTCCGCTGGTCACCCGGGCGGCATGGATAATCGCTTCTTTCTCAATGGCGCTAAAGGTCAGGCTGGCGGGCAGCAGCGAGGAGCCCGCGTCGGCGCCGGGCCGCTCGGCAAACAGATATTCCGGCAAATTACTCAGCCGGATATGGCCGTTATCGCTGCTAATGGCGATATTTTCAATCACGCTGTTCAGCTCAAAATCGTTGCCCGGCCAGGAGTAGGCCACCAGCTGCGCCAGCGCATCGTCATCCATTTTCAGCCGCGAGGAAAAGCGCTTTTCCAGGCTCTTAAGGCGATTGTGCACCAGCGAAGGAATACTGTTACGCCGCGCGCGCAGCGGTGGGATAACGATTTCAAAGGAGTGCAGCGCGTAGTAAAGCTGGCGGCTAAAGCGGTTTTGCTCCACCAGATTGGCAAGATCGACGGTGGTGGTGGCGATCACTTTAACGTCTACCGGAATCAAGCGGCGGGCATCCAGACGGGTTAAAACCCCCTGCTTGATCACCTGCAGCAGCGCGGACTGCAGCTCCGGCGCCAGGTATTCGATTTTTTCCAGAAACAGCGTCCCGCCGTTGGCCAGCTCAAGACGGCTAAGGCGGCCGTTTTCATCGTCCGTCGGCGCGCTGCCCATAAAATCCTGGCCCAGGACGCTGTCGGCATACAGCTGACAGTTGACCGCGATATACGGCCCGCCGCCCCGCTCGCTCTCATTGTGAATCGCCTGGCTGAGCAACTCCTTACCCACCCCCTCTTCACCGCACAGCAGCACCGGGAAAGCGCCGCGCGCCGCCTGGCGGCCAAAGTGAATCAGCCGCCGGGTTTCCGGGTCGTCCGCCGACATCTGTTCAAAGGTATGGCTCACTTTGCCAAGCTGGCTGGTCATCAGCTGGCGCATCTGCTCGACCGGATGCAGCAGCAGAATGAAACTGTTGCCCTGCTCTTCAACGATTGGCTTGAGCGTAATCACGGCGTCGACAAACTGATGCTGGCTTTCGAAGGTGACCTCCACATGGTTCAGCCCGCGCGCGTGCTTAATGGCACGACGCAGCAGGGCCGGCAGCGTCACCAGTTCATTGATGTTTTTCCCCTGGCTGGCCTGGGCATCAAGGTGCAGCAGCGTCGCGGCCTGCACGTTCAGAAACTGCAAAATCCCCTGCTCGTTCCACGCCATCACCCCGTCATCCATGCTCTCCAGCAGACCGTACATCTGGTTAAGATGGCGATTCGACTCGGCCAGCAGGCTATCAGTGAGCAGCGAGTTGCCGACTTCCCGGGCGATAGCCAGGGTCAGGGAGAGGTCAGGCGAAGCCTGTTCTTCCGTCAGACAGCACAGGGAAATGGAACCGAACAGACGCCCGTGGTTATCAAACACCGGCGTGGAGCTAAACGACCATCCGTGCAGCGCATGTTTAAAATGCTCCTCGCCCGTCGTTTTGACTGGCTGCCCGAGCATGGAGGCCAGCGAAAGCGCGCAGCTGCCGATAATGCTTTCCGCGCAGTAGCTGCCGTCACGAAATCCCAGCGCCGCCAGCTGGTCGAGGGTCTGCGGATCGCCGCAGCGGCTAAGAATACAGGCGGACTCATCGAGGATGAACAGCGCGCAGGGGCGGTTATCCATAAACTCCCAGGCATCCTCCAGCGCCGCCTGACCAATCGTCAACAGCGCGGTCTTGCGCCGACAAATCGATTCAAACGTCAGCCCCTGCGCCTGATGCGGCGTCTGCCAGGTTTCCCGCTGCATAAACTTGCTGCAGCGATGCCACGACTGGGTTATCACCAAAGGAAAGCTCTGAGTCTGCGCAGTCATATCCCTATCCGCTGTTTCATAAACGACAACCCCTCCGGCGGCTACCGCCAGAGGGGGAGAAAACGTCTCATCGCTAAAATGAGACGGGGCAGATCGACGCTAAATTAGCGCGCCAGCCACTGCTGTCCGAGCAGGTCGGCGGTCAGAATCGCCGCATGCACGCTCTGCGCGCTGACCGGGAACGGCATGTTATGAATGGTTTCACCTTCCGCGCAGGTCGCTTTGGCGACTGCCTGAATTTTCTCATCGATGCCCTCTTTAACGCCCATTTGCGCCAGCGTAACCGGCAGCCCGACGGTATGGCAGAAGTTCAGCACCGTTTCGATCTCTTCCATCGGGCTATTTTGCAGCACCAGCTGCGCCAGGGTACCAAACGCCACTTTCTCACCATGGTACAGATGGTGGCACTCTTCGAGGATGGTGAAACCGTTGTGAATGGCGTGCGCGGCGGCCAGACCGCTACTTTCAAAGCCGATACCGCTGAGGTAGGTATTCGCTTCAACGATACGTTCCAGCGCATCGGTCACCACGCCGGCCTGGGCGGCGAGGCGGGCTTTTTCGCCTTCCGCCAGCAGCGTATCATAGCACAGGCGCGCCAGGCTCAGCGCCGCTGCCGTCGACTGACCGCCCGCCATGCTGGTGGCTCTGGCGTCATAGCAGGCCCTGGCTTCAAACCAGGTTGAAAGCGCATCCCCCATCCCGGCTACCAGCAGGCGCACCGGCGCTTTAGCGATAATCGCCGTATCCATCACCACCATGTCCGGGTTTTTCGGGTAGATCAGATACTCTTCAAATTCGCCGGCTTCGGTGTAGATAACCGACAGCGCGCTGGTTGGCGCATCGGTGGAAGCGATCGTCGGGATCACCACCACCGGTAGCTTCTGGTAGTAGCCAATGGCTTTCGCCGTATCGAGCGTCTTGCCGCCGCCGATGCCCACCACGCCGCGGCAGCCGTGCTGTTTCAGAATGGCGATCAGGCGATTGATCTCAACGTGGCTGCATTCGCCGTTGAAGCGCTCCGCATGGCAGCTGATATTATGGCTGTGCAAACCTTCCAGCACTTTCTCTCCCGCCAGCTTCATCACGAAGTCATCGGCAATCACGAAAAAGCTGTCCGCCAGGTTTTTGGCGTATTGCCCAAACAGCGTGGATGCATCTGGTCCCTGGAGATATTTGGCTGGAGATTGAATAACTTTTAGCATTCCGTTCACCCTCAAATAAGTGCATGTTTTGACATGATGAGCCCCGGTGTTTCTCCGTCCGGCCTTACATCAAAGGCGGGGACGAAAGCGCTACCTGAGCGATGCCATCACTGTAGGGCGAGCCGCGGGCAAAAAAATCTTTCCCCTTTTTGTCCCGATATGAAACAGGACATAAATTTTATTGTTTCATATTGAAACATGAATTCATGTGAAACGATGGGATTGCGATCTCGATCCGCCCCTTTGGCGCAAAAGAAGGTCACCAACCGGACGATCGTCGACGTTTTTCACCACCACGGGCGGCAAGAAGGGGCAAAATTATTTCTCTGAGCGGGCTTTCCACGCTGATGAAGCGAGGTGAAAGAGGCGCCTTACTTCGCATTTTTCCCTTTCCTTGCGCAAAAATGTTTCATTAAGGAACAAAAATTAATAATTACGTTTCGTAATGAAACTCATTTTATGGCGATTTTTTTTCCCGCCAACTCAGCCAGAATCAATACATCGCCCGATATCGCATATCGTCAGGCGGTACCCCTACACGATGACCGCCTCCGTCAGCAGAGAGGCCGCATCGAAACTCCGACGGAGCATAAACAATGAAAAAACTGATTAACCGTGTCGAAGATGTCCTGAGTGAACAACTGGCTGGCCTGGCAAAAGCCCACCCTGAACTGACGCTACACCAGGATCCGGTCTACGTCACCCGCGCCGATGCGCCGGTGGCCGGGAAAGTGGCGCTGCTCTCCGGCGGCGGCAGCGGCCACGAGCCGATGCACTGCGGCTATATTGGCCAGGGCATGCTTTCCGGGGCCTGCCCGGGAGAAATTTTCACCTCCCCGACGCCGGATAAAATGTTTGAGTGCGCCATGACCATCGACGGCGGCGAAGGCGTGCTGCTGATTATCAAAAACTACACCGGCGATATTCTTAACTTCGAAACCGCCACCGAGTTGCTGCACGAAAGCGGCGTCAAGGTTACCACCGTGGTAGTCGATGACGACGTGGCGGTGAAGGACAGCCTCTATACCGCCGGGCGGCGCGGCGTGGCGAATACCGTGCTGATTGAAAAACTGGTGGGCGCGGCCGCCGAACGCGGCGACTCGCTGGAAGCCTGCGCCGAACTGGGGCGCAAGCTCAACAACCTCGGCCACTCTATCGGCATCGCGCTCGGCGCCTGCACCGTTCCGGCCGCCGGGCAACCCTCATTCGAACTGCAGGACGATGAGATGGAGTTCGGCGTCGGCATTCACGGCGAACCGGGCATCGACCGCCGCCGCTTCACCTCTCTCGATCGCACCGTTGACGAAATGTTCGATACCCTGCTGGAAAACGGCGCCTATAGCCGCACGCTGCGCCACTGGGACAACGTGAAAGGCGCGTGGCAGGAGGTCACGCAGACCAAGCAGGCGCTGCAAAAAGGCGATCGGGTTATCGCGCTGGTCAACAACCTCGGCGCCACGCCGCTGTCCGAACTCTACGGCGTCTATAACCGTCTGACGCAGCGCTGCGAGGAGGCCGGTATCGTTATCGCGCGCAACCTTATCGGCAGCTACTGTACCTCTCTGGATATGGTGGGCTTTTCCATCACCCTGCTAAAGGCCGATGAAGAGACGCTGGCATTATGGGACGCCCCGGTCCACACCCCGGCGCTGAACTGGGGCAAATAAGGAGCAACGACATGTCATTAAGCAGAACGCAAATCGTAGACTGGCTCTATCGCTGCGGCGATATCTTCACCAAAGAGAGCGATTTTTTGACCGGTCTGGACCGGGAAATCGGCGATGCCGACCACGGCCTGAATATGCATCGCGGTTTTAGCAAGGTGGTAGAAAAGCTGCCGTCGATTGCCGATAAAGACATTGGTTTTATTCTTAAAAATACCGGTATGACGCTGCTCTCCAACGTCGGCGGGGCCAGCGGCCCGCTGTTCGGCACCTTCTTTATTCGCGCCGCTCAGGTGACCCAGGCCCACCAGAGCCTGACCCTGGAGGAGCTCTATCAGACCTTTCGCGAAGGCGCGGAAGGGGTGGTGAATCGCGGCAAAGCCGAGCCTGGCGATAAAACCATGTGCGACGTCTGGCTGCCGGTGGTGGAATCGTTGCGCCAGTCCAGCGAACAGCACCTGTCGATACCAGGCGCCCTTGATGCTGCCTGCGAACAGGCGCAAGCCGCCGTCCACGCCACAATCGCCATGCAGGCTCGCAAAGGGCGGGCCAGCTACCTGGGCGAACGCAGCATCGGGCACCAGGATCCGGGCGCGACCTCGGTGATGTTGATGGTTCAGATGCTGGCCGCAGCGGCCAAAGAGTAAGGAAAACGCGATGGTAAACCTGGTTATTGTTTCTCATAGCGCCCGTCTGGGCGAAGGTGTCGGAGAACTGGCCCGGCAGATGTTAATGAACGATGGCTGTAAGCTGGCGATCGCCGCCGGAATTGACGATCCCGCCAGTCCGATCGGCACCGATCCCATTAAGGTTATGGAAGCTATCGAGTCCGTCGCCGACGCCGATCATATCCTGGTGATGATGGATATCGGCAGCGCCCTGCTGAGCGCCGAAACCGCGCTGGATCTCCTCGATCCGGCCATTGCGGCTAAGGTTCGCCTGTGCGCGGCGCCGCTGGTAGAAGGGACTCTGGCGGCGACGGTGAGCGCCGCCGCCGGAGCCGGCATCGACAAGGTGATCGAAGACGCCATGAACGCGCTGGAGGCAAAACGCGTACAGCTGGGGTTACCATCGCAACCGCAACACGCTTCGCTGACCGCCGCGCCGGTCGACGACCGCGACGCGCGCTCGGTTTCCGTGGTGATTCAAAACCACAACGGACTGCACGTTCGCCCGGCGTCAAAGCTGGTCGCCGCGCTGGCGGGATTCAATGCCGACCTGGTGCTGGAGAAAGGGGGTAAATGCGTCACGCCGGACAGCCTCAACCAAATCGCCCTGCTTCAGGTGCGCCGAAACGATACCTTAAGGCTGCTTGCCCGCGGCCCGGACGCCGACGCCGCGCTGGCGGCGTTCCAGGCGCTGGCGGCGGAGAACTTCGGCGAGCCAACGGAGGCGGCGCCCGCGCGTCGGCCCGCCAGCGCCGACCGCGTTGAGGGTAAGGTCGTGCTTTATCCCCAGCCGCAGGACAGGATCTCGCGGGAAACGAGCGCCGCCATCGGCCAGCAGCAGCTGCGGCTGAAACGGGCCATCGACCGGACGCTGGAAGACCTTAGCGCGCTGACGACTCTGGCAGAGGCGACGTTTTCCGCCGACATCGCGGCGATCTTCTCCGGGCATCATACCCTGCTCGATGACCCTGATTTATACGCAGCGGCGTGCGACATCATACGCGACGAGCAGTGCAGCGCGGCGTGGGCCTGGCAACAGGTGCTGAGCGATTTAAGCCAACAATATCGCCATCTCGACGATGCTTACCTGCAGGCGCGCTATATTGATATTGAAGATATTTTGCACCGCACGCTGCGTCACCTTAACGAGCGCAATGAAGCGCTGCCGCAGTTTAGCGCGCCTTCGATCCTCGTTGCCGACGATATCTTCCCTTCTACCGTCCTGCAGCTTAACGCAGAGCAGGTGAAGGGGATCTGCCTGCAGGCCGGCAGCGAGCTCTCTCACGGCGCCATTATCGCCCGCCAGGCAGGTATTGCGATGCTGTGCCAGCAGAGCGATGCCCTGACGCTGCAAGATGGCGAGAACGTCATCCTTGATATTCCCGGCAAACGCGTGATTCGCGGCTAACCTGCCCTAACCTTTCCGCCCCGGAGGCTGTCCCCTCCGGGAACTCGCTTAACTTTCAGGATCCGTTATGTCTCAATTCTTTTTTAATCAGCGCGCCAACCTCGTCAACGAAGTGATTGAAGGGACCATTATCGCCAGCCCGTGGAACAACCTGGCGCGGCTGGAGAGCGATCCCGCCATTCGCGTGGTGGTGCGTCGCGATCTCGACAAAAACAACGTGGCGGTAATCTCCGGCGGCGGTTCCGGTCACGAACCGGCCCACGCGGGCTTTGTCGGTAAAGGCATGCTGACCGCCGCCGTCTGCGGCGATCTGTTTGCCTCGCCGAGCGTCGATGCGGTGCTGACCGCCATCCAGGCCGTGACCGGCGATGCCGGATGCCTGCTGATCGTCAAGAACTACACCGGCGATCGTCTGAACTTCGGCCTCGCCGCGGAGAAAGCGCGCCGTATGGGCTATAACGTCGAGATGCTGATCGTTGGCGATGATATTTCACTGCCGGATAACAAACATCCGCGCGGCATTGCCGGGACGATTCTGGTGCATAAAGTGGCCGGCTACTTCGCCGAACGCGGCCACAATCTGGCAACCGTGCTGCGCGAAGCGCAGTATGCCGCCAGACACACCTTCAGCCTCGGCCTGGCCCTTTCCAGTTGTCATCTGCCGCAGGATGCGGAAACGACTCCGCGCCATCATCCGGACCAGGCCGAGCTGGGGATGGGGATCCACGGCGAACCGGGCGCTTCGGTTATCGCTACGCAGAACAGCGCGGAAATCGTTACGCTGATGGTAGAGAAGCTCAGCGCCGCCCTGCCGGAAACCGGCCGCCTGGCGGTGATGATCAATAATCTCGGCGGCGTGTCGATTGCCGAAATGGCGATTTTGACCCGCGAGCTGGCCAATACTGCGCTGCATCAGCGTATCGACTGGCTGATAGGTCCGGCGTCGCTGGTCACCGCGCTGGATATGAAAGGCTTCTCCCTCACCGCCATCGTGCTGGAAGAGAGCATTGAGAAGGCGCTGCTTTCCGCGGTAGAAACCGCCGGCTGGCAGACGCCGGTACAGCCGCGCGCGGTCAGCGTGATGCCATCATCGCTGCGCAGTACGCGGGTGGAGTTTGCGCCCTCGGAGAACAGCGAAGTTGCGGGCTACGTGGAACGGGTGACCGGCACGCTGTCCGGGCTGGAAGCAGACCTTAACGCGCTGGATGCGAAAGTCGGCGACGGCGATACCGGCTCCACCTTCGCCGCCGGCGCGCGCGACATCGCCGACTTACTTCAGCGTCGTCAGCTGCCGCTGGCTAACCTCGCCACGCTGTTTGCCCTGATTGGCGAGCGTCTGACGGTTGTGATGGGCGGCTCCAGCGGCGTGCTGATGTCGATTTTCTTTACCGCCGCCGGGCAGAAGCTGGAACAGGGGGCAAGCGTCGCCGAAGCATTAAACGCCGGTCTGGCGCAGATGAAGTTTTACGGCGGTGCGGATGAAGGCGACCGGACCATGATTGACGCCCTGCAGCCGGCGCTCACGGCGCTGCTGGCCGAACCGGATAACCTGCAGGCGGCTTTCGCCGCGGCCCAGGCGGGCGCGGATCGTACGCTTCACGCCAGCAAAGCGGGCGCCGGGCGCGCATCGTATCTGAACAGCGATAGCCTGCGCGGCAATATGGACCCCGGCGCCCACGCGGTGGCCATGGTATTTAAAGCGCTGGCGCAGAAATAGTCTCCCCTGCTCGCGCTGCGCTTAGCAGGGCTACAGGTCACCCTCGTCTGCGGGCTAGTCGCCCGGACAGATGCGCAGCATCGCCTCCGGGAAAATCAGCCACTCTGCGCGCTGCTCCCGGGGGCGGCGCTTAACGCGCCTTGCCCGGGCTACGAGTTCCCCCTCGTCTGCGGACCGGTCGCCCGGGCAGATGCGCAGCATCGCCTCCGGAAAATTCAGCTACTCTGCGCGCTGCTCCCGGGGGCGGCCCTTAACGCGCCTTGCCCGGGCTACGGGTTCACCACCACCTGCGGGTCTGGTAGCCCGGACAGATGCGCAGCATCGCCTCCGGGAAAATCGGCCACTCTGCGCTCTGCTCCCGGGGGCGGCGCTTAACGCGCCTTGCCCGGGCTACGGGTTCCCCCTCGTCTGCGGACCGGTCGCCCGGGCAGATGCGCAGCATCGCCTCCGGGAAATTCAGCTACTCTGCGCTCTGCTCCCGGGGGCGGCGCTTAACGCGCCTTGCCCGGGCTACGGGTTCCCCCTCGTCTGCGGACCGGTCGCCCGGGCAGATGCACAGCATCGCCTCCGGAAAATTCAGCTACTCTGCGCTCTGCTCCCGGGGGCGGCGCTTAACGCGCCTTGCCCGGGCTGCGGGTTAACAGCCGTCTGCGGTCCGGTAGCCCGGGTAAGGCGCCAGCCGCAACCCGGGGTTTCTCCGCGCTTATTTGCTGTGCCAGTAGGCCTGCGAACGCACCAGCTGCGGATCAATCTCCGGGCCTTCAAAGCGCGCCAGCAGCGATTTCACCACCGCCCCTTCCCCGGTCAGCCAGATAAAATAATCCTCAGCCGGCACCGCTATTCGCGCCAGGCGCTCGGCCGCGGCAGTGGAGTGATGTCCCACCACCCACTCGATATGAAAACCATCGAGATCGGCCAGGTAATCTTGATAAGACTCATCGCCAATGGTGACGATCGCCGTGACCTGCGGGCGCGTCGGAAGCTGCTGCAATCCCAGCAGACGGCGGCGCAGCGCGGGCATGCCTGACTCATCGGTCACATACAGCTGCCAGGCGTAATCTTCCGGCACCACCAGCGAACCGCGCGGCCCGCCGATCACCAGCTTATCGCCCGTTTTCGCCGCCAGCGCCCAGCTGCTGGCAATACCGTCATCGTGAATAAAAAAGTCGTACGCCAGCTCATGACGCCCGGCGTCGTACAGCGGCGTATAGTCGCGGGTCGCCGGACGCACGCCATCGCCCCAGTTAATGCCTTCATCCGTCACCTCCGGCGGCGTGAACGCAGCGCCCGCGGCCGGGAAAAAGAGCTTGGTGTGGTCGTCAAAACCCTGGGAAACAAAGCCTTCCAGCGCCTCTCCGCCCAGCACGACACGCTGGAATGCGCTGCCGATACGCTCGACGCGCAATACGGTTAACTCACGGAAGCGCAGTTCATTACGTACGCGCTGCGGGTATTTGGGGTGTCTGGTCGTTGTCATCTTTCATAGCCTTCGTGAACGGAATAGATATATCTAAAAATATTGCAAATGATAATGATTGCCATTAAAAAAGAATGCAAGCGTTTTTTGATATAGTCATAGAAAAACGCCACAAAAGCCAAAATCAAAAATTAAAACGTTAAATATCAATTAAATAAAAAATACATTCACTACTTTGTTGCTACTTTATTATTTTTAGATATAAATTAGATATATCAAATAATCACAGGAGCAAAACATGAGACACCATCACGAAGAAGGCCGTGGCCCACGCGGACGCCACGGGGAACATAGCGAACACGGCGAGCACGGTCGCAGAGGCGGCGGACGCCGGCAGCGCTTCTTTGGTCACGGCGAGCTGCGCCTGGTGATTCTGGACATCCTCACCCGCAATGCCAGCCACGGTTACGAACTGATTAAAGAGATCGAAACCCTGACCCAGGGCAACTACAGCCCGAGCCCCGGCGTCATCTACCCGACGCTCGATTTACTTCAGGATCAGGGATTAATCAGCGTGGCTGACGAAAACGGCCGCAAAAAAATCGCCATTACCGCCGAAGGCAGTCAGCTGCACGCGGAAAACCTGGAGCAGCTGGAGCATATTCAGACCAGGCTGCAGGCGCGCATGGTGGGCTGTGAACTCCGTAAAAATCCGCAGATGAAGCGCGCGCTGGAGAATTTTAAGGCGGTACTGGATTTAAGGGTTAACCAGCAGGAAATAACCGAAGCTCAGCTAAAGCAGATCGTCGGCGTCATTGACCGCGCGGCAATGGAAATCTCCCAGCTCGACTAGCCCTCTGCTCCATCGCCGGGCAGCCTGCACCGCCGCGAAGCACGCGGCGGGACCCCTTCTGCGCATGGTTTCACGCCTTCAGGAGTAAAACATGCCAATAATTTCGCGATAAGATTAAATTTTGCTCAACCGCAATTTCACGTTGCGTTTATCCCGATTTTCCTGGCCCGCGCCGAAGTGGCGTAATCCCTGCAATACTTAATTCAGTATCATGTGATACGCCCCGCCCAGGAGCATATTTTGAACAGGTTACCTTCCAGCGCATCGGCTCTGGCCTGCAGCGCACACGCACTGAATCTCATTGAGAAGCGAACGCTCGATCATGAGGAGATGAAATCACTTAACCAGGAGGTCAGGGAATACTTTAAAGAGCATGTGAACCCGGGGTTTTTAGCGTATCGAAAATCGGTCACTGCTGGCGGGGATTACGGAGCCGTAGAGTGGCAAGCGGGAGGGTTAAATACGCTTGTCGACACTCAGGGACAGGAGTTTATCGACTGCCTGGGTGGGTTTGGGATTTTTAATGTAGGGCACCGTAATCCAGTTGTCGTTTCCGCCGTCGAAAATCAGCTCGCTAAACAACCCCTTCATAGTCAGGAACTGCTGGACCCGCTGCGGGCCATGCTGGCTAAAACCCTGGCGGCCTTAACGCCGGGCAAACTGAAATACAGCTTCTTTAGCAACAGCGGTACCGAATCGGTCGAAGCGGCGTTAAAGCTGGCGAAGGCTTATCAGTCTCCGCGCGGCAAGTTTACCTTCGTCGCCACCAGCGGCGCGTTTCACGGTAAGTCGCTGGGCGCGCTTTCGGCCACCGCGAAATCGACTTTCCGTAAGCCTTTTATGCCGCTGCTGCCGGGATTCCGTCACGTGCCTTTTGGCGATATCAACGCGATGCGCACCCTGCTGAGCGAGTGCAAAAAGACCGGTGATGACGTCGCGGCGGTGATCCTTGAGCCTATTCAGGGCGAAGGCGGGGTGATTCTGCCGCCGCCGGGCTATCTGCCCGCGGTGCGCAAGCTGTGCGACGAGTTTGGCGCGCTGCTGATCCTCGATGAAGTGCAAACCGGCATGGGGCGCACCGGCAAGATGTTCGCCTGCGAGCATGAAAACGTCCAGCCGGACATTCTGTGCCTTGCCAAAGCGCTGGGCGGCGGCGTCATGCCGATTGGCGCAACGGTCGCCACCGAAGAGGTATTCTCGGTGCTGTTCGATAACCCGTTCCTGCATACCACCACGTTCGGCGGCAACCCGCTGGCCTGCGCGGCGGCGCTGGCGACCATCAATGTGCTGCTGACGCAAAACCTGCCCGCGCAGGCGGAGCAGAAAGGCGACATGCTGCTGGACGGCTTCCGCCAGCTGGCCCGCGAATATCCGGATCTGGTGAATGACGTGCGCGGCAAAGGTATGCTGATGGCCATTGAGTTTGTCGATAACGAAATCGGCTATGACTTTGCCAGCGAGATGTTCCGCCAGCGCGTACTGGTGGCCGGAACGCTCAACAACGCAAGGACGATCCGCATTGAACCGCCGCTGACGCTGACCCCTGAGCAGTGTGAACAGGTGCTAAAAGCGGCCCGCCTGGCGCTGGCGGCGCTGCGGGTTTCGGTGGAAGAGGCGTAGTGACCTGCCCTCTCCCTCACAGGGAGAGGGCATTGCGTTATACCACCCGCACGCCAGCAGGCATCGCCCTTTCCGGCGTAAGCAGTACGCTTTCGCTGCCATCGTCGGTTTCGGCGCAAAGCAGCATGCACTCCGAGGTTTCACCGCGCATTTTGGCTTTCGCCAGATTACACAGGACCACGACCGTTTTTCCCAGCAACTCTTCTTCGCTGTAGTACGGCACGAGGCTGGTTACCGTCTGCAGCGTGCGATCGCCAACATCAATCCGGGCAATATAGAGCTTGTCGGCATTCTCATGTCGTTTTATCGCCACAATTTTTCCCGTACGCATTTCCAGTCTGGCAAAATCAGCATAAAGCACCGTTTCCATCTTGCACCTCTCAAGTAAAATTTTAGTAAAAGATAACAAATGTCGGCGAGGTTTCCGCATAATAGTGCGAAGAATGTTAGATTCATCACTCTTTTGCGCGCTGGAAACGCTGCGGTGGGGATGAATAATACGGCGGAAATTTACTGAAAAGAGATGCAGCTGCCCGCGCTTGCTTTACAATGGTTTGCGTCGATGGGGCAACGTCAGATAAGGAAAACAATGGCCACACTAAAAGATATCGCGACCGAAGCAGGCGTTTCACTGGCGACGGTTTCCCGCGTTTTAAACGACGACCCCACTCTGAACGTGAAAGAAGAGACAAAACATCGCATTCTTGAGGTGGCGGAAAAGCTGGAATATAAAAGTACCAGCTCGCGTAAGGCTCAGGTTCACACCGTCGGCCACCACCATATTCTGGCCATCTACAGCTACCAGCAGGATCTGGAAATCAACGATCCTTACTATCTGGCGATCCGCCACGGCATCGAAACGCAATGCGAAAAGCTCGGTATCGAGTTGACCAACTGCTACTTTAACAACGCGCTACCCGAGCTGAAAAAAGTGACCGGCGTTCTGATTGTCGGCCAGCCTTCGCGGGCAATTCGCGACGCCGCCACGGCGTTAACCGACAACGTCTGCTTTATTGATTTCCATGAACCCGGCAGCGGCTATGACGCCGTCGACATCGATCTGGTGCGTATCGCCAAAGAAGTTATCGACTTTTTTATCGCCCAGGGCGCGCGGCGCATCGGCTTTATTGGTGGCCAGGATGAGCCGGGTAAAGCCGACATCCGCGAAGTGGCCTTCGTCGAATATGGCCGCCTGAAGGGAGTGGTTTCGGAAGAAGATATCTGGCGCGGCGGGTTTTCCAGTTCCTCCGGCTATGAGCTGGCAAAAACGATGCTGGCAAAGGCGGATTTCCCCACCGCGCTGTTCGTCGCATCAGACTCTATCGCCATCGGCGTGCTGCGCGCCATTCATGAACGCGGTCTCTCGATCCCGGAAGATATTTCGCTCATTAGCGTTAACGATATCCCCACCGCGCGTTTTACCTTTCCGCCGCTCTCCACGGTGCGCATTCATTCAGAAATGATGGGCAGCCAGGGCGTCAACCTGCTGGTTGAGAAAGCCCGCGATGGCCGCGCGCTGCCGCTAAACGTCTTTGTCCCCAGCGTGCTGAAGCTGCGCGGCACCACCCGCTAATCCCGTTTCTGACGCTAAATCCTCTGCGCCCGGCCCCCGGGGGCGGCGCTTATCGCGCCTTGCCCGGGCTACGGGTTCACCGCCGCCTGCCAAACAGTAGCCCGGACAGATGCGCCAGCATCGCCTCCGGGAAATTCCGCCTCTCTGCGCCCGGCTCCCGGGGGCGGCGCTTGACGCGCCTTGCCCGGGCTACGGGTTCACCGCCGTCTGCCAAACGGTAGCCCGGACAGATGCGCCAGCATCGCCTCCGGGAAATCCCCCTCTCTGCGCCCGGCTCCCGGGGGCGGCGCTTGACGCGCCTTGCCCGGGCTACGGGTTCACCGCCGTCTGCCAAACGGTAGCCCGGACAGATGCGCCAGCATCGCCTCCGGGAAACTCCACCTCTCTGCGCTCTGCTCCCGGGGGCGGCGCTTGACGCGCCTTGCCCGGGCTACGGGTTCACCGCCGTCTGCAGGCCGGTAGCCCGGACAGATGCGCAGCATCGCCTCCGGGAATGTCCCCTTCCCGACGCCAACCGCAGGCGCCCGGTAACGCTCATTTTGTGATCGAGTTAAAGTAAATCGCTCCCGGTGATTTTATTTAGTAAAAGTTTTACTAAAATAACCTCTATCCGTTTAGTCCGTTCAGGGAGGCGATATGAATCGCTGGGAAAATCTTAAACTCACTCATGAAAACCGGCTGCCTCCGCGCGCCTATTTCTTCTCTTACGATTCGCTGGCCCAGGCGCGAACCTTCGCCCGTGAAACCAGCAGCCGCTTTTTGTCCCTTAGCGGACAGTGGAACTTCTGCTTCTTTAACAACCCGCTGCGGGTGCCGGAAGCGTTCACCTCGCAATACATGAGCGACTGGGGGCCGATTACCGTACCGGGAATGTGGCAGATGGAAGGCCACGGCCAGCTACAGTACACCGACGAAGGCTTTCCTTTCCCGATTGACGTTCCCTACGTGCCGACCGACAACCCTACCGGCGCCTATCAGCGCATCTTTACCCTCAGCGAGGGCTGGCAGGGCCAGCAGACCCTGATTAAATTTGATGGCGTCGAAACCTATTTTGAAGTGTACGTTAACGGTCAGTACATCGGTTTCAGCAAAGGCAGCCGCCTGACGGCGGAGTTTGATATTAGTCACGCGGTAAAAATCGGCGACAACCTGCTTTGCGTGCGCGTCATGCAGTGGGCGGACTCCACCTATATAGAAGATCAGGATATGTGGTGGTCGGCGGGTATCTTCCGCGACGTGTATCTGATGGGCAAAAACCCGCTTCACGTCCAGGACTTCACTTTGCGCACCGATTTTAACGATGACTACGTCGACGCCACGCTCTCCTGCCAGCTGGTGCTGGAAAATCTCGCCGCGCAGCCGGACGCAGCGACGCTGGAATACGCGCTGTTCGACGGCGAAAAGGTGCTGTATGAAGGCGCAACGCCGCGCCTGAGCGTCAGCCAGCTGCTGAACGTCGACTTTGCGATCGACGTGAAGGCGCCGCAGCAGTGGTCGGCGGAAAATCCCTGGCTCTATCACCTGGTGATGACGCTGAAAAACGCCGCCGGGGAGATTATCGAAGTCATTCCGCAGCGCGTCGGTTTTCGCGATATCAAAGTGCGCAACGGCCTGTTCTATATCAATAACCGCTACGTGATGCTGCACGGCGTTAACCGTCACGACAACGACCATCTGAAGGGCCGCGCCGTAGGGATGGATCGCGTTGAGAAAGATCTGCTGCTGATGAAGCAGCACAATATCAACTCGGTACGTACCGCCCACTACCCCAACGACCCGCGTTTCTATGAGATGTGCGACATTTACGGCCTGTTCGTGATGGCGGAAACCGATGTCGAATCCCACGGCTTCGCCAACGTCGGCAACCTGAGCGCCATCACCGATGACCCGGCATGGGAGCATATTTACGTTGAGCGGATCGTGCGCCACGTCCACGCGCAGAAAAACCATCCGTCGATCGTCATCTGGTCGCTGGGCAACGAGTCCGGCTACGGCTGCAACATTCGCGCGATGTATCACGCCGCTAAGGCGATCGATGATACCCGGCTGGTGCATTACGAAGAGGATCGCGACGCGGAGGTGGTGGATATCATCTCCACCATGTATACCCGCGTACCGCTGATGAACGAATTTGGGGAATATCCGCATGCCAAGCCGCGGATTATCTGCGAATACGCCCATGCGATGGGCAACGGTCCAGGCGGGCTGAGCGAATACCAGAACGTGTTCTATCAGCATGACAGTATTCAGGGCCACTACGTATGGGAGTGGTGCGATCACGGAATCCAGGCCACCGACGACAGCGGCGCGGTATGGTACAAATTCGGCGGCGACTACGGCGACTATCCCAATAACTACAACTTCTGCCTCGACGGGCTGATTTTCTCCGACCAGACGCCTGGACCCGGGCTCAGAGAGTACAAACAGGTTATCGCCCCGGTAAAAGTTCAGGCGACCGACATCGCCCGCGGCGAGCTGCGCATCGATAATAAGCTCTGGTTCTCGACCCTCGATGACTACACCCTGCGCGTGGAAGTGCGCGCCGAGGGGGCTACGCTTGCCAGCCAGCAGCTTAAGGTGCGCGATCTTGCGCCAAACAGCGGCCGCGATATCAAAATCGACCTGCCGGCGCTCGACGACCGCGAAACCTTCGTCAACATCATAGTGACCAAAGATTCCCGTACGCCGTACAGCGAAGCCAACCACCCAATCGCCGTCTACCAGTTCCAGCTCAAAGAGCAGACCGCAGCAAAAACACCGCTGATTAACACCAGCGCCACCTCGCTGCACATTGCCGATGAACGACTGAGCTACAGCATCACCGGGCATAACTTCCGCGTGGTCTTCTCTAAAGTCAGCGGCAAACTGAGCGAATGGCAGGTGAACGGCGTAGACCAGGTGACCCGTGAGCCGAAGATTAACTTCTTCAAGCCAATGATTGATAACCACAAGCAGGAATACGAAGGGCTGTGGCAGCCCAATCATCTGCAAATCATGCAGGAGCATCTGCGCGAATTCAGCGCCGAGCAGCGCGGCGATACGGTGATTATCACCGCCCGCAGCATCATCGCCCCGCCGGTTTTCGATTTCGGCATGCGCTGCACCTATCGCTGGCAGATTACCCCGCAGGGCCATATTAACGTTGAGCTTGCGGGCGAACGTTACGGCGACTATCCGCACATCGTGCCGTGCATCGGTTTTATGCTGGGCATTAACGGTCAGTTTGAACAGGTGGGTTACTACGGTCGCGGTCCCGGCGAAAACTACGCCGACAGCCAGCAGAGCAACATCATTGACCTCTGGCGCACCACCGTGGACGACATGTTCGTGAACTATCCGTTCCCGCAGAACAACGGCAACCGCCAGCACGTCCGCTGGGCCGCGTTTACCGACCGTCACGGCAGCGGTCTGATGGTGGTCCCGCGCGATCCGCTCAACATCAGCGCCTGGCACTATACGGCGGAGAATCTGCACGCCGCGCAGCACTGTAACGAACTGCGTCGCAGCGATGACATCACCCTGAATATCGACGCCCAACTGCTCGGCCTGGGCTCTAACTCCTGGGGGAGCGAGGTGCTGGATAGCTGGCGGGTGTGGCTCAAACCGTTCAACTATGGCTTTACGCTGCTGCCGCTGGAAGGCGGGAGCGCTTCCTCGCAGACGCTGGCGAATCATAGCTTTGGCGCCGGTTTCTTTTCCTCCGATTCACACAGCGAGGCTGAAAAATGAGAATTCTCGATAACTTAGAACAGTTTAAGCAAATTTATCACAGTGGGCGTAAATGGCAGCGCTGCGTAGAAGCGATTAATAACATCGACAATATTCGGCCCGGGGTGGCCCACTCTATCGGCGATTCGCTCTCCTATCGCGTGGCAAGCGACAGCACCACGGATGCGCTGTTCGTTGGCAACCGCCGCTATTTCGAGGTGCATTACTACCTTCAGGGTCAGCAAAAAATTGAGTTTGCCGCCAAAGAGCAGCTGCAGACCGTGGCCTGCTATCGCGATGAAACCGACCGTGAATATTTGAAAGGCATTGGTGAAACCGTGCAGGTTCACGAAGGACAAATGGTGATTTGCGACACCCATGAAGCCTATCGCTTTATCTGCGACTCGCCGGTCAAAAAGGTGGTGCTCAGAGTAACTATCGAAGACGGCTACTTCCTGAATAAGTAAGCCCGCGTGAAGCAAGATGAGGCCAGCGGGTTGACTCGCTGGCCTTCCCGGCCCTAACCCTCAATGCGGGCCAGATAATTTTTCGGAGGACTTATGTCCGAATCAGTTCGTGCCAAAATAGGTAAATTCGCCCTGCTGTCGATGGCGTTTGCCGCCGTATTTAACGTACGAAATATTGTTAATAACAACATCGAGTTAGGGCTCAGCTCCGCCCCTATCTTTCTGTTTGCGACGGTGGTCTATTTTATTCCATTTGTGTTTATCATCGCCGAATTCGTGTCAGCGAATAAGAATTCCGAATCAGGTATGTACGCCTGGCTGAAGCAGCCTTTAGGTACCCGCGCGGCCTATCTCGGCTCGTTCCTGTACTGGTTTGTGAACCTGTTCTTTTTCCTGTCGCTGCTGCCGAACGTGGTGGCCTACGCCTCGTACGCCATTATGGGTTACGCCATTCCTTTCTCGCCGATGGTCACGTCGCTGATCTCTATCGTCCTGTTCGCCATGGCCACCCACATTTCCACTAAAGGTGCGACCTGGCTGGGGAAAATCTCCGAATGCGTGGCGTATGGCGTCTTCGCGCTATTTGCGATTTACGTGGTCGGCGCTTTTACCGCGCTGGGCGCGGGCCATGTCCCCGCGCAGCCGATTACGCTGCACGCCATGGCGCCTACCATCAACTGGGCGACGCTGGGGATCATGTGCTGGATTTTCCAGGCGGCAGGCGGGGCTGAAACCGTCGCCGCGTACCTGAACGACACCAAAGGTGGGCAGAAATCGTTTATTAAAGTCATCATCACCGCCGGGATCCTGATTGGCGGCATGTACGCGCTGGGCTCTTTGCTGGTCAACGTCTTTGTGGCACGTGAAGATCTGACCTATGCGGCCGGCATGGTGGAAATCTTCACCGGCCTCGGCGCCTATTTCCATATTTCAGAAGCGCTGATGGGCCGCTTCGTCGGCATCATTCTGTTTATCGCCATTTTCGGCAGCATGATGATGTGGACCGCCGCACCGGTAAAAATTCACTTCTCTGAAATTCCTGCCGGCATCTATGGCAAAAAAACCACCGAGCTGAACGTCCACGGCGTGCCGGTGCGCGCCGCCTGGTGGCAATTTGTCTTCGTCTTTCTGATGCTCATCGTGAACGGTTTCGGCTCCGCCAGCGTTCAGCAAATGATGAACACCGCTATCAACCTGACCGCGGGTACCGCGATGCTACCGCCGCTGTTTATCATGGCCGCCTACTTTGTTTTCCGCTGGAAACACGACGACACGCCGCGCGACTTCCGCATGGGGTCACGAAAGGTTGGGATGGCCGTGGTGTCGATGCTGATGGTGATTTTCCTGGTCAGCATGACCGCCTCGGCTTTCCCGCCGGGGGTCGATCTGGTGAATGCCTTCTTCATTAACGTCTTTATGACCGCAGTCTTCTCCGGACTCGCGTGGTGGTGGATAACCCGCTTTGAGAAAAAACAGCGCAAGAGCCAACCATCGGTGCTGAAATCAGCCGTAAATCCGGTGAAATAAGCGACCGTTCCTCCCGCCAGCGTTAAATCGCCTGGCGGGATTTTTTTACCCGCCAGCCGGGATCTCACGCTCAACCATTTTCGTGATCGAGTTAAAGCAATTCATTTTTACCGCTTTTATTTACTAAAATTTTTACTAAAATTAACCGCAATACTTAACTACCTCTACCCTACAAACAACACAATCCCCTTCGGCCATTCTCTGAAGGACAATGTGTGGAGATGTGTTATGTCTGATATCAAACGTAATACCATCGGCAAGTTCGGCCTGCTGTCGCTGACCTTCGCCGCCGTCTTCAGTTTTAACAACGTGATCAATAACAATATTGAGCTGGGGCTGGCGTCGGCGCCGATGTTCTTCCTCGCGACCCTGCTCTACTTCGTTCCTTTCTGCCTGATCATCGCGGAATTCGTTTCGCTGAATAAAAACTCCGAAGCGGGGGTTTATGCGTGGGTAAAAAGCTCCCTCGGCGGGCGCTGGGCCTTTATTACCGCCTACACCTACTGGTTCGTGAATCTGTTCTTTTTCACCTCGCTGCTGCCGAGGGTCATCGCGTATGCCTCCTACGCCTTCCTCGGCTACGAGTACATTCTGACGCCCGTCGCCACCACGATGTTGAGCATGGCTTTGTTCGCCCTGCCGACCTGGGTGTCCACCAACGGCGCAAAAATGCTGGGTCCTATTACCTCGGTGACCTCGTCGTTAATGCTGCTGCTGACGCTCTCCTACATTCTGCTTTCCGGCAGCGCGCTGGTGGGCGGTATTCAGCCAGCGGATCCGATTACCGTGGATGCAATGATCCCGAACTTTAACTGGGCGTTCCTCGGCATCACCACATGGATCTTTATGGCGGCCGGCGGGGCGGAGTCCGTCGCGGTGTACGTCAATGACGTGAAAGGCGGATCGAAATCATTTGTTAAGGTCATTATCCTCGCCGGGATCGTGATTGGCGTGCTGTACTCCATTTCCTCGGTGCTGATTAACGTGTTTATCAGCAGTAAAGAGCTGAAATATACCGGCGGATCGGTACAGGTCTTCCACGGCATGGCGGTCTGGTTTGGCCTGCCGGAAATCGTGGTCAACCGTTTTGTCGGCCTGGTCTCCTTTACCGCCATGTTTGGTTCGTTATTAATGTGGACCGCGACGCCGGTCAAAATCTTTTTCTCCGAAATCCCGGCCGGCATATTTGGTAAAAAAACCGTCGAGCTCAATCAAAACGGCGTACCGGCGCGCGCGGCGTGGATCCAGTTCCTGATTGTGATTCCGCTGATGATTATCCCGATGATGGGCTCCAGTACCGTGCAGGATTTAATGAACACCATCATCAACATGACCGCCGCCGCCTCGATGCTGCCGCCGCTGTTTATCATGCTGGCGTATCTCAACCTGCGCCGCAGGCTCGATCATCTGCCGCGCGATTTTAAAATGGGCTCACGCACCACCGGTATTACGGTGGTCTCGATGCTGATTGTTATTTTCGCTATCGGCTTCGTCGCCTCAACCTTTCCCACCGGCGGCAATATTCTGACCATTATTTTCTATAAGGTCGGCGGCATTGTTATCTTCCTCGGATTTGCGTGGTGGAAATACAGCAAATACGTGAAGGGATTAACGGCAGAAGAAAAAATAATTGAAGCGGCGCCGGCTTCCGACGCGTCATAAGCCATTTTCCCTAAAATAATAAATTACAATATCTCTTAATAATGCGATGAAAAAGAATAACTTGATTTACGGGGCGCTTGCCGCCCTGGCCTTCTGCACACCTGCCATAGCGGCTGATGTTGCTCACCCGGCGGAACATGATGATATGAAAACGCCTGAACTGAGCACCACTTCCTATCGTTTTTACGGTGAACTGGGGGTCGGCGGATATATGGATTTAGAAGGCGAGGATAAACATAAATATAGCGATGGCACCTATATTGAAGGCGGGCTGGAAATAAAGCACGGCAGCTGGTTTGGCTTAATTTATGGCGAAGGCTGGACTGTCCAGGCCGATCGTCAGGGGAATGCCTGGGTACCGGATCACGGCTGGGGCGGATTCGAAGGTGGAATAAACCGCCTCTACGGCGGATATAAAACCGATAGCAGCACCGAGATTATGCTCAGCCTGCGCCAGGATTCATCGCTCGACGATCTGCAGTGGTGGGGCGATTTCACACCCGACCTCGGCTACGTGATCCCCAATACGCGCGATATTATGTACGCGCTCAAGGTGCAGAACCTGGCGGGAGATTTTCGCTACAGCGTGACCGCCACGCCCGCCGGGCACCACGATGAAAGCAAAGCGTGGCTCCATTTCGGCAAATACGACCGCTACGACGATAAATATACCTACCCGGCGATGGTCAACGGCTACGTCCAGTACGATATTGCCGAAAAGGTCACCTGGATGAACGGTCTTGAGCTGACCGACGGTACCGGTCAGCTCTTGTTAACCGGTATTCTCACCCCCAATCTCGCCGCCCGCGCCTGGCACCATACCGGGCGCGCCAGGGGGCAAAACGTGCCGGGAACGGAGACCGGCTTTATGGCCAGCGCCATGTATGAAGCGCTCAAGGGCGTATATCTCTCTACCGCCTATAGCTACGCCAAACACCGCCCGGATCGCGCCGCCGAGGAAACCACCTCGTTTATGCAGTTCGGCATCTGGTACGAATACGGCGGCGGACGGTTCGCGACCGCCGCGGACAGCCGCTTCTACATGAAAAACGCCTCCGGAGACCCGAGCGACCAGGTTTTCCTGATGCAATATTTCTATTGGTAAAAAGGGATATCAATACCGTGAAAATCA
This sequence comes from Klebsiella sp. ME-303, assembly GCF_007910085.1. NCBI lineage: Bacteria > Pseudomonadati > Pseudomonadota > Gammaproteobacteria > Enterobacterales > Enterobacteriaceae > Klebsiella > Klebsiella sp. ME-303. The sequence continues at coordinate 59,150 of NZ_VOJB01000072.1, read as the reverse complement.
TCACCACTCTGACGCCGCTGGCCTGCGCCCTGCTGCTAAGCTTTTCCGCCCACGCGCTGACCGCGGATGACTTTAAAAATGTTATCAACCGCAGCGGCGCGCCGCAGGCGATGCAGGATTTCGATGGCGACGACCACCAGCGTTTCAACCCGTTTTTCGATTTGGGCGCATGGCATGGGCATCTGCTGCCGGACGGTCCAGCCACCATGGGCAGCTTTCCGGGGCCCGCGCTGCTCACCGAGGAGTACATCAACTTTATGGCGACCCATTTCGATCGCCTGACGGTGTACCAGAACGGCAAAAAAGTGGCCTTCACCATGCAGGCCTGGAGCCTGCCCGGGGCGCTGGTGCAAACGCTCTCCGCGCCCGGCGTACAGATCGAGATGACCCTGCGCTTTGCCAGCGCGCACACCTCTTTACTGGAGACTAAAATCACCAGCAGCGGTCCGCTTAAGCTGGTCTGGGACGGCGAGCTGCTGGAGACGCTCTCCGCCAAAGAGGGGAAACCGCAGTCAACGCAAACCATCGACCAGGCCTTCCCGGACTATCAGCGCCGCCTGAGCGCGACCCACGACGGACTGACGGTCAGCTTCGGTAAAGTCCGTTCCGCATCGGATTTAATGACCTCCGGCGAATCGCAGTATCAGATCCATCGCTCCCTGCCGACGGTCACCCAAATCGATGGCCATCGATTCACCAGCAGCGCGCAAATCAACGGCTCGACCACGCTCTATACCACCTACTCGCACCTGCTGAACGCCGAGCAGGTGCGCCTTGAGAAAGCGCAAATCCGCGATATTCTGGCGCGACCGGCGCACTATCTGCGCGCTTCCGAGGCGCGCTGGAACGGCTATCTGCAAAAGGGGCTGACCAATCCTGATGCCACGGCGCAGCAAACCCGGGTGGCGGTGAAAGCGATCGAAACCCTTAACGGCAACTGGCGCGCGCCGGGCGGTGCCGTTAAGCACAACACCGTCACGCCGTCGGTAACCGGGCGCTGGTTCTCCGGCAACCAGACCTGGCCGTGGGATACCTGGAAGCAGGCCTACGCCATGGCCCACTTCAACCCGGAGATCGCGAAAGAGAACATCCGCGCCGTCTTCTCCTGGCAGATTGCCGCCGACGATAAAGTGCGGCCGCAGGATGCCGGGTTCATTCCGGATCTGATCGCCTGGAACCTGAGCCCGGAGCGCGGCGGCGACGGCAGCAACTGGAACGAGCGGAATACCAAACCGAGCCTGGCGGCCTGGTCGGTGATGGAAGTCTATAACGTCACGAAAGATAAAGCCTGGCTGGCGGAAATGTACCCGAAGCTGGTGGCCTACCATGACTGGTGGCTGCGCAACCGCGACCACAACGGCAACGGCGTGCCGGAGTACGGTGCGACCCGCGATAAAGCGCACAACACCGCCGATGGCGCGATGCTGTTTACCGTGAAAAAGGGCGATAAAGAACGGACGCTTTCCGGCCTGAAAACCTACGAGCAGGTGACGGCGAAGGGCGATTACGACAGCCTGGAGATCCCGGCACAGGTGGCCGCCTCCTGGGAGTCGGGGCGCGACGACGCGGCGGTCTTCGGCTTTATCGATAAAGATCAGCTGGATAAATACATCGCCGACGGCGGCAAACGCAGCGACTGGACGGTGAAATTTGCTGAAAACCGGGATAAAAGCGGCAATCTGCTCGGCTATTCGCTGCTGCAGGAGTCGGTCGATCAGGCCAGCTATATGTACAGCGACAACCACTATCTGGCGGAGATGGCGACCCTTCTCGGCAAGCCGGAGGAGGCAAAACGCTACCGGGCGCTGGCGCAAAAGCTCGCCGACTATATCAACACCTGCATGTTCGACCCGCAGAGCAAATTCTATTACGACATTCGCATTGAAGCGCAGCCGCTGGCAAACGGCTGTGCCGGTAAGCCGATCGTCGAGCGCGGCAAAGGACCGGAGGGCTGGTCGCCGCTGTTCAACGGCGCGGCCACTCAGGCGCATGCCGATGACGTCATTTCGGTGATGCTGGACAACAAAGAGTTCAATACTTTCGTACCGCTGGGTACCGCCGCATTAACGAATCCCGCGTTTGGCGCGGATATTTACTGGCGCGGCCGCGTGTGGGTGGACCAGTTCTGGTTCGGCCTGAAAGGGATGGAGCGCTACGGCCACCGCGAAGAGGCGCTGCAGCTGGCGGACGCCTTCTTCAGGCACGCCCGGGGGTTAACCTCCGATGGCCCGATTCAGGAGAACTACAATCCGCTCACCGGCGCTCAGCAGGGCGCGCCGAACTTCTCCTGGAGCGCGGCGCATCTGTACATGCTGTATAACGAGTTTTTCCGTAAGCCATAGAATATTGCCCTCATTCTACCCCTCTCCCACAGGGAGAGGGGTATTCAAAATCATTGACTATAATTTAATCGCGGACTTGTTATAACTCACTGAGTAAAAAGATAAAGCTTTAAATTTATTGTTATCAGTTAATGGGCTTAAAGAAATTGAAATGCTAGTTAAGCATCAAAAGTTTCGCTGAATCATTCACCAGATAATTATTAACTAAATATGAATTCCTGGTCTGAATTTCATTGAAGAAATTCAGATTCCTTTTATTATTTATGTGATCACGACCGCATTATTTAATTATAAAAATGTGTGATGTTCAGTCTTTCATTAGAGTGGTGAATCACGCATGTACTTTCTCCAGGAAGATAAAAACATCCATCAGTATATATGTCAGCACGAATTATGGGTTCCAGGGCGCGTTGTTGATCTATATAACAGCAATACAAACAAAAAAGAAAAAATGTTAGAGCCGCTTTGGAGAAAATACAATGCAAATTTAGAGGGGGTAATGGTATTTTTATCCAGAATAGAAGCTACAATATACAGTATACATCTGGAGAAAAAATTCAGTGAAAAATGGGCAGTTTATTCCCTGAATGAATTTAACATTAAAGAAATGATGATTCATAATCAGCGTGTTAAAAAAAGTGAAGATTATAATGTATTGCTGAGTGCAGGTTTTTGGGCTAATAAAGATAATCAATTAATGTATTCAGGACATCATCTTGTACAGGTTACGATTCCGATTACTTATAACTCCAATGCTGTAGCAAATGAAAATGGTCATGCCATATTAAGAATACCATCAAACGTCATAGAACACTTTGAAAAATACTGGAAATCAAGATTTGCAGATTTTAAAGATTATACTGAATTCCTTGCAGGTTCGAATAATGAAATCATTCAGGAACAAGCCTTACTTGCATACAATAATTTAAGCTTAATTGAATCTAACAGTATAGAAGACTGCCAATATATTACCACATGGAAAAACAACTGGATTTTTAATAATCCAGAAAATTTAACTTTGATTAAATGAGGTCATTATGGGCATTGGCTATTTTTTAGTGCGTGGTAATAGAACAACCTGTGGTGGTAGTATTATAGAAGGATGTGATAATCATTCTATACACGGTCAGGCCACAGCACGTAATGGTGATAAATATATATGTGGAGTTGATAAAAAAATATATCATATTGCGGGAGGCATACCTAATTATTTTATACATGGCGTTGCAGCAGCTGGAACTGCACATAGCAGAGGGACATGTGCTTGCAAATGCTATTTTATAAATTCTTTTACTGATTGTATTTATGGATATGAATCTGAAACTATTAAAAGTACTGCGAGTGCTACCCGGCCCACTTCACCCATACACTCACAATCATTATCAGAATCATCACCAGCACCAAAACCCGTTACACCCGTTGTAGAACTTGCTGAAGCGCCTACAAAACCGCAGGAAAAGCGTGACCCCGTAGATGCAGGCTTTTGCGTACTGCCCTATGGCGCGACTCCCGCATCATATGAACCGTATCTTTTCACTACGCCTCCAGCGGGAACACGAGAACTCTATTATCAACTGAATCCAGAAATGAAGAAAAAGCCTGGTTCGATATTAATCGTGGTGGATCCTGAAAAGCAGGAACCAGAACAGGTTGAGACGCTACAGCGAGCAAGAGACAGAATTGATGCAGCATTGGCCCCTCTGACAGTTCAGGAAGCAAAGTTATTGCATGATAACAGAGGGGCGGTAGATGCATTTTCATATCAGCTTTTTGCCGATAATTTAGGTAAAGCTGGTGATGGATTAGGCTATATCAGTGAAATAGGAAAAAGTTATTATGATGAAATCAATAGAATTTTGGTTGAGATTGAAGATTTATATAAAAACACTTACAATCGCAACAGAGGTATTATTTCAGGTCAAGAGTTTTTTGGTCAAAGGACAAGGTTATTCAAACAACTTGATTTGGTTTTAACTAAATTCTCAAAAGCACAGTTAAACTTAGGCGAATATCAGAGCATTAAAAGAGTGTTAGGCTTGTCAACAAGATCTATTATGCACCGCTGGGATAGAACAGGTGTTGATAATATAGAAGGATATGCAACATATATTGAACAGTCAGCTAAACTTATGAAGATTATGAAAACAGTAGGGTATGTGGGCATAGGTTTAGATTTTGCAAGTTATACTTCAAATGTTTATGATGCATGTTCGAAGGGGCGAGAAAGTGAATGCCGTAAGGCAGCTATTACTGAATATAGTAAATTTGGGTTTAAGCAAATTGGAAGTGCTGCTGTTGGTAGTGCAAGTGGATGGGCTGCCCGTGGAGCCTGTATGTGGATACTGGGAATAGTAACTTCTGAAGTTGGCGCATTAGGCGCTGGCTTATGTTTAGTTACAGGAGTGGGAGCTTCGCTAGGAGCAGCAAAGCTAGTTGAAGGAGGAGCAGAAGATTTAGGTGAATCTTTTGGAGGGGATATTCTTTATGAGAAACTTTTTAAATAGCAATCCGAATTTCATTGTTTATCTGGTGGCATTTTCTATGCTTGGCATGTTATTAATTATGATAATTTCATTTATTAATAAGATTGCCTACAGAAAAATCGTTTCGCTTTATATTAATAAATATTCACGGCTACCAATAACAGCAGCATTAGCAAAAGAGGCTAGTTTAATAGTCACGCCAGGTGCATATTTTGCAAAAATTGGATTCATTATAGAAACATTAACATTGCCATATAATAAAATATCCAATCATGATATGACAAAAGAACAATATGATTATATAAACAATTTACCAAAAAAATTGACTATTGGTTTTAAAATAGAAGCAGTTTTATGGATTATTTCCATACCTACAATGATAGTAGGGTTTATATTGCAAGCAGTTTATAATTAAAAAAAGGACTCTGTTGAGTCCCTTTTCATTTTTTCGTTGTTATTTCAGTGCACCATAAATCTGTTCGACAATCCATCTATATGTCGCCACTGGCGAATGCGGCCTGTTACCGAGAATAACGATAGCCGGATCGATGGCCGTAAACGTGCCTGTCCATCCTGTGGCCGTATGTCAAAAAGTCGACATGACAACAAGCCGTAGCCATATCAGTAAGCACATTAGTACGGAAGGAATGGATACCGTGTAGAGATGTGGAAAAGCGCTTCTGGCAGACTGTAATAAATGCACGATGAAGTCTCTGCTGTTTTGTTAGCGCAACCAGCAGATCGCACTTCACCGTGCTTTTCATTTTTCTGGGGTACCTCAGCCCTTCAGGAAAGGGCCGGGGTGAGGGCTCGTCTTACACCTCCGGCAGCAGGCCGATAAAGCTGCGCTTCTGCCGCGGCTGCGACATCAGCGCCTCCAGCTTCGCCACGCAGGCCAGATAGTGCGGGGTTTTCTTGTGCGCCAGCACCGCTTCATCATCTTTATAGGCTTCATAAATAAAAAAGCGCGTCTTCACCTCCGGGTCCTGCAGGACGTCAAAGCGCAGATTGCCCGGCTCCTGCAGCGCCCCTTCGTAGTTGGCGCGGAACACCTCAAGAAACTCGTCGACCCGTTCCGGTTTGATATTGATTTCCACCAGCGTTACGTTCATTGCAGCTCTCCCTGTTTTTCCTCCTGCCAGAACTGATACGCCTCGCGGGCACTCAGGTTCTCATGCACCACTTTTTTCACCGCCTTCAGCATCGCGCGCGGCGCGCTGGACTGGAAGATATTCCGCCCCATATCCACGCCGGAAGCCCCCTGGTCGATCGCCCGCCAGCACATCTCCAGCGCCTCCTGCTCCGGCAGCTTTTTACCCCCGGCGATGACGATCGGCACCGGGCAGCTGGCGGTGACTTTCTCAAAGCCTTCCTCAACAAAGTAGGTTTTCACGAACTGCGCCCCCATTTCGGCGGCAATGCGGCTGGCCAGCGAGAAGTAGCGGGCGTCGCGGGCCATCTCTTTGCCCACGCCGGTTACCGCCAGCACCGGCATACCGTAGCGGTTGCCGGCGTCCACCAGCTTGATAATGTTGTTGATGGACTGATGCTCATGCTCGCTGCCGATATAGACCTGCGCCGCCACCGCGCAGACGTTCAGGCGCAGCGCATCTTCCATCGCCACCGCCACGCACTCGTTGGAAAGTTCGCTGAGGATCGAGTTGCCGCCGGAAGCGCGCAGCACCACCGGTTTGTTGGTCGCCGCCGGCACCTGACTGCGCAGCACGCCGCGGGTGCACATCAGCACGTCGGTCTCTTCGAACAGCGGCGCAATAGAGAGATCGATACGCTCCAGCCCGGTGGTCGGCCCCTGAAAATAGCCATGGTCGAACGCCAGCATCACCGTGCGGTTGCTCTGCGGGTTGAAGATACGCGCCAGCCGCGACTGCATCCCCCACTCCAGCGACCCGCAGCCCTTCAGCGTATAGAGCGTATTCTGCTGCGGACGGTCTAAGCCGAAGTTTTTTCCCTCTTTGATATCGTCTAAATCAGCCATCTCATCCTCCATCAGAAATCGTAGTTATTGATATTCTCTTTGGTGAACACCACCCGCTCCGGCAGCAGCACGATGCCGTTGCCTTTCGCTTCATACTGATAGCCCTGCACGCTGTTGGGCTCGACTTTCAGGGCGCCGAGATCTTTCACATCAACGCTGTCGCCGACGTTAAGATCGCCCTTTTTCAGCAGACGATCGGCGACGTTAACCGCGATCTTGCCCTGCTGCACCACGTCCCACAGGCCGAAGGCTTTTACCGTGCCGCGCTCCACGTAGGGGCGCATCACGTTCGGGGTACTAAAGCCGACAATCGCCACGCCCTGGCGCTTGAGATTCTCTGCCGCCTGGGCAGCCGCCGGAAGCGCGTTGGCGTCCGGGGCGATAATGGCGTCGAGATCCGGGTACGCTTTTAAGATCCCCTCGGCGGTTTGCAGCGATTTAGTGGCGTCGTTATAGCCAAACTGCGTGGTCACCACTTCCCACTGCGGATGCGCTTTTTCGATTTTGGACTTCGCCTCTTTTACCCACTGGTTCTGGTCGGTCACCGTCGGGCTGGAGTAGAAAAACGCCACTTTGGCGCCAGGCTTCGTCACCTGCTTTTCCGCCATCTCCACCAGCAGGCCGCCGAGCTGCTGCGGCGTCCCCTGGTTGATATAGATGCTGCGGCACTCTGGTTTGGTATCGGAGTCCCAGGTCAGGACCTTCACCCCGCGCTGCATCGCCCGCTTCAGCGCCGGGCACAGCCCGTCCGGCGATACGGCGGAAACGATAATCGCGTTGTAGCCCTGGTTGACGAAGTTGTTGATCAGCTGCACCTGCCCGGAGACGCTCGGTTCGGTCGGGCCGTCGTAGGTGACGTCCACGCCGAGCGCTTTGCCCGCCTCTTTCGCGCCGTTACCGCCGCTGGTAAAGAAGCCGACGCCAACCAGCTTAGGAATAAAGGCGATACGGTCCGCCGCCTGGGCCGATGCCATACCCAGCGCCATCGCCAGCACGATCAGTTTTGTTTTCATTTTATGCTCCGATTGTTTTACGCGAGAAAAGACGCCGCCAGCTCATCCGCACCCATTCACGGTGCAGGCTCAGCGAACGCCCCATCACCACCACAACCAACAGCGCCCCTGACAGCGCGCTCGACACCTGGTTGGGGATGCCGACCATTTGCAAACCTTGTTGTAAATAGCCCACCAGCAGCGCGGCCAGCGCCGTGCCGACGATCGAGCCGGAACCGCCGTAGATATTGGCCCCGCCGAGCACCGCGGCGGTCAGCGCCGGCATCAGCAGGTCGCGGCCTAAGTCCGAGCGCGCCGAGCCGAAATAGGAGACCATCACCAGCGCCGCTACCGCCGACGCCACGCCCACCAGGCCATACAGCGCGTAGGGCATCCCGTTAACGGAAAGCGCGGCGTAGCGCGCGGCGCGCGGGTTCTGCCCGAGCAGAAAAAGGTGCCGCCCAAAGCGCCCGCGGTGGGCCAGCAGCCAGAAGAAAAAGGTGATAACGGCGAACAGCACCAGCGGTATCGGCAGGCCGAACAGGGTCAGGTTGGCGAAGGCGGTAAAGCTATCCGGGAATCCGCCGATGCCTTCGTAGCCGGTTGCCCCGGCCATGCCAGAAAGCAGCAGCGCGCCGCCGCCGTAGAGGTAAAGGGTGCCAAGCGTAATCACCAGCGGGCTAATGCCGGTGTAATGAATCAGCGCCGCGTTCAGCAACCCGCACAGCAGGCCGAGCAGCAGCGTCAGGGGGATCGCGAGACTCATGGGCCAGCCCGCCTGCATCATCACCCCCAGCGCGATGGCGCACAGGCCGATGGTGGAACCGAGCGAAATATCAATCCCGCCGCTGATAATTACCAGCGTCAGCGGCAGCGCCACGATGCCAATGCAGATAAAGTCGCTGGTGCTGAACAGCAGCATATTGAGATCCAGCATGCGCGGATTCAGGGCGCCAAACAGCAGGATCTCCAGCACCAGTAGCGCCAGCAGCGCGCTTTCCCAGTTGAGCTTCATTTACGCCACCTCTTTGTTTTTGCGTTCGGGAAACGGGGCCACGCGCTTGCCCCCTTTATTACCGGGCTGAAAGCGGCTGTACTTCAGCGCCCGCTGATGGCGGGCCAGCGCCTGACGCAGACGCCCGTCGAGCACCAGTACGCCGAGCAGCACCAGGCCGGCGATGAAGTCGTTCCACCACGCCGGGAGACGGAACAGCACCAGCACGGTGTCAATTTGGGTGAGGAAGAAGGCGCCGAGAAAAGCGCCCAGCAGCGTGCCGGTACCGCCAAGCAACGAGATCCCGCCGAGCACGCAGGCGGCGATGGCCTTCATCTCCAGGCCGCTGCCGGTCTGATTGGGCACAAAGCCAATCTGCGCGGCGAACACAATCCCGGCGCAGGCCGCCAGCATGCCGTTAAGGGTAAATGCCAGCATCCGCGTGCGGTTCACCGCCACCCCGAGCTGGCGGGCCGCGGCGAGGTTATCGCCGACGGCGTAAAAATCACGGCCAAAGGCGGTGCGCGACAGTATCCAGCCGCCCGCCAGCAGCAGCGCCAGCACCAGCCAGCCCAGCGGCGAAATACCGATGAACGCCGGTTCCGACAGCGCCTTCAGGCTGTTCGGCAAGCCTTCAATCCACTTACCGCCGGTCCACAGCAGCATCACCCCGCGATAAAGCCCGAGGGTGCCGAGGGTGGCGACAATCGCCGGGATGCGCAGCCCCACCACCAGCAGGCCGTTAAAGGCGCCGGCCAGCGCGCCGATCGCCAGCGCGAAGGCGATGGCGGTCATCAGGCCATACCCGCTATTCAGTGCCACGCCTGTCGCGATAGCGCTCAGGCCGACGGTGGAGCCTACCGAAACGTCTATATTGCGGGTCAGCATCACCAGCGTCGCCCCCAGTGCCAGCAGGCAAAGGATCTGCGCGCTGGCAAAGATCATGGCCAGGGTTTGCAAACTGAAATAAGCCGGGTTGAGCGCCACCAGCCCGGCAAACAGCACCACGATGGCGAGAAAGGCGCTCAGTTCACGATTCTTTAATAACGTTTTCATGCCTGTCCTCCGAAGGCCAGGGTCATCATCCGGTCAACGCTGACCGCCTGCTGCGCCAGCTCGCCGCTCTGCCTGCCCTGATGCATCACCAGCACCCGATCGGCCAGGCCAACGAACTCGTCGAGATCGCTGGAGATCATCAATACCGCCACGTTCTGCGCGGCGACGCTTTTCAACAGCTGATAGATGTCGGCGCGGGCGGAAACGTCCACGCCGCGGGTCGGCTCATCGACGATCAGCAGCAGCGGGTTAGCCTCCAGGCAGCGCGCCAGCAGTACCTTCTGCTGGTTACCGCCGGAGAGCGTGCGCACCGGGCGATCGCCATCGGCCATTTTGATCCCCAGCGCCCGGTGATAGCGCTCCACCACCGCCGCTTCGCGCCTGTTCTGCTGCCACAGCGACGGCTGGTTAAACATCACCGTGTTCCAGCGCACCGGCGCATCGAGAAACAGCCCGGAAACCTGCCTGTCCTCCGGCAGATAGACCAGCCCGCAGGCCAGCCTGGCGCGCGTACTGTCGCGGCTGATATCGCGGTTTTCCAGCCATACCCGCCCGGCGCGCGCCGGTCGCAGACCGTAGAGCGTTTCGGCAAATTCGGTGCGCCCGGATCCGACCAGCCCGGCGAGGCCGACGATCTCCCCGGCGCGGATCTCCAGGTTGAGATCGATAAAACCTTCTCCGGTCAGATCTTCAACCCTAAGGACCGGGAAATCCTGCGCCTGAGTGCGGCGATTGCCCGGCAGCGCCAGCCACAGCTTTTGCGTGTCGCTCAGCGCACGATCGCGGCTGACGGGCGTCATTGCGCCGATCAGCTGATTGTCGCCGTAGTGCGCGGTTTCCCCGCTCAGCACCACCGCGCCGTCGCGCATCACCGAGACGTGGCTGGCGACCTGGCGGATCTCCGGCAGCTTGTGCGAGATAAACACGATCCCGACGCCGAGCGCCTGCAAAGAGCGGATCTGGCGAAACAGGCGCTCGGTTTCCCCCGGCGTCAATGAGGCGGTGGGTTCATCGAGGATCAGGATCTGCGCGTCGCGCATCAGCCCGCGCAGGATCTCCACCATTTGTTGGTCGGCGACTTCCAGGGTGCTGGCCGCCGCCTCAAGGTTAAGCTGGCAGCTAAGCTGCTGAAGCTTTTCCTGCAGGCGGGCCTCGGTATCCGCCCGCTTTGGCAGACGAAAAAGAATATTTTCCCGCACCGTCAGATTGGGGAATAACATTGGTTCCTGCGGCACCAGATACACGCCCTGCTGATGGGCCTGGGCGGGAGTAAGGCGCGCAAATGTACGTTCGCCGAGGATGAGCTCACCGCTGTCGGGGGTCTCTACCCCGGCGATAATCTTCATCAGCGTCGATTTTCCGGCGCCGTTACCGCCCATCAGCGCGTGCACCTGGCCGGAAAGCAGCGTGAAATCAATCTGCTTCAGCACGGTGACGCCGGAGAACTGTTTGCCGATTTGGCGAGCTTCAAGCAGTGGCTTCATCATCGCGCCTCATTTTGAACAAAAGATTTTTTAAATTAATAATGTTCAAAAGCGTAGACGGTGAACTATATTTACAACCGTGCAACGATCACAGTTTTATGCTTTCGATCGTTTGAAGAAAACCAGCGGACAACGAAAGATCCGTTTTGCCAGTCGGCTCACATTTTCCGACCGCGCAATAACGAACATATGATCTAAATTTTTATAAGAGTTCAATTTATGAGCGAAAAACGCATTACGGAAGAGAGCCGCTACGCCGGGCTGGCGTTAGCCGAGGAGGAGCTGGTGGCGCGGGTGGCGTGGTGTTACTACCACGACGGACTGACGCAGAACGACATCGGCGAGCGTTTAGGGCTGCCGCGGTTAAAGATCTCCCGCCTGCTGGAGAAGGGCCGCCAGTCGGGGGTGATCCGCGTCCAGATTAATTCGCGCTATGAGGGCTGCCTGGCGCTGGAAACCGAACTTCAGCAGCGTTTCGGTCTGAAAATTGCCCGCGTGCTGCCGGCGCTGAATACCCCGCCGATGAACACCCGCCTGGGGATTGGCGCGGCGCAATCGTTAATGGGCGTGCTGGAGCCGGGACAGCTGCTGGCGGTGGGCTTTGGCGAAGCCACCATGAGCTGCCTGCAGCACCTGAGCGGGTTTATCGGCTCCCAGCAGGTTCGGCTGGTGACGCTTTCCGGCGGCGTGGGCCCGTATATGACCGGCATTGGCCAGCTGGATGCCGCCTGTAGCGTCAGCATGATCCCCGCGCCGCTGCGGGTGTCATCGGCGGATGTGGCGGAGATCCTGCGCCGGGAATCGAGCGTCCGCGACGTGATCCTGGCCGCGACGGCGGCGGATGCGGCGGTGGTAGGTATCGGCGCCATTGACCAGCGCCGGGACGCCACCATCCTGCGCTCCGGCTATATCAGCGAAGGCGAACAGCTAATGTACGCCCGCAAAGGCGCGGTCGGCGACATTTTAGGTTATTTCCTGCAGGCCGACGGCAAACCGGTTGAAGGGCTGGAGATCCATCGGGAACTGCTCGGCGTCACCCTTGATGAACTGGCGCAGCTGCCGACCATCGTGGGCGTCGCCGGGGGCACAGAAAAAGCGCAGGCGATTTACGCGGCCCTTATCGGCAAGCGGATTAATGGCCTGGTAACGGAAGAGACAACAGCACGCGCGGTGCTGACGCTGGCCTCATAACGGCCCTGCGCCGCGCAACACGAGCGAGGCGCATGTCATGAGTTACCTGTTAGCGTTAGATGCCGGGACCGGCAGCATTCGGGCGGTCGTATTCAATCTCCAGGGCCGCCAGATGGCGGTCGGCCAGGCCGAATGGAAGCACCTGAGCGTGGACAATGTCCCCGGCTCGATGGAGTTCGATCTTGGCACCAACTGGCAGCTGGCCTGTCAGTGTATCCGTCAGGCGCTGGCCGCCGCCCATCTCTCTGCGGCGGATATTCAGTCCGTAGCCTGCTGCTCGATGCGTGAAGGCATCGTGCTTTACGACCGCAACGGCGAGGCCATCTGGGCCTGCGCCAACGTTGACGCCCGCGCCAGCCGCGAGGTGGCGGAGCTCAAAGAGATCCACGACGACCGTTTTGAATCCGAAGTGTACGGCGTGTCCGGGCAGACCCTGGCGCTGAGCGCCATGCCGCGCCTGCTGTGGCTGGCCCATCATCGCCCGGATATCTACCGCAAAGCGGCGACCATCACCATGATCAGCGACTGGCTGGCGGCAAAGCTTTCCGGCGAACTGGCGGTTGACCCTTCTAACGCCGGAACGACCGGCATGCTCGATCTCTTCAGCCGCGACTGGCGCCCGGCGCTGCTGGATATGGCCGGGCTGCGGGCCGATATTCTCTCGCCGGTCAAAGAGACCGGCAGCGTACTGGGAGCGGTGACCGACGCGGCGGCGGCGCAAAGCGGGCTGCGCGCGGGCACGCCGGTGGTGATGGGCGGCGGCGACGTCCAGCTCGGCTGCCTGGGCCTCGGCGTGGTGCGCGCCGGGCAGACGGCGGTGCTCGGCGGCACTTTCTGGCAGCAGGTGGTTAATTTGCCGGAAGTCCGAACTGACCCGGAGATGAATATTCGCGTTAACCCGCACGTCATTCCCGGCATGGCGCAGGCGGAGTCCATCAGCTTCTTCACCGGCCTGACCATGCGCTGGTTCCGCGACGCGTTCTGCGCGGAGGAGAAGCTGATTGCCGGGCGCCTCGGCGTCGACGCCTACAGCCTGCTCGAAGAGATGGCCAGCCGCGTGCCGGCGGGTTCCCACGGGGTGATGCCGATCTTCTCTGACGCCATGCACTTTAAGCAGTGGTACCACGCTGCACCATCGTTTATTAACCTCTCCATCGACCCGGAAAAATGCAATAAGGCCACCCTCTTCCGCGCGCTGGAAGAGAACGCGGCGATTGTCTCTGCCTGTAATCTGGCGCAAATTTCGCAGTTTTCCGGCGTGCAGTTTGACAGCCTGGTCTTTGCGGGCGGGGGCTCAAAAGGCGCGCTGTGGAGCCAGATCCTCAGCGATGTCACCGGCCTCCCGGTGCGGGTGCCGGAGGTCCGCGAGGCGACGGCGCTGGGCTGCGCGATCGCCGCCGGCACCGGTGCCGGGCTGTACGGCGATATGGCGGCGACGGGCGAGAAGCTGGTGAGCTGGCACCGGGAATTTACGCCCAATCCGGCGCATCGCGAGCTGTATCACGAGATGATGATCAAATGGCAGTCGGTGTACGCCGAGCAGCTCGGTCTGGTGGACAGCGGATTAACGACCTCGATGTGGCAGGCGCCGGGGCTGACGCGCCGTGCCCCTGTTGCCCCCTCACCCTAAGCCTCTCCCCTACAGGAGAAGAAACCGTCCGGGCATAACTGGCCCCGGCGCCATTCCGCCCTTCTCCCTCTCCCGGAGGGAGAGGGCCGGGGTAAGGGAGAACCTTCCGCCGTTCTTTGAATCCCATCACAATCGCCGCACTCCCCTTTTCCCTTTTCGCCCGCGGCGGCTAAATTAGTAACTCATCCGACCACATAACAATAATTTTACACTGGAAGAGATTATGAGCCGCTACCCGTCGCTTTTCGCCCCGCTTGACCTGGGGTTCACAACGCTCAAAAACCGCGTGTTGATGGGCTCGATGCACACTGGCCTGGAGGAGCTGCCGGACGGCGCACAGCGGCTGGCGGCGTTTTACGCCGAGCGCGCCCGCCACGGGGTGGCGCTGATCGTCACCGGCGGGATTGCCCCGGCGCCTTCCGGCGTCACCATGGCGGGCGGCGCGGTGCTTAACGACGCCAGCCATCTCGCTCATCACCGCCATATCACCGATGCGGTACACGAGGAGGGCGGCAAAATCGCGCTGCAGATCCTGCATACCGGGCGCTACAGCTACCAGCCGCAGCTGGTGGCTCCTTCCGCGCTGCAGGCGCCGATCAACCCCTTTACGCCTCACGAACTGAGCCACGAAGAGATCTTACAGCTGATCGATGATTTTGCCCGCTGCGCCCAGCTGGCGCGGGAAGCCGGGTACGACGGCGTCGAAGTGATGGGCTCGGAAGGCTATCTGATTAACGAATTTCTTGCCGCGCGCACCAACCTGCGCGACGACCAGTGGGGCGGCGACTACGCCCGACGCATGCGTTTTGCCGTAGAGGTGGTCAGAGCCGTGCGGGAGCGCGCGGGCAGCGATTTTATTATTGTCTACCGCCTGTCGATGCTCGACCTGGTCAGCGGCGGCAGCACCCTGGCGGAGGTCACCGCGCTGGCGAAAGCGATTGAGGCCGCCGGGGCCACGATTATCAATACCGGCATCGGCTGGCACGAGGCGCGCATTCCCACCATCGCCACTCCGGTACCGCGCGGCGCGTTTAGCTGGGTCACCCGCAAGCTGAAAGGCGCGGTGTCGATCCCGCTGGTCACCACCAACCGGATTAACGATCCCGCCGTGGCGGAGGCGATCCTGGCCCGCGGAGACGCCGACATGGTATCGATGGCCCGCCCTTTCCTCGCCGACAGCGAATTTCTCTCTAAAGCACAGAGCGGGCGGGCGGATGAGATCAATACCTGTATTGGCTGCAACCAGGCCTGCCTCGATCGGATCTTCGCCGGTAAAGTCACCTCGTGTCTGGTCAACCCGCGCGCCTGCCATGAAACCCTGATGCCGATAGCGCCCGCGACCGCACCGAAGCGGCTGGCGGTAGTCGGCGCCGGTCCTGCCGGCCTGGCCTTTGCCGTTAACGCCGCCTCGCGCGGGCATCAGGTGACGCTCTTTGACGGGCACCATGAGATTGGCGGCCAGTTTACTATCGCCAAACAGATCCCCGGCAAAGAGGAGTTCCATGAGACTCTGCGTTATTACCGCCGGATGCTGGATCTTACCGGCGTCGCGCTGCGGCTTAAAACCCGGGTGACGGCCGACGATCTGCGGGCATTTGATGAGATTATCCTCGCCACCGGGATCGCCCCGCGGATGCCGGATATCGCCGGGATCGATCATCCGAAGGTGCTGAGCTACCTCGATGTCCTGCGTGATAAAGCGCCGGTCGGCGAGAAGGTGGCGATTATCGGCTGCGGCGGGATCGGCTTTGATACCGCTATGTACCTCAGCCAGTCCGGCATCGCCACCAGCCAGAATATCGACGAGTTCTGTGCGGAATGGGGGATCGATACCAGCCTGCAGAGCGCGGGCGGATTACGCCCGGAGGGGATGCAGCTGGCTAAAAGCCCGCGCCAGATCGTGATGCTCCAGCGCAAAACCAGCAAGCCCGGCGACGGGCTGGGGAAAACTACCGGCTGGATCCATCGCGCTACCCTGCTGGCCCGCGGCGTCAAAATGATCCCCGGCGTCAGCTATCAACGGATCGATGATGCCGGCCTTCATGTGACGATCGGCGGCGAATCTCAGGTGCTTAACGTTGATCATGTGATTATCTGCGCCGGTCAGGATCCCCGCCGCGAGCTGGCCGATCCGCTGCAGGCGGCGGGTAAAACGGTGCATTTGATTGGCGGCTGCGACGTGGCGATGGAGCTGGATGCCCGGCGGGCAATCGCTCAGGGCACCCGGCTGGCGCTGTCGATTTAGGGAAAGAAAACCCGGCCGGTAGTCCGACTAAGGTATCAGCCGGTAGCCCGGCTAAGGCGTCAGCCGGTAGCCCGACTAAGGCGTCAGCCGGTAGCCCGACTAAGGCGTCAGCCGGTAGCCCGGCTAAGGCGTCAGCCGCAAGCCGGGGAAACCGGGAAAGCCGATAACGCTCAACGCTGTTTGCGCATCTTTGTCGCTTTCAACACCACAAATTTATTATTGGTGGCGATCGTCGTGCAGTTACCGAACGCGCGCTTCAGCTTGCGGAAATAATCGAGATGGCGGTTGCCGACGACATACAGCTCGCCGCCGTACTTCAGGCTGCGGCGGGCGTCGTTAAACATCTGCCAGGCAATATGATCGGTGATCGCATGCTGCTGATGAAACGGCGGGTTGCAGAGGATGGCGGCGAAGCGGTCCGGCTCAATATCGGACAGCGCGTTATTCACCACAAACTCGCAGCGCTCGAGGTCATCCGGCATATTGGTTTCGACGTTCAGCCGGCTGGAAGCGACCGCCATATAGGACTCATCGGTAAACATCACCCGGGCGTCCGGGTTTAAAGCCAGCGCTTTCAGGCCAATCACGCCGTTGCCGCAGCCAAGATCGGCGATCTCGCCTTCAATATTTGCCGGCAGATGCTCCAGGAAGAAGCGCGCGCCAATATCAAGGCCGCTGCGGGCGAACACGTTGGCGTGGTTGTGAATCGTCCACGGCGTACCGTCCAGCGGCCAGCTGTAGGTTTGCGGCGCATCGGCCACCTCAGGCGCGGTAAAGGTACAGAAAATCAGCCGCGCCTTTTTCCATGCCAGCGATGTGGTGGTGGTGCCGAGGATCTTCTCAAACAGCGCCAGGGTGGAATTGTGGACATCCCGCGCTTTCGCGGCGGCGATGATACGGGTTTCCGGCGTGACAACCTCGCGCAGCGCGCGCAGCTGCTGCTCCAGCAGCGCCAGCTGCTTCGGAACCTTAATGAGCACCAGCGCCGGCGCGGCAGGCAGTTCGCTCAGGGGATCCTGAAAACGTACGCTCTCTTCATCAATGCCGTTCATCCGCAGGTTGTAGCGGGTCGCCAGCTCAGATACGTAGGAATCGTTGATGCTGACCGGGTTGCGTTCCGCCAGCGCGCAGCCCAGCGCGCCAAAGCTGTCATTGAAAATGAGCGTCAGGCCGTCGACGTCATTCACCTGTTGCAGCAGATATTCATCCGCCGCTTCCCACGCCTGAAGCGCTTCCTCTTCAGCATTCGGCGGGAACCGCTCTAATGTGAATAACTCACCGTTTAACTCTACCTGGCTCATCGCCTTTGTGCCTCCGGAACTCTAAAACCCGCGAGTTTATACGCAAACTTCGCCCAGTAGAATAGAGATGCGCCGATTATCTCCATCTGCCGGGCGACGGTCCGTTACGCCGGGAGGTCGTCCTGCGCCAGGCGCGACAGGCGTTTATCGTCCAGGCTGTACTTGCTCATGATAACAATCAGCAGCGCCACCAGTACCCCGGGGAAGACGGTGAACAGCAGCGCGATCATCTGCAGCGCGGAGTCGGTTTGCTGCGCTGCGCCGCCAACGTAGTCGCCCCATGCCAGCATATAGCCCACCAGCGCGCCGCCGATGGCGATCCCCAGCTTGATGGCAAACAGGTTTGTTGAAAAAACGATCCCGCTGAGTTTTTTACCGCTGCGTTTCTCTTCCGCATCGATAATATCGGACAGCATGCTCCACTGCAGCGGCGTGGCGGCCAGCTGAATAATATTGATGATAATCACCAGCGCAAAGATAGCGGCCACGTTCCCCGCCGGGACGAAGTACATGCCTATCAGCAGCGCCGCCTCGATGGCCATCGAGATTTTAAACCCTTTCACTTTATCAATATTTTTAAAGATAAACGGGGAGAGCATCGCCCCCAGCACGCCGGAAGCCAGGGTGGTGGTCAGCAGCAGGCTGCCCAGATCCGCCCGCCCCATAATATTGTTGACGTAATAGAGCGTGGTCCCGCCTTTAAACAGCACCGCAATCAGGTTAACGACGTTGAGCGCGAAGAGAATGCGCCAGTCCTTGTTGGCGAGCAGGGTTTTCAGATCATCAAGAATGCTGCTTTGATTGTTGACCGCGATATCCGTGGTGTAGCGCTCTTTCGTCAGGCCGAAGCAGATAAAGAACAGAATGATGCTCAGGCAACCCATCACAATCATGGTGTAAAAATAGCCGTTTTGCACATTACCCTGACCCAGCCAGGCCACCAGCGGCAGCGCGGTCAGCGAGACAATCAGACCGCCGAGCGTACTGAGCGCAAAGCGCCAGGACTGAAGCGAAACGCGCTCGCGGGAATCGTTAGAGATATTATTGATCATCGCGCAATACGGAACGTTAATCGCCGTATAGACCAGCGATAATAAGGTATAAGAAACATAGGCGTAAATCAGCTTGCCGGTATAGCCGAAATCCGGCGTATAAAACGTTAAGCAGCAAAGTACGCCAAAAGGAATCGCGAACCATAAAATATAAGGGCGGAATTGCCCATATTTAGTCCGGGTACGATCCGCCACCGCCCCCATTAATACATCGGTGACCGCATCTAATACCCTGACTGCGAGAAACATGGTCCCCATATGCGCCGGACTTAAACCAAATACGTCGGTATAAAACCAGGCCATAAACAGCATCACCGTCTGCCAGACTAAATTACAGCCGGTATCCCCTAACCCATAGCTAAATTTTTCTTTAATACTGATACGGGCAGTGTTCATCGCGCCTCCGCCAGAAAGATCGTTAATATTTGTCCTCTGTACGTTATTGCTTAGGGCTTACCGATTATGTATAAATCATCCTGTTAAATATAAGAAGAGTGTACTCGATGAGTGATGAATCTCCCGTTTTCGAAAAGATCCCCGTGGGCGCCGGCGAGCTATTTACCCTGCGGGTAGATAACATAAACGATTTCAATGGCATAAACGTAGTCCCGCATTTTCATATGATGGACGAACTGATGTGGTTCCGAGAGTCGGAGGGCAGCTATTCGATTGGTGATGAGAAATTTACGATAAAAAACAATACTCTGATTTTTGTCCCCGCCTTACTGATCCATGAAATGACGCTCCCGGCCGCCGCCAGCCACAAGCGTTATCTTATGCAATTCGAAAAAGAGTGGCTCGAGGGATACGACCTGTCGCTCCCCGCCGCCCACTGCGGTGCGGTCGCTTACCTTTCCGGCGAGGAAGCCGAGCGCCTGGAGCTGCTGCTGAGCTGGTGCGGCGAGTTCAGCGACTTTACCGATTCGCTGTTTCGCTCCCTGATGCAGAGCGTACTGCTGCACGCCTTTAATAGCCTGAAAGATTCCGTCCCCATTACCGAACGCACCAACCATCGCTATCTGAGCGAGCTGATCGAACTTCTGCAATCTATTGATGAAAATGAAAATTTTGAGATGACAACCGAAGAAGCCGCCCGCCGCTGCCGGTGGTCGAAATCCTGGTTTTCCCGCACCTTTAAATCCGCCTTCGGCATCAGCTTCAAAAAATTTATGCTGCTGCGCAAACTGAATATCGCTATCAATCTACTGACCAACACCGACCTGAAGATCAGCGATATCTCGCAAAGCGCCGGCTTCACCGACAGCGCCTACTTCTGCCTCAAGTTTAAAGAGATGATGAACGACACCCCGCTGGCCTTCCGTCACAAAGTCAGAAGCACCGATGCCGTAGGGCGTCAGGCGGAGAAATAACGCGTTTTTGTGAGCCGCATCACCGGATAAGTAGACGTTTATTATATAAATAGCCAGAGTCTATATATCCCCGTCGCTATCGCCTATTTACAATCATCGCTATATTTTGCGCATTAAGGGTAAATACGATGATTCAGAATCCTGTTTTTAAAGGTTTTAATCCTGACCCCAGTATCTGTCGGCGCGGCGATGATTATTATGTGGCGGTCTCTTCCTTTGAATGGTTTCCCGGTCTGCCAGTTTATCATTCGAGGGATTTAAAACATTGGCAACTACTTACCCACGTTCTTACCGATGATAATAATCCGGATTTAAAAAAGCTGCCCTCCGCCAAAGGCATTTGGGCACCGAGCCTGACCTGGTGTGAAGAGGAAAAGCTGTTCTACGTTATTTATGGCGTGATGAATTCCATGAATTCACGTTATTTCGATGTAGATAACTATCTTATTACCGCCAGTGAAATCACCGGCCCGTGGAGTGAGCCGGTTTATCTCCACTCTGCCGGGTTCGATGCCTCCATTTTGCACGACACCGACGGAAAAAAATGGATCGTTTCCCTGGAGTGGGAAACCCGCGAAGGTTACGAAAAACCGGGCGCCATTTGCCTGGTGGAGTATTCGCCGCAAACGCGAAGCGTTGTCGGCTATCCGCAGCGGATCTGGCGCGGCGGTACCGATCGCGGCTGTATTGAAGCACCGCATTTGACGCGCCGCGGCGACTATTACTACCTGATGGTCGCCGAAGGCGGCACCGGCTACGGCCATGCGGTCACCATGGCGCGCGCAACGCAGGTCGCCGGCCCCTATGAAGGCGATCCGCAAAACCCCATCGTCACCTCCTGGCCGGAGAACTTTAACGCGCGCCACGACGCAGACCATCTCAAACCACACTACTTCAATCCGCAAACCTATCTGCAAAAAGCCGGGCACGGCAGCTACGTCGAGACCCCGACGGGCGAAGTCTGGTTAACTCATCTTTGCAGCAGACCCTTCCGCCAGGCGCTGCGCTGCCCGCTGGGCCGCGAGACGGCGATACAAAAGATGGTATGGAGCGACGATGGCTGGCTGCGCATGGCGGCCGGGGGGAACCTCGCTCAGCACCAGGTGGAAGAGTCTAATCTGCCTTCTCAGCCGTTTCCGGTTAAACCAGACAGGGATGATTTTGATGGGCAAGCGCTGGATAACGCCTTCTATGCGCCGAGGATCCGCTTTCAGCGCTTTACCAGCCTTGAGCGTAAAGCGGGTTACCTTGCCTTACGCGGTCAGGAATCGCTGAGCTCGCTGAATAAAGTCAGCCTGCTGGCGAAAAAGCTCACCTCGGTATACGCCACCATCACCACGAAAATGGATTTCAGCCCGGAGATTTATCAGCATAGCGCGGGCCTGGCGATTTACTACGACAATATGAACTATCTGTTTTTGCATAAAACCTGGGATGAAGCCTCCGGCGCAGCGCAGCTGGCCATTATTTATATGGACAACGGTGAGCGTCACGACGACCCGCAGAAAATCTGCCTTACGGAGGGGGAAATCTATCTGGCGATGGCGATTAATGGCCGGGAGATACAGTGCTCGTGGTCCGTGGATGGCGAAAAATACCTCAACATCGGCGCGGTCTACGACACCTCGCGTTTTTCCGATGAATACAGCCGCTATGGCGAGTTTACCGGCGCGTTTGTCGGCATGGCCTGCGTGGATAGCATGCTGCATCGTAAAGAGGCGCTGTTTGACTTCTTTAGCTACCGGGCGGTCGAAGACGCGATAATCGAGTAACGCTGCCTTTCTGGCATCCTGCCCGCGCGGGGTGCTAGAATCCGCGGCTGTTGTCGCTGAATTACGCAAACAGGCCGCATGAGCACTTTAACCTATCTCCAGGGCTACCCTGAATCCCTGCTGGCGCAGGTCACCGCGTTAATCGAACAGAACCGTCTCGGCGAGGTGCTGAAAAAGCGCTATCCGCAGGGTCACGATATCAACAACGATAAAGCGCTGTACCAGTATACCCAGGATCTGAAGTCCCGCTTTCTGCGCGGCGCGGCGCCGATCAATAAGGTGATGTACGACAACAAGATCCACGTGCTCAACAACGCGCTCGGCCTGCATACCGCCATCTCCCGCGTTCAGGGCGGCAAGCTGAAGGCCAAAGCCGAAATTCGCGTCGCCACCGTCTTTCGCGATGCGCCGGAGGATTTTCTGCGGATGATCGTGGTGCACGAGCTGGCGCACCTGAAGGAAAAAGAGCACAACAAAGCGTTCTATCAGCTGTGCTGCCATATGGAGCCACAGTACCATCAGCTGGAGTTTGATACCCGCCTGTGGCTGACCCAGCTTTCGTTAGAGCGTTCTGCGCCATAGCGCACTGGTTTTGTCATGATGGCGTGCTACAGTGACGAAAGGTCCCTTTTACGGAGTTCGTCAACGTTTATGATACGTTTCGCAGTTGTTGGCACAAACTGGATAACCAAGCAGTTTGTCGATGCCGCCCATGAAACCGGCAAATATAAACTCACCGCCATCTACTCCCGCAGCCTTGAGCAAGCCCAGGCCTTCGCCAGCGACTATCCCGTCGAACATCTGTTCACTTCGCTGGAAGATTTAGCGCAAAGCCCTGACGTTGACGCGATCTATATCGCCAGCCCAAACTCGCTGCACTTCCCGCAAACCCGCCTGTTCCTGCGCCATAAAAAGCACGTGATTTGCGAAAAACCGCTGGCCTCGCACCTGCAGGAAGTTGAAGCCGCAATCAAAACGGCGCGGGAAAATAACGTGGTGCTCTTCGAAGCGTTCAAAACCGCCAGCCTGCCAAATTTCCTGCTGCTTAAACAATCGTTCGACAAGATCGGCAAGCTGCGCAAAGCCTTTATTAACTACTGCCAGTACTCTTCCCGCTATCAGCGCTATCTCGACGGCGAAAATCCCAACACCTTCAATCCGGCCTTCTCTAACGGCTCGATCATGGATATCGGCTTTTACTGTCTGGCCTCCGCGGTGGCGCTGTGGGGCGAGCCCCGCGCGGTGCACGCAACCGCCAGCCTGCTGGAGAGCGGCGTCGATGGCCAGGGCACGGTCGTACTCAGCTACGGGGATTTCGATGTCACCCTGCACCACTCGAAGGTCAGCGATTCCGCCATCCCCAGCGAAATTCAGGGCGAAGCCGGCGCGCTGGTAATCGAAAAAATCTCCGAATGCCAGAAAGTGTGCTTCGTGCCGCGCGGCGGCAAGCCTCAGGATCTCACCCAGCCGCAGCATATCAATACGATGCTGTATGAAGCGGAGGAGTTCGCTCGCCTGGTCGAAGCCAACGAGGTGGCTCATCCGGGTCTGGAAGTGAGCCGCATCACGGCGAAGCTGCTGAGCGAAATTCGTCGCCAGACCGGCGTGGTCTTCCCGGCGGATAGTCAACCTGTGGCGTAAAGCTGTGTAAATGGTCCGTCGGCCTCCATTGACGCCATTTATAACCTGTAATACTTTGTTACGCGCAAAGGGGAGTAACTTCCTTGCCGGCCGATCGTCATTACGATGCGTGAAAAACCGCATCCGGTCGCCGGGCAACAGATTCTTGTTGTAAGTGAGACCTTGCCGGAAGGCGAGGTCTATGCATAAAAGCGCAGCGGCTGCCGTCTTCCGACGTCAGCCGTTTTGTTTTTATGTAAGGAAAATAGTAATGAATACTGTCGGCACACCGTTGTTATGGGGCGGATTCGCAGCGGTCGTGGTCATCATGCTGGCTATCGATCTGCTGCTGCAGGGACGGCGTGGTGCGCATAGCATGACCATGAAGCAGGCCGCTGGCTGGTCCATTCTCTGGGTTACCCTCTCGCTGCTGTTTAACGCCGCTTTCTGGTGGTATCTGGTGCAGACCGAAGGTCGCGCCGTGGCCGACCCGCAAGCGCTGGCGTTCCTCACCGGCTACCTGATCGAGAAAGCGCTGGCCGTGGATAACGTCTTCGTCTGGCTGATGCTGTTCAGCTACTTTGCCGTTCCGCCTGCGCTACAGCGCAGAGTGCTGGTTTACGGCGTACTGGGCGCGATCGTGCTGCGTACGATCATGATCTTCGCCGGCAGCTGGCTGATTTCTCAGTTTGAATGGCTGCTCTACGTCTTCGGCGCATTTCTGCTGTTTACCGGCGTGAAGATGGCGCTGGCGAAAGAGGACGATTCCGGGATCGGCGATAAACCGCTGGTGCGCTGGATCCGCAATCATCTGCGCATGACGGATAAAATCGAAGGTGAACGCTTCTTTACCCGCAAAAACGGTGTTATCTATGCCACGCCGCTGCTGCTGGTGCTGATTCTGGTCGAGCTGAGCGACGTTATCTTTGCCGTCGACAGCATTCCGGCCATCTTCGCCGTGACCACCGATCCGTTTATCGTGCTGACCTCAAACCTGTTCGCGATTCTCGGCCTGCGCGCGATGTATTTCCTGCTGGCGGGCGTCGCGGAGCGTTTCTCCATGCTGAAGTACGGCCTGTCGGTGATTCTGGTGTTTATCGGCATCAAGATGCTGATTGTCGATTTTTACCATATTCCCATCGGCATTTCGCTGGGCGTGGTCGGCGGTATTCTGGTGCTGACGCTGCTGATCAACGCCTGGGTCAATAAGCAGAACGATCGGAAAAAACAGCTGCAGTAAGACGTAAACGGCCGGGTGAAGACCCGTTTCACCCGGTCGGCAACGTTTGCCGCGCATTATTCTTACTCATGTCACAAAATAGTTAATACATAGTTAAAAAATAAGATCCCAGCGCGATAAACAGCATTTTACCCTTCCCCAGAAGCGTTCTTTCCGTATACTCAACCAGGCAAACATCTATTTACATCCGGACATAAACGTTACAAATAATACGTAGCCGGGACGGACAGCGACATCACTGGAAGGAATGAATTATGGCAACCCCATCACCCCGATCGACCCTGCTACGGCGACTGGCTCAGGGCAGTCTGGTCAAACAAATTTTAATTGGTCTGGTACTCGGCGTGCTGCTGGCGACGGTCTCAAAACCGGCCGCCGTGGCGGTTGGACTGCTGGGTACGCTGTTCGTCGGCGCGCTGAAAGCGGTGGCGCCGGTGTTGGTACTGATGCTGGTCATGGCCTCTATCGCCAACCATCAGCAGGGGCAGAAAACCAGCATCCGCCCGATTCTGTTCCTCTATCTGCTGGGGACTTTTGCCGCCGCGTTAACCGCGGTGCTGTTCAGCTTCCTCTTTCCGTCAACGCTGCACCTGAACGCGGCGGCAGAGAGCATCACCCCACCGTCGGGTATCGTCGAAGTCCTGCGCGGGCTGCTGATGAGCATGGTTTCTAACCCCATTGACGCGCTGCTGAACGCCAACTATATCGGGATTCTGGTATGGGCCGTCGGTTTAGGATTCGCGCTGCGCCACGGCAATGAAACCACCAAAAATCTGATTAACGACATGTCCCACGCGGTCACCTTTATCGTTAAAGTGGTGATTCGCTTTGCGCCGCTGGGTATCTTCGGCCTGGTCGCTTCCACGCTGGCGACGACCGGTTTTGAAACCCTGTGGGGCTACGCCCAGCTGCTGCTGGTGCTGGTTGGCTGTATGCTGCTGGTGGCGCTGGTGATTAACCCGCTGCTGGTGTTCTGGAAAATCCGCCGCAACCCGTATCCGCTGGTGATGACCTGCCTGCGCGAAAGCGGCGTATACGCCTTCTTTACCCGCAGCTCCGCCGCCAACATTCCGGTGAATATGGCCCTGTGCGAAAAGCTGAATCTGGATCGCGATACCTATTCGGTCTCTATTCCGCTGGGCGCGACCATTAACATGGCCGGGGCGGCGATTACCATCACGGTTCTGACCCTGGCGGCCGTACACACGCTTAATGTTCCGGTCGATCTGCCGACCGCGCTGCTGCTGAGCGTGGTCGCCTCGCTGTGCGCCTGCGGCGCTTCCGGCGTGGCGGGCGGGTCGCTGCTGCTGATCCCGCTGGCCTGTAATATGTTTGGTATCCCGAACGATATCGCCATGCAGGTGGTCGCCGTGGGCTTCATCATCGGCGTTCTGCAGGACTCCTGCGAAACCGCGCTGAACTCCTCGACCGATGCGCTGTTCACCGCCGCCGCCTGTATCGCTGAAGACGAACAGCTGGCAAAAAACGCCCTGCGCAGTTAATCTCTCCTCTCCCCTCCGCTAACGCGCGGAGGGGTTCTCTTTCTGCCCCGCCTTTTCCGCTTTAAACGGATCGATACCGCGCTTTTGCATCCGCCGGAATCGGATGATATTCAGACCGTTCATCAACAGGAAGCTGCCTTCAATCAGGGTGCCGCCGATCGAGCCCAGCCAAAAGTTGTGGATCACCCAGCAGGCGGTCGAACACCACATGACGCAGCGGACGGTTAGACCCGAGCAGCGAAAGAGCGCCCAGGTACTGGCCAGGGTGCCAATAATCGGCAGCAGCTCCATGGCGTGCTGCAGCTTCGCCAGCCCCAGCACCAGGGTGAGCACGATAAACAGAGCCATCACCCACAGCCTGCGAGTGCGCATGGAGATCAGGGTGCGGACGGTATTCAGCTCGGCGCTCATTCCCGCCGGCCAGGCGCCCATCAAAAAGAAATGCACGCCAATGGTGGCGCTATAGACGGCCAGCTGTAGCTTAAAGCG
>NZ_VOJB01000072.1:5775-32270 GCF_007910085.1 Klebsiella sp. ME-303 | reverse complement strand
CATACTCTGAAACGCCGCTTTTGAAACGACTCCATTTATTACTCAATAAGATTTCACGCCGCAGCGGTGGTGCGAAAGATGACGAGTAATTAAAGGGTGACGCCGCTTTTGAATATCGCCAGTTCGCGGAAATCATTACGCTCATTGCAGGTCTGCTTACCGTTCGCAAAGGCCACAATGGTATCGACAAACTCCTCCAGCAGCTGCGGCATCGCTTTACCGTGAATCAGCTGACCGGCATCGAAGTCGATCCAGTGTTTTTTCTTCGCCGCCAGTTCACTGTTGGTGGCAATTTTCACCGTTGGCACAAAACCGCCGTACGGCGTGCCGCGACCGGTGCTGAAGAGCACCATATGGCAGCCCGCGCCGGCCAGGGCGCTGGTCGCAACCGCATCGTTGCCCGGGGCGCTCAGCAGGTTCAGGCCGTGCACTTTTAGCCGCTCTCCATAGCGCAGGACGTCGACCACCTGGCTGGAGCCCGCTTTCTGCGTGCAGCCCAGCGACTTATCCTCCAGCGTCGTGATACCGCCCGCTTTGTTGCCCGGCGATGGATTCTCATAAATCGGCTGGTCATGAGCGATAAAGTACTGTTTGAAATCATTAACCATCGTCACCAGCTTGCCAAACGTCTCTTCATCGCGACAGTGGCTCATCAGCAGCTGCTCGGCGCCGAACATTTCCGGCACTTCGGTCAGCACGGTGGTGCCGCCGTTGGCAATCAGATAATCCGAGAAGCGGCCCAGCATCGGGTTTGCGGTGATGCCGGACAAACCGTCAGAGCCGCCGCACTCAAGACCAAACTTCAGTTCGCTCAGCTTACCCGGCTCGCGCTTGTCGTGGCGCATCACTTCATATAGCTGGCGCAGATGCTCCAGCCCGGCTTCCACTTCGTCATCCTGGTGCTGGCAGATCATAAAGTGGACGCGGTCAGGGTCGAACTCGCCCAGCGTTTCGCGGAAGGCATCAACCTGATTGTTTTCGCAGCCCAGGCCGACCACCAGTACCGCCCCGGCGTTCGGGTGGCGCACCATATTTTGCAGCATGGTACGGGTGTTGATGTGATCGTCACCGAGCTGTGAGCAGCCGTAGGTATGGCTGAAGAGATGAACGCCGTCGATACCTTCCGCGTCGTTGGTTTCCTTCAGAAAACGGTTCTGCATCTGGCGCGCCATGGCGTTAACGCAGCCGACGGTCGGCAGGATCCACAGCTCGTTGCGCACCCCGACTTCACCGTTGGCGCGACGATAAATCTGGATGTCGCGATCCGCCGGCTGCGCGGCGGGTTCGATCAGATCCGGTTGATAGCTGTACGCGTCGAGATCGCTTAAGTTAGTACGCGTATTATGGGAGTGGATATGTTCCCCCGGCGCAATATCCGCCAGCGCATGCCCTATCGGCAGACCATACTTAATGACGTTGTCTCCCTTCGCAATGCCGCGCAGCGTAAACTTATGCCCGCGCGCAATATCCTGCGCCAACGTGACCGTATCGCCGTCAATGGTGACTACCGTGCCTGCCGCCATATCCGCCAACGCTACCGCGACGTTATCGTGCGAATGGATTTTAATGTATTGCATATCAACCGACCTCTGGTCTTAGTTCAGTTCAATGGCGAAGTAGTCACGCGCATTGTTAAAGCAAATGTTTTTCACCATCTCGCCCAGCAGCTGAATATCCGCCGGCGCTTCTCCCGCTTCAACCCAGCGGCCAATCATCTGGCACAGGATGCGGCGGAAGTATTCATGACGGGTGTAGGAGAGGAAGCTGCGGCTATCGGTCAGCATCCCGACAAAGCGGCTCAGCAGGCCAAGCTGCGCCAGCTGGGTCATCTGACGTTCCATACCGTCTTTCTGATCGTTGAACCACCAGCCGGAACCGAACTGCATCTTGCCCGGCATGCCTTCACCCTGGAAGTTGCCGATCATGGTACCCAGCACTTCGTTGTCGCGCGGGTTCAGGCAGTAGAGGATCGTTTTCGGCAGCAGGTTTTCTTCGTTCTGTTTGCTGAGCAGTTTGGACAGCTCTTCCGCCATCGGGCGGTCGTTAATGGAGTCAAACCCTACATCCGGCCCTAACAGTTTGAACTGGCGCAGGTTGTTGTTGCGCAGCGCGCCGATGTGGTACTGCTGCACCCAGCCGCGGCGGGCGTATTCCGCGCCGAGGAAGACCAGAACCGCCGTTTTGAACTGCGCGACTTCATGCTCGCTGAGGGCTTCACCCGCCAGACGACGCGCCAGGATGCTATCCAGTTCGCTTTCGTTGGCTTCGGCGAACAGCACCACGTCGAGCGCGTGGTCAGAAACTTTACAACCGTGAGCGGCGAAGTGATCCAGACGTTTGGTCAGCGCGGACTGGAGGTCGGCAAAGCGGCGAATGTCGGTGTCAGACACTTCGCCCAGCTTCGCCATGTAGTCGTTGAAGGTGGCCTGTTCGATATTGAAGGCTTTGTCCGGGCGCCAGCTCGGCAGTACTTTCACGGAGAATGAACTGTCTTTAGCGACGGAGGCGTGATGTTCCAGCGAATCGACCGGATCGTCGGTGGTGCCGACCATTTTCACGTTCATCTGCTGCATGATGCCGCGAGCGGAAAAGCTATCCTGCGCCAGCAGATCGTTGCACTGATTCCAGATTTCATCCGCCGTCGCCGGAGAGAGAACCTTACCTGTAATACCAAAAGGACGGCGCAGCTCAAGATGCGTCCAGTGGTATAACGGGTTACCGATGGTATGCGGTACGGTGGCCGCCCAGGCGTCAAATTTCTCGCGATCGGAAGCATCGCCGGTGCACAAACGCTCGGCTACGCCGTTAGTACGCATCGCGCGCCATTTATAGTGATCGCCTTTCAGCCAGATGTCATACAGATTTTTGAAACGATAATTCTCCGCGATCTGCTGCGGCGGCAGGTGGCAGTGATAGTCAAAAATCGGCTGGTCTTTCGCGTAATCGTGGTACAGGCGGCGGGAAAACTCGGTATCAAGCAGAAAATCTTCGGTCATAAACGGTGTCATTTTCGTGTCCTCTTCGCCCCCTGGGGAGCCCATCAGATGATTGACTATAATGCTGACAAAGTTATCACACCAATTTCCACAGGCCGAAGTATTTTTCGTGAGTTAGATCAATAAACGATGACAAAAAAAGTACCATGAAAGGAGTAAACGCCCCGCCAGAGCGCGCCAGCTCTGGCCTTTTTCGCATGAACGAATGCCCACACAAACTTTCCCACTTTTGTGACGTCACTCAACTTTTGAAGTTGTATGACAAGTTATCTTGCTGCCGTCGAAACATATAAACCGACGGAATGCATTACCGACGAACTATCACGTCGGATTTACCGGTATGGACACCGAATTAGACACAACAGTTAATGGCAAGGTTCGGGCCATACGAGGTTTCCTCTCCTGAACCCTCCGTTTCACCTTCTTCGCCTCAGTTACAGGGCTGGAAGATAGCCGCACCCGCTGCGGATATATAACAAACGATGAGGTTTACATGCGTAAAATTAAAGGGTTACGTTGGTACATGATCGCACTGGTGACGTTAGGTACCGTGCTGGGGTACCTAACGCGTAACACTGTGGCGGCAGCTGCGCCGACTCTGATGGAAGAGTTACACATCTCCACCCAACAGTATTCCTATATCATCGCGGCCTATTCCGCTGCCTACACCGTTATGCAACCCGTTGCCGGCTACGTGCTGGATGTTTTAGGCACTAAAATCGGCTATGCCTTCTTTGCTATCGCATGGGCGGTGTTCTGCGGCTCTACGGCGCTGGCGGGAAGCTGGGGCGGTCTGGCGCTGGCGCGCGGCGCGGTGGGTGCCGCCGAAGCGGCAATGATCCCTGCGGGCCTGAAAGCCAGCTCCGAATGGTTCCCGGCAAAAGAGCGTTCAATCGCCGTCGGCTACTTCAACGTCGGCTCCTCGATCGGCGCCATGATTGCCCCACCGCTGGTGGTTTGGGCCATCGTGATGCACAGCTGGCAGATGGCGTTTATTATCTCCGGCGTTCTGAGCTTTGCCTGGGCGATGGCGTGGCTGATTTTCTACAAACACCCGCGCGATCAGAAAAAATTAACTGAAGAAGAACGCGACTACATTATCGGCGGCCAGGAATCTCAGCATCAGACCAACAACGGCAAGAAAATGTCGCCGTGGCAGATTCTGCGCAACCGTCAGTTCTGGGGTATCGCCCTGCCGCGTTTCCTTGCCGAGCCGGCGTGGGGGACCTTCAACGCCTGGATCCCGCTGTTCATGTTTAAAGTCTACGGCTTTAACCTGAAAGAGATCGCGATGTTTGCGTGGATGCCGATGCTGTTTGCCGATCTTGGCTGTATCGTTGGGGGCTATCTGCCGCCGCTGTTCCAGCGCTGGTTTGGCGTTAACCTCATCGTTTCGCGCAAAATGGTCGTCACCCTGGGCGCGGTGCTGATGATTGGCCCGGGGATGATCGGTCTGTTCACCAGCCCGTTTGTCGCTATCGCCCTGCTGTGCGTCGGCGGCTTTGCTCACCAGGCGCTGTCCGGTGCGTTAATTACCCTCTCTTCCGACGTGTTTGGGCGTAACGAAGTAGCGACGGCGAACGGCATGACCGGTATGGCCGCCTGGCTGGCGAGCACGATGTTTGCCCTGGTGGTTGGCGCGCTGGCGGACACTATCGGCTTTAGCCCGCTGTTCGCCGTGCTGGCGGTTTTCGATGTGCTGGGCGCCGTGGTTATCTGGACCGTGCTGAAAAATAAACCGGCGGATGACGACACGACGCCGCTGGAAACGAGTAAACCCGCCACGCAAAGTTAGACGCACGCGAGTTATCCTCTCCGAAAGCCGCCTTGATTAAGGCGGCTTTTTCGTCTCTTCTTATGGTGAGAAGCGCGTAAAAGTGGTATAACAAATCCAATATTGTCGCCATCTCCCGGGAGCGAATATGGAAATCACTGAATCGCGTCGTCTGTATCAGCAGCTTGCTGCTGAGCTTAAAACGCGCATTGAACAAGGTGTCTACCTTGTGGGCGATAAGCTACCCGCAGAGCGGTTTATCGCGGATGAAAAAAGCGTAAGTCGTACCGTGGTTCGCGAAGCCATCATTATGCTGGAAGTTGAAGGCTACGTTGAGGTCCGCAAAGGCTCCGGCATCCACGTCATCTCTAATCATCCAAAACATCAGCAAATTGCCGACGAATCGCTGGAATTTGCCAATTATGGTCCTTTTGAGCTGTTGCAGGCCCGTCAGCTGATAGAAAGCAATATTGCCGAATTCGCGGCGACTCAGGTGACCAAGCAGGACATCATGAAGCTGATGGAAATCCAGGAAAAAGCGCGTAAAGAGAAGTGCTTCCGCGATTCCGAATGGGATCTTCAGTTCCATGTCCAGGTCGCGCTGGCGACGCAAAATACGGCGTTAGCCGCTATCGTCGAAAAAATGTGGACCCAGCGCGTGCATAACCCGTACTGGAAAAAACTGCACGACCATATCGACTCACGTACCGTCGATAACTGGTGCGACGATCATGACCAAATTCTTAAAGCGCTGATTCGCAAAGATCCGCATGCGGCTAAGCTGGCGATGTGGCAGCATCTGGAAAATACCAAGCTGATGTTGTTCAACGAAACCAGCGACGACTTTGAATTCAATGCCGATCGCTACCTGTTTGCCGATAATCCCGTGGTTCATCTCGATACGGCCGCCAACGGCGTAAAATAGACGTTCTCCTTCTGCAGGGCAGCGATTCCTCCGCTGCCCGCAAAGCCTCAGGGTAAGCAAAGCATATATAGTGTCAGCCTGTGTAAATACACTCGCCACCCTCCTTCGCAATCAGCAAAATCAGAATGCAACAAACTGCAATTTCTATGACGTAAAGTCAGCGGGTTTGTTACAATTAGATGCATTTTGTCGTTCTGAGAGTAAGCTTTGGCTTACTTCACTTTTAAACAGGGAACCGTTCAGAGCGCAGTAGCGACCATAATCTAATAAAAAGCTATGTCGCCGTGCATATACCGCGTTCAGACGTGCCGTTAACCGATGTACCAGGAATCGTGAATGGAACTATTAACCCAATTATTGAACGCCTTGTGGGCTCAGGATTACGAAACTCTCGCTAATCCCTCCATGATTGGCATGCTGTACTTTGTCTTATTTATGATTTTGTTCCTTGAGAACGGTTTGCTGCCCGCCGCCTTTTTGCCCGGCGATAGCCTGCTTGTGCTGGTCGGCGTCCTGATAGCTAAAGGCGCGATGGGCTTTCCGGAAACGCTGCTGCTGCTCACCGCGGCGGCAAGTCTCGGCTGCTGGCTGAGCTATATTCAGGGCCGATGGCTGGGCAATACGCGAATCGTACAAAACTGGCTATCGCACCTCCCTTCGCACTATCATCAGCGCGCGCATCACCTGTTCCATAAGCACGGGCTTTCCGCACTGCTGATTGGCCGCTTTATTGCTTTCGTTCGTACGCTGCTGCCGACCATCGCCGGGCTATCAGGCCTGAGCAGCACACGCTTCCAGTTTTTTAACTGGATGAGCGGGCTGCTGTGGGTTCTGATTCTGACCTCGCTGGGATACCTGCTGGGGAAAACGCCGGTATTCCTGAAGTATGAAGATCAGCTGATGTCCTGCCTGATGCTGCTGCCCGTCGCGCTGCTGGTGTTTGGCCTGATAGGTTCGCTGATTGTCCTGTGGAAGAAAAAATACAGAAGCCGGGGCTAACAATGGAGATGACACGCTCCTCTCTGCGTCAGATAAGCTGGGTGCTGGGCGGTTCGCTACTCCTGTGCGGCCTGTTCTGGCTCTGGCTCACCGTGCAACAGCAGGAATCCACGCTGGCTATTCGTCCCGTTAGTCAGGGTATCAGCATGCCGGACGGTTTTTCCGTCTGGCACCATCTCGACGCTAACGGTATCCGTTTTAAAAGCATTACGCCGCAGAATGACGGTTTGCTTATCAAGTTTGACTCCAGCGCTCAGGGCGCTGCGGCAAAAGAAGTTTTGGGCCGCGCTCTACCGCATGGTTATATTATCGCTTTAGTGGAAGACGATGATTCGCCTACCGCCTGGATTTCGCGCCTGCGCGATACGCCGCACAGATTCGGGTAATCCACGAAAATTCCGAATATATTCACCCTGTTTGGTGATTTCCCGGTTTACTTACTATCATTAAGTTTGCGGGCGTCACCAGACTCACGTTACTCAACTGGATAGGGGATATCCTGAGATATTCCCCCACACAATGGAAGGTCGTATCCATGAAACACCGCATCGCTTTGATCCTGGTTCTGTCATCACTGAGCGCCAGCGCCTTTGCCATCTCCCCTTGCCAGGAAAAAGAGCAGGATATCCAGCGGGAGATCAGCTACGCAGAAAAGCATCATAACCAGCACCGTATTGACGGTCTGAAAAAGGCGCTGAGCGAAGTAAAAGCGCACTGCAGCGACAGCCAGCTCAAAGCCGATCACCAGAAAAAAATCGCCAAACAGCAGGAAGAAATTACCGAACGTCGGAACGACCTGCGCGAAGCCGAACAGAAAGGCGATGCTGACAAAATCAGCAAGCGTCAACGTAAACTTGATGAAGCGCAGCAGGAACTGAAAGAGCTGCAGTCTCGCGAGTACTAATCGATTAAGCAAGACCAATATGGACCACTTTAACAGGAGATAAACATGGCTAAAGATAACGTTGCAGAAGACCTGCGTGCGGAACTGAAGACGCTGGCTGATACCCTGGAAGAAGTGCTGAACTCCTCCACGGATAAGTCGAAAGAAGAGATTGGTAAGCTGCGCAGTAAAGCCGAAAGCGCGCTGAAGGAAAGCCGTGCTCGACTGGGTGAAACCAGCGATGCTCTCCTGAAGCAAACGCGAGAAACCGCTGCGCGTGCAGATGAATACGTCCGTGAAAACCCCTGGACCGGCGTGGGAATTGGTGCTGCCGTCGGGCTGGTACTGGGTGTCCTGCTGACGCGTCGTTAATTATGGCGAACTCTAAAAGCACGCAAGGACCTGGGCAAAGCGTTTTCGGCATCGGTCAGCGAATAGTCACTTTGCTGGTCGAGATGGTGGAAACGCGCCTGCGCCTGGTCGTCGTGGAGCTGGAAGAGGAGAAAGCCAATCTCTTCCAGCTGTTCCTGATGCTCGGGCTGACGCTGCTGTTTGCCGCGTTCGGGCTGATGAGCATGCTGGTGCTCATCATCTGGGCCGTCGATGCGCAGTATCGGCTCAACGTGATGATCGCCACCACCGCTATCCTGCTGCTGGCAGCGCTCATTGGCGGTATCTGGACCTTACGCAAAGCCCGACGTTCAACGTTCCTGCGCTTCACGCGTCAGGAGCTGGCTAACGACCGCGCATTGCTGGAGGACGATAAGCCATGAGCCGCGAACAGCAGGAACGCGAACGACAAAAAGCGCTTTTGCTGCGCCTGATCCAACAGCAGCGGCTGGACCTTAGCGCCAGCCACCGCCACTGGATTGAAGCGACCGCGCCCATTGATCGCGGCTGGAACACCTTCCTCAATCTGCGTTCATGGGCGATGGTCGGCAGCGGCATCGTAGCAATATGGTCCGTTCGCCATCCGCGCTTTTTGATGCGCTGGGCAAAGCGCAGCCTCGGTATCTGGAGCACCTGGCGGATGGCACGCAATCTGCTGCGTCAGGCCACCTCGCGCTAAGGCTAATGACCGGGTCCGGCGCCAGCCGCCGCCCGGCATCCCTCAATCCCCACTGTCCCCGTCAGGTTTGCCCCTCTTCTTGCTCACCAGCAGACCGCTTTCGCCTTTCAGCGTCTGCCGTCATTTTGCGCAGCACCGCCTGTACGACCCGCTACAGCCCCACTTACATTCATGTCCTTTATCAATAATTACTCAGAAACTTTGAAGAAGATCTACAGTTTTCCTTGCTAACAATCACATCTCATCCTCGCTAATATCCTCTCCATCGACAGCAAGCCCGCGTAACTACGCAGGATTGCACCAAAAAACAAAATCGCCGCCCTTTGGGTTTTCTGGAGTAAGAAATGAAAAAATTAGAAGATGTTGGTGTACTGGTAGCGCGCATTCTGATGCCCATTCTGTTTATCACCGCAGGTTGGGGAAAAATCACCGGTTATGCGGGTACTCAACAATATATGGAAGCCATGGGCGTCCCTGGGTTTATGCTGCCGCTGGTTATCCTGCTTGAATTCGGCGGCGGTCTGGCGATTCTGTTCGGTTTCCTGACCCGCACCACCGCGCTGTTCACCGCAGGCTTCACCGTGCTGACCGCGTTTCTGTTCCACAGCAACTTTGCTGAGGGCGTGAACTCGCTGATGTTCATGAAAAACCTGAGCATCGCAGGCGGCTTCCTGCTGCTGGCTATCACCGGTCCAGGCGCCTTTAGTATTGACCGCGTCCTGAATAAAAAGTGGTAAGCGCACTATACTAGTAAATAAAAAAGCGAGGGGACTTCTCCTCGCTTTTGCTATCTGAAGGAGGAAATAATGGGACAATTAGTTGACGGCGTCTGGCACGATACCTGGTATGACACCAAATCCACCGGAGGGCGATTTAAGCGTTCTGTGTCCGCCTTTCGCAACTGGCTAACCGCCGACGGCGCGCCGGGCCCAAGCGGCGAAGCCGGGTTCGCTGCGGAAAAAGACCGTTACCATCTGTACGTTTCTCTGGCCTGCCCATGGGCGCATCGCACCCTGATCCTGCGCAGCCTGAAAGGACTGGAGCCGTTTATCTCCGTCTCCGTGGTCAACCCCCTGATGTTCGAGAACGGCTGGACTTTCGACGATAGCTTCCCGGCAGCGACGGGCGATACCCTCTACCAGCACGAATTTCTTTATCAGCTTTATCTGCATGCCGATCCCCACTACAGCGGGCGCGTCACGGTGCCGGTATTGTGGGACAAAAAGCAGCAAACCATCGTCAGCAATGAGTCGGCGGAAATCATCCGCATGTTGAATACCGCATTTGACGGACTGGGTGCCCGCGCTGGAGATTACTACCCGCCTGAGCTGCGCGCGCAAATTGATGAGCTGAACGGCTGGATCTATGACAACGTCAACAACGGGGTCTATAAAGCCGGATTCGCCACCAGCCAGCAGGCCTATGACGAAGCGGTCGATGGGGTATTTACGTCTCTGGAGCGTCTGGAACAAATCCTTGGTCAACACCGCTTCCTGACCGGTAACCAGCTGACGGAGGCCGATATTCGTCTGTGGACCACCCTGGTTCGTTTCGACCCGGTGTATGTGACCCACTTTAAATGCGACAAACGCCGCATCAGCGATTATCTCAATCTTTATGGCTTCCTGCGCGATATCTACCAGATGCCGGGCATGGCGGAAACGGTGGATTTTGCCCATATTCGCAACCATTACTACCGTAGCCATAAGACGATCAACCCAACCGGGATTATCTCCGTCGGCCCGCAGCAGGATCTTAACGAACCGCACGGCCGCGATCTTCGCTTCCGCTAATCCGTTGGGCGCCATTTACCGCGCCCAATAATTCACAAAACAAATATTTACCAGCATTTCATTCACGTCTATTCTTATTTCGATCGCTTTAAAAACAAGTGATTGACGGTTAATCGAGGCGTAAAAATGGACTGGTATCTTAAAGTATTAAAAAACTACATTGGATTTGGCGGCCGCGCCCGGCGCAAAGAGTACTGGATGTTTATTCTGGTCAACATCATCCTGACCGGCGTACTCAGCATTATTGATAAAATGCTCGGATGGCAGCGCGCCGGAGGGGAAGGCATTCTGACGACCATCTATGGCGTGCTGATATTCTTACCGTGGTGGGCGGTGCAGTTTCGTCGATTGCACGACACCGACCGCTCGGCATGGTGGCTGTTATTGCTGCTGATCCCCGTGATCGGCTGGCTGGTGATCCTGGTCTTCAATTGCCAGAACGGCACTCCCGGCAATAACCGCTTCGGGCCGGACCCGAAACCGACCTCTTACTGACCATGCGCCCCTCGTCAAAAAGGGGCGCATTTTGTTTTATCTGGCCATAAATAGCTTCGGGATTTCCCGCAGACACCATGATTTTGCCTCACCCATGCTGTCCCGGCGCCAGGCCATAATAATGTCGATCTCGTTGCTGTATTCCGGGCTGACCACCCGCAGGCGCCCTTCGGCAATATCCCGCTCAACCAGCGGATAGGGCATCGTGGCGACGCCCAACCCTGCCAGCAGCGCCTGGCGTTTATCTTCGATCGAGCTCACGGTTAATCGCGGCTGTTTATCAAGCAGCTGCACCGTCAGCACCGGACGTTCGCGGGCGGTGTCCGCCACCGCCACGCCGCGATACTTCACGCGCGTGACTTCAGAAAGCGGCTCAGGCTCGAGGTGAATGGGATGGTCGGGGGCGGCAACGTAGACGCTCATAACCGAGTAGAGCTTACGGGAGTTAATTTCCGAGGAGGAACGGAAATGCATATCCGGCGCAACGACAATATCCGCCCGCCCCTGCTCAAGACGCTCCCATGCTCCGGCCAGCACTTCGGTAATAATCGACAGCTGGGTGTTCGATTTGGTCGCGAGCTTTTCAATTAGCGGAAACAGGTCGGTGGTAGGTACCAGCGCCTCGGTGACGATGGTCAGGTGCGTTTCCCAGCCGCGCGATAGCGCTTCGGCATCGGTTGTCAGCTTATCCGCCGCTTCCAGCAGAACGCGCCCGCGCTCGAGCAGCATTCGGCCAACGTTGGTGAATTTTGTTCGATGACCTGAACGGTCAAACAGAACGACATCCAGCTCTTCTTCCAGCTTTTGCATGGTATAGCTGAGCGCTGAAGGCACCCGACCAAGCTCATCAGCCGCCGCCGCAAAGCTTCCGCGCCGGTCAATCGCATCCATAACGCGTAACGCTTCCAGCGTTAATGCTCTCTCTTTAGCCATCGTTCTCTCATTCAGGAAATTTGAACATACCGGGCAGAATATCTGGCTAACAATACAGCGTCCATACCTTTACCATTGATTTAGTGTAAAGAGAGGTCAAGAAGATGATTACAACCCGAACAGCCAAACAGTGCGGTCAAGCCGACTTCGGCTGGCTGCAGGCCCGCTACACCTTTTCCTTTGGCCACTACTTCGACCCGAAATTGCTAGGTTACGCGTCGCTGCGCGTGCTCAACCAGGAAGTCCTGGCGCCCGGCGCGTCGTTCCAGCCGCGTACCTATCCGAAAGTCGACATTCTGAACCTGATACTGGAAGGTGAAGCGGAATACCGCGACAGCGATGGCAACCATATCCAGGCTAAAGCTGGCGAAGCGCTGCTGATATCCACCCAGCCCGGCGTGAGCTACAGCGAGCACAACCTGAGCAAAGAGAGCTCGCTGACGCGAATCCAGCTGTGGCTGGACGCCTGCCCGCAGCATGAAAACCCGCTGGTGCAAAAAATCGCTATCGCCGAGGGAGCGCAGCAGCTGCTGGCTTCGCCGGACGGCAGCCAGAACAGTCTCCAGCTGCGCCAGCAGGTATGGATCCACCATATCAATCTGGCGAAAGGCGAGCAGCTTAACGTGCAGCTCCACGGCCCGCGCGCCTACCTGCAGTCGATTCACGGCACGGTACATGCGCGAGTGCAGGAAGAAGAGAAACAGGCTTTGACCTGCGGCGATGGCGCGTTTATTCGTGACGAAGCTAACATTACCCTCGTTGCCGATACGCCGCTGCGCGCTTTGCTGATAGATTTACCTGTGTAACAACGGCAGTAAGGGAGTGTGTCAGTGGGCAAGAAGAAAACAAAAAAAGCGGTGCTGGCAGCATCGCAGCCGCAGCCAGAAACCATGACAACGGTTAGCTTTGGTTATGAAGAGATGTTGAGCGAACTGGAGGCGATCGTCGCAGAAGCGGAGATACGGCTCCAGGAAGAAGAAAGCGTCGCCTGACGTCAATATCGGCCCCGGCCGGGGCCGATAGATTTACTCACTCAGCGCCTGAGCTAAATCTTTTTGGACCTGCTTACGCTGTTCTGGCGTCAGGACCTGATTCACATCAAAATAGTACTTCACGCGATAATAGCGGACCTGCTGTTCGACTTTACTAAACGCCGCCAGCTGATCTTTGACCGCTTTTTCATTCCATTTTCCGGAATCAATCACATCAAATAATACGCCGTCTTTAATATCCTTCTGGGAGATCTGCTGAACGTTTTTTTCCAGCTGCTGGTGCAGGCTTTTAATTTTCGTTACCTGATCCTGGGTCAATTTTAAGTGTTGGACAATCGGATCCTGCGCCGGGGCTGGCGCAGCGTTAACATCCGCAGCCTGTGCCGCCATTGAGAAGCCCGTAGCGAGGACGGTTGTCACTGCAATGCGAGTCATTAATTTCATTTTTTGTTTTATCCTGATTAATTATCACCGATGTGGCTGGCTATTATTTTTCATAAGCCGATGACGAAATGTAAAAAATAGTTCGCATAAATGTAGTTAAATCAGGAGATACATAATAAACATGAATGCTATAATTGAATTCATTTATTTTAAATATATTAATTAAGCGAGAAGGACGCATAACCGCATGAGTCATAATGCGGTTGATGGCAGACCTGTTTCCTCCATTGTGCCGCTTTCTTTTGGGGTATAGCGTCGTGGACTGGCATTCATCTGCCCTGTGTTTCAACCTGCCGTATGAAGCAAAAACCCCCGCCATTGCTGACGAGGGTTTTCTTTGAATGAGGAAGCTGACCGTTAAGCCGGGTTCTGTCGTGGACAGTCATTCATCTAGGCCAGCAATCGCTCACTGGCTCAAGCAGCCTACCCGGGTTCAGTACGGGCCGTACCTTATGAACCCCTATTTGGCCTTGCTCCGGGTGGAGTTTACCGTGCCGCGAACTGTTACCAGACGCGCGGTGCGCTCTTACCGCACCCTTTCACCCTTACCTGATCCCACTTGCGTGGGCCATCGGCGGTTTGCTCTCTGTTGCACTGGTCGTGGGCTTGCGCCCCCCAGGCGTTACCTGGCACCCTGCCCTATGGAGCCCGGACTTTCCTCCCCTCCGCCCGTCTCCCCCGAAGAGGACGACGACGAAGCGGCGACTGTCTGGTCAGCTTCGGCGCGCAGTATAGAGGGTTTACCGACGGTTGTCATCCTTCCGTCGCCATCCCAACCTGCAATGTCGCCGCAATATTACGCGACGCATGATAAATATTGTCCGCCGCGCCGCGAAACGCCTCTTCGAGCGTCGTTACGCTGGTCAGTACGCTAAACACCGCATCAATCCCATACTGGTGAACCACGCCGACGTCCCGGGTCAGACTACCGGCAATGCCAATTACCGGCTTATGATACTTTTTCGCCACGTTCGCCACGCCAACCGGCACTTTACCGTTAATACTCTGGCTATCCAGCCGGCCTTCACCGGTCACCACCAGCGAACAATCGAGGATATGCTCTTCCAGATTCAGCGCCTGGGTCACGATTTCAATCCCGCTGCGTAATTCAGCGTTCAGGAACGCCATCAGCGCTGCGCCCATACCGCCCGCCGCGCCCGCGCCGGCAACCTGCTTCACATCGACATGCAGATCGGCCTTAATAACGTCCGCATAGTGCGCCAGGTTGCTGTCCAGCTCGCGGATCATCGCTTCGGTAGCCCCTTTCTGCGGACCAAATATCCTTGATGCGCCAGTATCGCCAGTCAGCGGATTGGTGACATCGCAGGCGACCCGAATAGCGCAATCATGCAGTCGCGCATCAAGACCGGAGAGATCTATCGAATTGAGGCTACACAGACTACCGCCGCCGTTGCCAATCTCCACGCCGTTGGCATCGCAGAGACGCGCGCCCAGCGCCTGAACCATCCCCGCGCCGCCGTCATTGGTGGCGCTGCCGCCAATGCCAATGATGATATTTTTCGCCCCATGATCCAGCGCCTGCAAAATCAGCTCGCCGGTACCGCGCGACGTCGTCAATAGCGGGTTACGCTGAGCGGGCGGCACCAGCCCCAGCCCGCTGGCCGCAGCCATTTCGATAAACGCGGTTTTGCCGTCGCCGGAGAGCCCCCAGCAGGCATTAACCGGAACACCCAGCGGCCCCGTCACGCAGGCGCTCATTTCGGTTCCCTGCGTCGCGGCAATCATCGCCTCAACGGTACCTTCTCCGCCATCGGCGAGAGGAACCTTCACGTAGAGCGCATCGGGGAAAATTTCCCGAAAACCTTTTTCTATAGCCTGAGCAACCTCGGTGGCCGAGAGGCTTTCTTTATAAGAGTCTGGGGCGATTACGATTTTCATAGTTATGTAGCCTGACAGTGCCGCGCGAGGCAAGAATTACAGGGCGCGCATCCGCGCCCTTCTTGTTAGCGAGTGACTTCCACTTTCGCCAGTTTTTCGTAGTAGCATGCAAGCGCGCTGTGGTCGGCGGTACCCAAACCGTCGGCGCGCAGCGCCTGCATCATCTCCATCACCGCGGCGGTCAGCGGCAGCTGGGCGCCCACGCCGTGAGAAGTGTCCAGCGCATTCGCCAGATCTTTGATATGCAGATCGATACGGAAACCCGGCTTGAAGTTGCGGTCCATCACCATTGGCGCTTTGGCATCCAGTACGGTACTCCCGGCCAGCCCGCCGCGGATGGCCTGATATACCAGATCCGGGTTCACGCCCGCTTTGGTCGCCAGCGTCAGCGCTTCGGACATCGCCGCAATGTTCAGCGCCACGATCACCTGGTTGGCCAGCTTGGTCACGTTGCCCGCGCCGATCTCGCCGGTATGCACCACCGAACCCGCCATCGCTTTCAGCAGATCGTAATATTTGTCGAAAATCGCTTTATCCCCGCCCACCATCACCGACAGCGTACCGTCGATGGCCTTCGGTTCGCCGCCGCTGACCGGCGCATCCAGCATATCGACGCCTTTCGCTTTCAGCGCTTCGCTGATTTCGCGGCTCGCCAGCGGCGCGATGGAGCTCATATCGATCAGCACGGTGCCCGGCTTCGCGCCTTCAATAATGCCGCCTTCACCCAACGCCACCTCTTTCACGTGCGGGGAGTTCGGCAGCATGGTGATGATCACATCGCACTGCTCGGCAATCGCTTTCGCTGACGCGGCGGTTTCTGCGCCTGCGGCAATCACTTCGGCAATCGCTTCCGGGTTACGGTCAGCAACCACCAACGAGTAACCTGCCTTGAGGAGGTTTTTACTCATTGGTTTACCCATGATACCGAGGCCAATAAAACCAACTTTCATTGTCATGTCTTTATCTCTCTAGTTTCGGTGGTGGTTATTTCTTAAAGGAGTCAGCCAGCTTCTGCGTGGCAGAACGGAAAACGCCCAGGTCGCTGCCGACGGCAACAAAGGTCGCGCCCCATTCCAGATAGCGGCGCGCGTCGGCTTCAACCGGCGCCAGAATGCCGCTCGGCTTACCGTGCTTTTTCGCGCTGGCAAAAATGTGCTGGATAGCTTTCTGCACTTCCGGATGGGAAGCATTGCCCAGATGGCCCAGCGCAGCGGCCAGATCGCTTGGGCCAACAAAAATACCGTCAACGCCCGTCGTGGCGGCTATCGCATCAACGTTATCCACGCCCTGCTGGCTCTCGATTTGCACGAGGATGGTGATGTTGTTGTTCGACTGC
Organism: Klebsiella sp. ME-303; assembly: GCF_007910085.1. Taxonomy (NCBI): domain Bacteria; kingdom Pseudomonadati; phylum Pseudomonadota; class Gammaproteobacteria; order Enterobacterales; family Enterobacteriaceae; genus Klebsiella; species Klebsiella sp. ME-303. The sequence continues at coordinate 15,732 of NZ_VOJB01000072.1, read as the reverse complement.
GCGAAGTAATCCGGCACGGTGCCAAACATATTGGCGCGGTGCGAGACGGATACGCCGCGAATGCCTTCTGGCGGATAGCGGGTTGAGGCGACGGCGTTAACCGCCTGCTCTTCCGTTTCGACAAACGGAATCAGGAAGTTATAAAAACCGATATCCAGCAGACGCTTAATAATCACCGGCTCATTGGTCGGTACGCGAACGACCGGCGCGCTGGCGCTGCCTTTCAGCGCCATCAGCTGCGGGATAAAGGTTGAGATGTCGTTCGGCGCATGTTCGCCGTCCAGTACCAGCCAGTCGAAACCTGCCAGACCTAAAACTTCGGTGCTAATCGGGCTCGCCAGCGCGGACCAGCAGCCAATCTGAACCTGATGCGCCGCCAGGGCCGCCTTAAATTTGTTCGGGAAGATATCGTTGTTCATCGTTTATACCTTGTCACTTAACCGTTAATTATTTCTGCAGTTCCATGCGTTTGATGTCGCCGACCACAAACAGATAGCAAACCATCGCCATCAGGGCTGAGCATCCGACGAAGACCAGCGCTGCGTTGAATGAGTGCAGCTCGCTCACCAGGTAACCGATAACCAGCGGGGTTACGATGGAAGCGACGTTACCAAATACGTTAAAGACGCCGCCGCACAGGCCGACAATCTCTTTCGGCGCGGTATCGGAAATCACCGGCCAGCCCAGCGCGCCGAACCCTTTACCGAAGAAAGCCAGCGCCATCAGGGTCACCACCAGCGCGGTGTTATCGGTGTAGTTACACAGAATGATGGTGGAAGCCAGCAGCATTCCGAGGACGATCGGCAGCTTACGCGCCACGGTGATGGAAAAACCGCGTTTAATCAGATAGTCGGAGAACACCCCGCCCAGCACGCCGCCGGCAAAACCGCACAGCGCCGGAATCGATGCGACCAGACCCACTTTCAGAATCGACATGCCCTTTTCCTGCACCAGATAAATCGGGAACCAGGTGAGGAAGAACCAGGTGATGGTATTGATAAAATATTGGCCGAAGAATACGCCCAGCATCATGCGGTTGGTCAACAGCTGCTTGATATAGTGCAGTTTAGGTCCGCTGGCCGCCGTGCTGCCGGGCTTTTTATGGTCCATATCAACGACGGCGCCGTTCTCGGAGATAAACTTCAGCTCCTCCTGCGTCATGCGCGGGTGGTCGGTGGGGTTGTGGATCAGTTTTATCCACAGACCGGTCAGCACAAAGCCAATCACGCCCATGACGGTGAAGACGTGCTCCCAACCCCAGGCGAAGGTCAGCCAGCCCAGCAGCGGCGAGAACAGCGCCAGGGAGAAATACTGCGCGGAGTTAAAGATCGCCGATGCGGTCCCGCGCTCTTTCGTCGGAAACCACGCCGCGACGATACGGGCGTTTGCCGGGAAAGATGGCGCTTCAGAGAAACCCAGCATAAAGCGCATAAAAAACATTGAGATACCCGCCCACGCCAGTGGAAACATATCCACAAAGCCTTGCAGGAAGGTAAACAGCGACCAGAAGAACAGGCTGTAAGAGTAGACTTTCTTCGAGCCAAATTTATCGAGCAGCCAGCCGCCGGGGATCTGCATCAGCAGGTAGGCCCAGCCGAAAGCAGAGAAAATATAGCCCATCGAGACCGCGCTCAGCTGCAGCTCTTTCGCCACCTCTGTACCGGCGATCGAGAGCGTCGCCCGGTCGGCATAGTTAACGGCGGTAACAATGAAAATGATCAACAAAATTAAATATCGAGTTGGCACTTCCTTTTTCTGTTCTATCGTTGCATCCAGACTCATCTAATATTCCTCAGGTACAACACACCTTCCATTATTTATTTTGGTGTGATTATTTATTATTCAGAAATCAATATCAGAAGGTATCGATTTACTTATCCGGCGCATTGCAAGCATGACTCAGTATAATCAGCTTGCGAGCGTTAAACACTGTGCATATAACCTGTAAATGGCGTTTAATTATCGTTATTGTTGTGCAAATGCAATAATCAGTGGGCGCTGTTCCACAGTTCCAGCGATTTCCCTCTTTAACGTATTCGCCCGCGCAGCAATGGGTGATTTAGATCACATTTTCAGATTCAAACACCTGACATTCTCTATTTCACAAATCTGCACATCAGAAATTGAATATACCCTAAATATTTCGAGTTGCATGAAGGCGGCAACGCAGGGAATCCCCATGAGCTTACTAAAGTAAGTGACTGGGGTGAGCGAGGAAATCCAGCGCACATGCAGCTTGAAATATGACGGATATAAACGTTTTATTTTATTATTCGCACCTTGCTGGAGAATACTGGACAATGGCTGACATTGAAATTAGACAAGAATCGCCAACGGCGTTTTATATAAAAGTAGACGAAACGGATAACGTGGCGATTATTGTTAACGATCGAGGTTTAAAGGCCGGAACGCGTTTCCCCGACGGGCTCACGCTCGTTGAACATATCCCGCAAGGCCACAAAGTCGCGCTGGTCGATATTCCCGTCCACGGTGAAATCATCCGCTATGGCGAAGTGATTGGCTATGCGGTACGCGATATTCCGCAGGGCAGCTGGATTGACGAATCGCTGGTCGAACTACCGAAAGCGCCGCCGCTGCATACCCTACCGCTGGCGACCAAAGTCCCGGCGCCGCTGCCGCCGCTGGAAGGCTATACCTTCGAAGGCTATCGCAACGCCGACGGTAGCGTGGGCACCAAAAACCTGCTCGGCATTAGCACCAGCGTGCACTGCGTGGCGGGCGTCGTCGATTACGTGGTGAAAATTATCGAACGCGATCTGCTGCCGAAGTATCCCAACGTCGATGGCGTTGTGGGTCTGAACCACCTGTATGGCTGCGGCGTGGCGATTAACGCCCCGGCGGCGGTCGTCCCGATCCGCACCATTCATAATCTGGCGCTCAATCCAAACTTCGGCGGCGAAGTGATGGTGATTGGCCTTGGCTGCGAAAAACTGCAGCCGGAGCGCCTGCTGGAAGGCACCGACGATGTGAAAAGTATCCCCGTGGATAGCGCCAGCATCGTCAGCCTGCAGGATGAGAAGCACGTTGGTTTTAAATCAATGGTGGATGACATTCTGCAGGTCGCCGAGCGCCACCTGGAGAAGCTGAACCAGCGCCAGCGTGAAACCTGCCCGGCCTCCGAGCTGGTTGTCGGTATGCAGTGCGGCGGCAGCGATGCGTTTTCTGGCGTCACCGCCAACCCGGCGGTGGGCTACGCATCCGATCTGCTGGTGCGCTGCGGGGCGACCGTTATGTTCTCGGAAGTCACCGAAGTGCGCGATGCGATCCACTTGCTGACGCCGCGCGCCATCAACGAAGAAGTCGGAAAACGCCTGCTGGAGGAGATGGCCTGGTACGATAACTATCTCGATATGGGCAAAACCGACCGCAGCGCCAACCCCTCCCCGGGCAACAAGAAAGGCGGCCTGGCGAACGTCGTCGAGAAAGCGCTGGGCTCTATCGCTAAATCCGGGAAGAGCGCGATTGCCGAAGTGCTCTCTCCGGGGCAGCGCCCGACCAAACGCGGGCTGATTTACGCCGCGACGCCGGCGAGCGACTTTGTCTGCGGTACTCAGCAGGTGGCTTCCGGGATCACGGTGCAGGTCTTTACTACCGGTCGCGGTACGCCGTACGGCCTGGTCGCCGTGCCGGTCATAAAAATGGCGACGCGTACCGAGCTGGCAAACCGCTGGTATGACTTAATGGATATCAACGCGGGAACCATCGCCACCGGAGAAGAAACCATCGAAGAGGTTGGGCTGAAGCTGTTTGAATTTATTCTTGATGTCGCCAGCGGCCGCAAGAAGACCTTCTCGGATCAGTGGGGATTGCACAATCAGCTGGCGGTGTTTAACCCGGCGCCGGTGACGTGATCGAATCAGCAATTTATCCCGCTCGTGATGCTTCGGGCGGGATACCTCTGCTATTGATGCGCGTTAAGAAAGGCCTCTATCTGCGCCTTCGTGGACGTTCCCTCCATCGGGCCACGGCGGGAAATCGCCAGAGAACCGCTGGCGTTGGCCCATCTCAGTGCCTCCTGCGGCGATGCGCCGGACAGGAACAGGCTGACAAAGGTCGCACCGAAGCAGTCGCCAGCTCCCGTTGGGTCCACGACCGGGACATGAAAACCGGCAACATGATGCATTTCCCGGGCGCTGAAATAGCTCGCTCCGCGCGGGCCGCGTTTAATCACCACGTGCTTAACGCCGCGCTTTAAAAGCTTATCCACCAGCACCTGTTCATCGCGCCCCGGGTTGAGGCCAAAGTAATCCAGTTCGCCATCGCTGGGCAAAAAGATATCAGTGTAATCAAGGATATACTCAAAGGCCTGCGACATTTCAGGGATATTAAGCATCTCTTTACGGATATTCGGATCGAACGAAACCGTGCCGTTGCGCGCTTTGATATTTTCAATCGCTTTACGCATCGCGTCGATCATGCGAAACGAAAACAGCGAAGAGCCCATAATGTGAAAATGGTTGCACTGGCTAAGCAGAGTATCGTCAATATGGTCAGCGGTTAGCAGGCCGCAGGCGCTGTTCGGCATATTAAAAATAAAATCGCGCTGCGCCTGGCTGCGGTAGCTCACAAAAGCGCTGCCGGTGGTCGCCTTCTGCAGTATGGCGATGCCATTAATATTCACGCCGTCGCTTTCCAGCCGCGCGATATTCATTTCACCAAACGCATCGTTGCCAACGCAGCTAAAAAGCACCGACCCTAACCCCAGCTTTGCCACCTGATCGGCGAAAATTGCCGGCGCGCCGCTGGGATATGGCCCCCAAAACTCTCCCGGGCGCGAAAAGCCCTGGTTCTCTTCTTTTGCCAGAAACTCCACCAGTAGTTCGCCGATGGTGCAAATGGTCACATTCATCATCGCTCCTTTACTTTGCCTTTTGCAAAGCAGGGTTGAGCCATGTCAGGCACTCGTTATTGGTATAGCTGTTAGTCAGGCCAGCGGCGAGAAGGCGGGCATGATACTCCGCGGCGACAATCTGCGGCGTCACGATGCCGCTAATTTGCTGCAAATCGCCAATCGGGTAGCGCTTGTCGCCATACACCGGACGATGCGCGACGACCGCAATCGCCCTCTCACTTTGCGCCACCGCTTCGCTCAGCAGGCGGGCGCTGGCTTCCTGTCTGACGCTTAAGGTGCCATCTTCAGCAATGTGGTCGACAGCGATCAGCGCTCGCGAGGGACGATAATGACCCAGCGCGCTCAGCGCCAGATCGCCTTCGACTATTTTGCCGCTACTCCCCAACACACCGCCGAGCAGCACGGTTTCTCCATTCAGGAACTCCTGCGCCAGCGGCACATGCGCCAGGTCGTTTAATAGCAGGCAGAGCTCGTCATAACCGGCAAGGAAAGGGATCACTTTGCGTAAGATTGATCCCTGCCCCAGGAACAGCGTTTCGCTATCTTCGATCTGCGCAGCGATCTGGCGCGCCATTTCGGTCTCCAGCGCTTTGTCCGTGGCAACCGGGGCTTCCTGAGCCAGGGCGACCGGAGCGCCGGCCTGGGAAGTGTAAATTGCGCCGCCAAACGAGCGCTTAAGGTAGCCCTGCTGTTCAAGGTAGTTCAGGTCATTACGGATCGTTACCCCAGATACAGCCAGCATTTCAGCCAGATCGTCGACTTTGATCTCTCCGTTCTTGCGCACGATCTCCGCGATGTCCAGGCGCCTTTTCAGCAGACTTGTAGACGGTTTTGCCACAGTGTTGTGCCTTCTTATTTTCTCCCAGAATAACTTTCATTTTTAAATTTCCCCGCTGCATTGTCAAACGCAAGGCCTTCCATACCTGTTTCACGTCGATTTAAAAACATTTAATTCAGTAAGTTACATAAAACATCGTCATTTAAGATACTTTTAAAAAAGAAAACAAACAAGACTATATAACTTTCATTTTTAAAATTACATCACTGTTGTGTGCGATTGATCACAACAATACGTCGAGACGATCGCTACATTACTTTCAAAATGAAGATTCAAAACACAAAAGTACTTACAACATGAAAGTAAAGGAGAACGAATGTACATTATTTCGAGTAAAAACATGCTGTTGAAAGCTCAGCGCCACGGCTATGCCGTTCCCGCCTTTAATATCCACAACCTGGAAACGATGCAGGTGGTGGTAGAAACCGCCGCCGAACTGCGTTCTCCGCTGATCCTTGCCGGCACCCTGGGAACTTATAGCTATGCAGGAACCGGGAACGTGGTGGCGATCGCTCGCGATCTGGCTAAATACTGGGATCTTCCCTTAGCGGTCCACCTCGATCACCATGAAGATCTGACCGATATCATGCATAAAGTGCAGGCCGGTATCCGCTCGGTCATGATCGACGGTTCACACTCGCCTTTTGAAGAAAACGTCGCGTTAGTCAAGAGCGTGGTTGAACTGAGCCATCGCTATGATGCCAGCGTTGAAGCCGAACTCGGCCGTCTGGGCGGCGTGGAGGATGATTTGGTGGTCGATGCAAAAGATGCGCTGTATACCAACCCGGAACAGGCGCGCGAATTTGTCACCCGCACCGGCATCGACTCGCTGGCGGTGGCTATCGGTACGGCGCACGGCATGTACGCCGCAGAACCCAAACTCGATTTTGAGCGCCTCGCCGCCATTCGCGATCGCGTTGACGTCCCTCTGGTTCTTCATGGCGCATCCGGGCTGGCCGATAGCGATATCCGCCGGGCAATCTCTCTGGGCGTGTGCAAAGTCAACGTCGCTACCGAGCTGAAAATCGCGTTCTCCGATGCCCTGAAGCAGTACTTCGAGGAAAATCCGGACGCTAACGATCCGCGTCATTACATGAAACCGGCCAAAGCGGCGATGAAGGATATCGTACGCAAAGTCATTCACGTTTGTGGCTGTGAAGGACAACTGTAATTTTCGGATCGAAGGAGCAATGTCGTGATCCATACCCTGACACTCAATACGGCAATCGATATGAATATCTTTTGCGATCCGCTGAAGCCGTCGGCAGTGAACCGAACCCGGCACACCGAATATTGCCCGAATGGCAAAGGAGTGAACGTTTCGCTGATATTAAATCACTATCAGCAACCCACTCACATTATGGGTATTTTCGGTGGTTTCACTGGCCGTTATATCGTGGAAGAGTTACGTCAGAAAAAAATTAAAGTGACGCCGACATGGGTATCTGAGCCAACCCGAATTAATATTTTTATAAATGACGGCGCAGAGGAATATAAGCTCGTTAACCCCGGTGCAAAAATTGATGACGAGTGTAAACAGCAGGTTATTCATCATCTGCAATGCGTCACCTCCGGGGATTATTTAGCGATCAGCGGCAGCCTGCCGCCGGGAATTGAAAGCCGGTTCTATAGCGAGATCATTGAATTATGTCAGCAGAAAGGCTGCGAGATTATCCTCGATATCAGCCATCCGGTTCTGCGCCAGCTGCTGGAATTACGGCCATTGTTGATCAAACCCAACGATGACGAGCTGCGGGAAATATTTGGTCTCGACGTCAGCAACCATCAGCAGGTACGCGAAGCTATGCGTACCCTGCATCAGTTGGGCGCTCGCAACGTGCTGCTGACGATGGGCGCGGAGGGCCTTTACTTTTCCGATGGCGCAAGCGTGTGGTTTTGCTCCGCACCGAAAATTGAACTGGTCAGCTCCGCCTGCGCCGGCGACGCCGCGCTGGGCGCCTTTCTCAGTAAATGGATTAACGAAGACGATGTCGCTCACGCCCTGGCACTAGCCAGCGCGACCGGCGCCGACGTCGCCGGTTCCGCCGGATTAGGAAATTTACAACGCACAGAAGAATTATTACAGCAAATTCAGGTCGTTCAATTATAAAGGTCCGATTATGAAAAAAATTATTGCAGTTACCGGCTGCCCTACGGGTATTGCGCATACTTTTATGGCTGAAGAAGCCTTAAAAACCGCAGCGAAGAAATTAAATGTCGACATTAAAGTGGAAACCAACGGGGCTTCCGGCGTTGAAAATGCCATTACCCCCGCGGATTTAGAAGATATTTATGGTGTAATTATTGCCGCCGATAAAGACGTTAACGCCGAGCGATTTAATGGTCTGCCGGTCATTGAGGTTCCGGTTAAAGAAGCCATTCATCATCCGGTCGATTTAATTAATAAAGTGATCGGCGGCCAGGCGTCGCGCCGTCAGGGTATTTCTTCCTCGCCGGAGTCACCGGAGAAATACGCGCAAGAGTCTTTCGGACGCCAGGTTTATAAGCACCTGATGAGCGGCGTGTCCAACATGCTGCCGTTTGTGGTTGCCGGGGGGATTTTAATTGCCATCTCCTTCCTGTGGGGTATCTACTCAGCCGATCCGAACTCGCCGCAGTATAACGTTATTGCCGCGACGCTGATGAAAGTAGGCCAGCAGGCCTTCTCAATCATGGTGCCGATTTTTACCGCTTATATCGCCTGGTCTATTTCCGGCCGCCCCGGTATGGTTGCGGGCTTCGTCGGCGGCTTACTGGCCAACGCGACCGGCGCAGGCTTTCTCGGCGGGATTATCGCTGGTTTCGCCGCCGGTTATTTTATGTTGCTGATCCGCAATATGCTCAACGGCCTGCCGCGTCAGTATGAAGGGCTGAAATCGATCTTCATTATGCCGCTCGTTGGCGTGCTGGTAATAGGCGTGATGATGGTGCTGCTGGGTCAACCTGTCGCCGCCATCAACAACGCGATGATGAACTGGCTGAGTTCATTACAGGAAGCAAACCCGATTCTGCTGGGCATTGTGGTAGGCGCGATGTGCTCCTTCGACTTCGGCGGTCCGGTGAATAAAGCCGCCTACGTCACCGGTACGCTGCTGCTTGGCCAGGGGAACTACTTCTTTATGGCCGGGGTTTCCGCCGCCTGTATTACGCCGCCGCTGGTTATCGCGCTGGCGACAACCTTCTTCCCGAAAGGCTTCAGTGAAGAAGAGCGCGCCGCCGGGATGGTCAACTATATCCTCGGCTGCACCCATATTACTGAAGGCGCTATTCCATTCGCCGCGAAAGATCCTTTACGCGTCATCCCCATGATGATGATCGCCTCTTCCATCTCTGCGATTCTCAGCTATAGCCTGCAAATCCAGGTTCCTGCTCCGCACGGCGGCTTCCTGATCCTGCCGCTGGTAAGTAAACCGCTAATGTGGGTGCTGTGTATTCTCGCCGGTTCCGCCTGCGGCGCGGTCATGCTGGGATGCTGGAGGCTATGGCAAAAACGGACCCAGGAAGCAGCGACGCTTGCCGGTGCCATTAAATAAGGAGCTATTTATGCAACTGACTTGCGCAGATATCCATTTCGATCGCGCGATCAAAACGAAAGATGAAGCGCTGCAACGCGTCGTTGGCAGATTAACCGAAGCCGGGCATACCACGCCCGCTTATCTGAACGGCATGCGCGAACGCGAAGGACAAATCAGCACGTATCTTGGCAACGGTATTGCCATTCCTCACGGCACGCCGCAGAGCCGCGATGCGGTACTGAAAACCGGTGTCAAAGTACTGGCTTGCCCGCAGGGGGTGGATTGGGGAGAAGAACAAGCGGCTTATCTGATTGTGGGGATCGCCGCGCAGGACAACGAACACCTTGATATTCTTCGCCAGCTTACCCACGCCCTGAGCGACGAACGCGTACCTGCAGCGCTATCGCGCGCTGAGAGTCCGCAGGCGGTGCTGGAGATTCTGGCCGGCAATATCTTCCCGGCCGAAGGGGAAGAGATGGAACCGCCCCCGGCGTTCGATGAAGAGGCGACTTTTACCCTGCGCAATCCCCATGGACTGCACGCGCGGCCAAGCGCTGTACTGGTGAAAGCGGTGAAGCAGTGGCGATCGCAAATTCGGGTGGAAAATCTCGACACCCGTTCCGCTATTGTTGACGCCAAAAATCTGATGCGGGTGGTTTCTCTCGGCGCAAAACAGGGACATCGGCTGCACTTTATGGCCAGCGGGGAAGATGCCCATCAGGCGCTGGAGG
>NZ_VOJB01000072.1:0-5754 GCF_007910085.1 Klebsiella sp. ME-303 | reverse complement strand
TATCGGTACGGCCTTTAATGCCGGATTAGGCGAAATTGCCGCTCAACCGCAGCAGGTCGTTCAGCCAGCAGAAAAGCCTAAACGGAGCTGGATTTCACGAATATTTAGTTAAATTTCAATAAATTAAAAACGCTCTGCCGTCATCGCCAGAGCGTTTTTTTATCTTTAACTTTCGTAACATTACGTTTTATCTTTCTTTTTTTCGAGATTGATCACAAATCAAAACAAAGGAGTTTGCGGGCAAAACAAAACATAACGAATATATTCGAAAGAAAACGGAGGTTTTAAATGAAAGATATTATTTCCCGCCACAAAGCTGGCGAACACATCGGCATCTGCTCAGTTTGTTCCGCGCATCCGCTGGTTATCGAAGCCGCGTTACGTTTCGATCTGCATACCAACAACAAGGTTCTTATCGAAGCAACCTCTAATCAGGTTAACCAGTTTGGCGGCTACACCGGAATGCAGCCTGCGGACTTCCGTGATTTCGTGAATAAAATTGCCCACGAAGTCGGTTTCCCGTCAGATCGCATCATCCTTGGCGGCGACCATCTCGGGCCAAACTGCTGGCAGGGCGAACCCGCCGCCGAAGCGATGGAAAAATCGGTCGATCTGATTAAAGCCTACGTCGCCGCGGGCTTCAGCAAAATCCATCTCGATGCCTCAATGTCCTGCGCTGACGATCCGGTACCGCTGGACCCGGCCGTCGTCGCCGAACGTGCCGCTCGCCTGTGCCAGGCCGCGGAAGAGACGGCAACCGACGCGCAGAAACGCCATCTGACCTACGTCATCGGCACCGAAGTTCCGGTTCCCGGCGGCGAAGCCAGCACCATCGGCAGCGTCCACGTAACCCGCGCCCAGGATGCGGCGGCAACGCTGGAAACCCATGAAGCCGCTTTCCGCAAGCTGGGTCTTAACGCAGCGCTGGAACGCGTCATCGCTATCGTGGTACAGCCCGGCGTTGAGTTCGACCATACGCAAATTATTCATTACCAGCCAGAGGCCGCCAAAGCGCTCTCCGCGTGGATCGAAGGCACGCCGATGGTCTACGAAGCGCACTCGACTGATTACCAGTCTCGTCAGGCCTACCGGGCGCTGGTGCGCGACCATTACGCCATCCTGAAAGTTGGCCCGGCGCTAACCTTCGCGCTGCGCGAAGCCATTTTTGCCCTCGCGCAAATGGAAAATGAGCTGATCGCTCCGGAATCCCGCAGCCGCGTGATGGAAGTGATTGATGAAGTAATGCTTAACGAGCCGGGCTACTGGAAGAAGTACTACCGCCCGACCTGGAGCCAGGCAATGGTGGATATCCACTTCAGCCTGTCCGATCGCATTCGCTACTACTGGCCGCATCCGCGTATTCGCCAGAGCGTGGAAAAGTTAATTGCAAACCTGACCGAAACTAAGCTGCCGCTGGGCCTTATCAGCCAGTATATGCCCGTGCAGTTTGAACGACTGTCGTTAAACGAACTCGCCGCCGTGCCGCACGACCTCATCCTCGACAAAATTCAGGATGTGCTGCGTGCCTACCGTTACGGCTGTTCATCCGAAATCGCCTGAAGTAAAGAGGATTTATGAGTCAATTGTTTGTTCGTACCGGCATTCATTTTAGTTCCAGCCGGCAGGCGCTGGAGCACATTGGCGAAGAGATGCTGGCGCGCGGCGTTGTGCACGACAGCTATCCACTGGCGCTGCTCGAACGAGAAGCAACTTTCCCCACAGGCATTGCGCTGGAGCAGCACGCGGTCGCGATTCCCCACTGCGAGGCGGTACATGCGAAGTCTCCGGCTATCTACCTGATTCGCCCGGACAACCCGGTCCCTTTTCAGCGAGCTGACGACGACGGCGAAATCGACGTTTCGTTAATCATCGCGCTGATTGTAGAAAATCCGACTGCACAGCTACAGCTGCTGCGCCGGTTATTTAGTGAGCTACAGAACCCGAACACGCTTGAAGCATTGCTGGCTGCCTCACAGGAGCAGCTGCCCGAGCTGTTTCGGCACTCTATCCTTGAGTCAGAGCCCAGCGCTCAGGCTTTATAACAGACTGATAATAAAAGGGGTACCCTATGAAACGTAAAGTAATCGTCGCCTGTGGCGGCGCTGTCGCCACCTCGACCATGGCCGCAGAAGAGATCAAAGATCTGTGCGCGGACCACAGCATCGAGCTGGACCTGGTGCAGTGTCGGGTGAATGAAATCGAAACCTATATGGACGGCGCGCACCTCATCTGCACCACCGCCCGGGTTGACAGAACCTTTGGCGACATTCCGGTGGTTCACGGTATGCCTTTCATTTCTGGCGTAGGCATTGAAGAACTGCAGCAAAAAATCCTGAACATCCTGACGGAGTAACGCCCATGTTTAGCGAAATCATGCGTTATATCCTCGACCTTGGTCCAACGGTGATGCTGCCGATCGTGATCATCATCTTCTCCAAAATACTGGGGATGAAGCTCGGGGACTGTTTTAAATCAGGCCTGCACATCGGGATTGGTTTCGTCGGTATCGGCCTGGTTATCGGCCTGATGCTCGACTCCATCGGCCCGGCGGCGAAAGCGATGGCGGAGCATTTCCAGATTAACCTGCACGTGATTGATATTGGCTGGCCGGGGTCGTCGCCGATGACCTGGGCCTCGCAAATCGCGCTGGTGGCGATTCCCATCGCCATCGCGGTCAACATTTTCATGCTGGTCACCCGAATGACTCGCGTCGTGAACGTCGACATCTGGAACATCTGGCATATGACCTTTACCGGCGCAATGCTGCATATCGCGACCGGTTCTTACTGGATTGGGATTCTTGGCGTAGTGGTGCATGCGGCTTTCGTCTACAAGCTCGGCGACTGGTTTGCGAAGGATACCCGCGACTTTTTCGGCCTCGATGGTATTGCTATTCCGCACGGTAGCTCGGCGTATTTAGGGCCGATAGCGGTGCTGGTCGATACGATTATCGAAAAAATTCCCGGCCTGAACCGCATCCACTTCAGCGCTGACGACATCCAGAAACGCTTCGGTCCGTTTGGCGAACCGGTCACCGTCGGTTTTGTAATGGGTCTGGTCATCGGCGCGCTGGCGGGCTACGACCTGAAGGGCATCCTCCAGCTGGCGGTGAAAACCGCGGCCGTCATGCTGCTGATGCCGCGCGTCATCAAACCTATCATGGATGGCCTGAACCCGATTGCCAAACAGGCGCGTAAACGTCTGCAGGCGAAGTTTGGCGGCCAGGATTTCCTGATTGGTCTCGATCCGGCGCTGCTGCTTGGTCATACCTCGGTCGTATCGGCCAGCCTGATCTTTATTCCGCTAACTATTCTGATCGCGGTTGTGGTGCCGGGCAACCAGGTCCTGCCGTTCGGCGATCTCGCGACCATTGGATTCTTTGTCGCCATGGCGGTGGCGGTACACCAGGGGAACCTGTTCCGCACGCTGATTTCCGGGATCATCCTGATGGGGATAACGCTATGGATTGCCACGCAGACCATCGGCCTGCATACCCAGCTGGCGGCTAACGCCGGGGCTCTGAAGACGGGCGGCCTTGTGGCCTCTATGGACCAGGGCGGTTCACCGGTTACCTGGCTGCTCATTCAGCTCTTCACCTGGCAAAACGTGGTGGGTTTTGTGGTTATCGGCGTCATCTATGTTGCCGGCGTGCTGTTGACGTGGCGTCGGGCGCGCAGCTTCGCCGCCGCAGAGAAAGCCGCCGTCGCGCAACAAAGCCCGGGCGTTTCTTAATCTCAAGGGGGAGCATCCGCTCCCCGGACATTTCTGGAGAATATTATGCAATCAGTGGTTATCCATGCTGAGGGGACAGTGCGCGTTGAAGAACGCCCGATACCGACTCTACAAACGGAAAACGATGTCCTGGTCAAAGTCGTCAGCTCCGGATTGTGCGGTTCCGATATTCCGCGCATCTTCGCCAAAGGCGCCCACTACTATCCCATCACCCTGGGTCATGAGTTCAGCGGCTATGTTGAATCTTACGGCTCAGCGGTGACCGACCTGCAGCCGGGCGACGCGGTAGCCTGCGTGCCTCTGCTCCCCTGCTTTAACTGCCCCCAGTGCCAGCGCGAATACTTCTCTCTCTGCAAACAGTACCAGTTTGTCGGTTCGCGCAGCGAAGGCGGAAATGCGCAGTACGTGGTGGTCAAACGCGCCAACCTGTTCCGTCTGCCGGACCAGATGCCGATTGATGACGGCGCGTTTATTGAACCGATGACCGTCGGCCTGCACGCCTTCCATCTGGCTCAGGGCTGCGAAGGGAAAAACGTCATTATTATTGGCGCAGGCACAATCGGTTTGCTGGCGTTGCAGTGCGCCCGCGAACTGGGCGCCAAAAGCATTACGGCAATCGATATCAACCCGCAGAAGCTGGCGCTGGCAAAAACGCTCGGCGCAACGCACGTCTTTAACAGCAAGGAGATGAGCGGCAAACAGATTCAAACGGCGCTGGAAGAGATTCAGTTCGACCAGCTGGTGCTGGAAACCGCCGGTACGCCGCAAACCGTGGCGCTGGGCATTGAGGTCGCCGGACCGCGCGCGCAGCTGGCGCTGGTGGGTACCTTGCACCATGACTTAACGCTGCCTTTCGCCACCTTTGGCCAGATTCTTCGAAAAGAGCTGACTATTGTCGGCAGCTGGATGAACTACTCGGGCCCGTGGCCTGGAAAAGAGTGGCAAACGGCGGTTCGCCTGCTGACGGAAAAACGCATTCAGCTTGCCCCGCTTATCACCCACATCGGCGATGCCGAAAGCTTTGCCCGCGAAGTCCAGGCGCTCAACGGTGCGCCGATGCAGGGGAAAATCCTGCTTAAACTCTCCTGACCAACTGAGCCAGCAATCAGAGCTGGCTCACATAACCTTTCGAAAATTATCGTTCAACTTTCATTACCCTTCGATTACACTAAGATCAGTTAATTATCAGGCAAATTAATATGAACTCATTCGAGCGAAGGAATAAAATTGTCGAAATGGTCAATGCGCAGGGTAGCGTATTGGTGCTGGACCTTTCGAATCTCTTTGGCATCTCCGAAGTGACAATCCGGGCCGATCTCCGTTTACTGGAAGAAAAAGGGTTACTCACCCGCTTTCACGGCGGTGCCGCAAGGCCCGGCAGCAATTTGACCGAAGGAGATAATCTGGAAGTGGTGCTTGAAGATCGTTATCAGTTGGCCAGCGATCCGAAAAAACGGATAGCCCAGGCCGCGGCGGCGATGATTAGCGAAGGCATGACGGTGATCCTGGATAGCGGCAGCACTACCCTACTGATTGCCGAGGCGCTGGTACGTATGACCAATATCACGGTGATTACCAACAGCCTGCCCGCGGCGTTTACGCTATCCGAAAACAAAGATATCACCCTGGTGGTCTGCGGCGGCACCGTACGCCACAAAACACACTCCATGCACGGTACCATCGCCGAACGTTCTCTTCAGGGCATCAGCGCCGATCTGATGTTCGTCGGCGCAGACGGCATCGATACCACCAACGGCATCACCACCTTCAACGAAGGTTACTCCATCAGCGGCGTCATGGCCGCCGCGGCACATAAGGTCATTGCCGTGCTGGACGCCAGCAAATTCAATCGCCGCGGGTTCAATCAAGTTCTACCGATGGAGAAAATAAACTGCGTGATTACCGACAGCGAAATAAATGAAGAACATCGGAAGGCATTAAAAAGTACCGGGATTGAGTTACACATCGTATAGAAAATAAGGCAGATGCGGTGACATCTGCCCTATTGACCATCACGTTTTG
>NZ_VOJB01000071.1:0-19917 GCF_007910085.1 Klebsiella sp. ME-303 | reverse complement strand
CATATTTATGCAGTAATTGAGATTCCCTCTTAACAGCAAGTCCTCAAACTTGTGTACCGATGCGAAAAGGATTTAAAGAGGGCGAATGCGAGGTGTAAACCCCGTCGCCATGCTCTTTCTGTGCCCGTGCGCAATCGGTATCGGAGGGTGTCCCGTAGAGCCTGGGGAGGTTCACTGATATGTTGTACGATAAATCCCTTGAGAGGGATAACTGTGGTTTCGGCCTGATCGCCCACATAGAAGGCGAACCTAGCCACAAGGTAGTGCGAACCGCTATACACGCACTGGCCCGAATGCAGCACCGCGGCGCGATTCTTGCCGATGGAAAAACCGGCGACGGTTGTGGCTTGCTGCTACAAAAACCCGATCGTTTCTTCCGAATTGTTGCGGAAGAGCGCGGCTGGCGTTTAGCCAAAAATTATGCCGTTGGGATGCTGTTCCTTAATAAGGATCCTGAACTGGCCAAAGCGGCGCGCCGCATCGTCGAAGAAGAACTTCAACGCGAAACGCTGTCTATCGTCGGCTGGCGCGATGTGCCGACCAA
This sequence comes from Klebsiella sp. ME-303, assembly GCF_007910085.1. Taxonomy (NCBI): domain Bacteria; kingdom Pseudomonadati; phylum Pseudomonadota; class Gammaproteobacteria; order Enterobacterales; family Enterobacteriaceae; genus Klebsiella; species Klebsiella sp. ME-303. The sequence goes on along the minus strand of NZ_VOJB01000071.1, from coordinate 19,373 downwards.
TGAAGGCGTTCTCGGTGAAATCGCCCTCTCCTCGCTGCCTCGTATTGAACAAATCTTTGTGAACGCCCCGGCTGGCTGGCGTCCGCGCGATATGGAACGCCGTTTATTCATCGCGCGTCGCCGTATCGAAAAGCGTCTGCAGGAAGATAAAGATTTCTACGTTTGCAGCCTGTCGAACCTGGTCAACATTTATAAAGGTCTGTGTATGCCGGCGGATCTGCCGCGCTTCTACCTGGACCTCGCGGACCTGCGCCTGGAGTCGGCAATCTGCCTGTTCCACCAGCGCTTTTCCACCAACACCGTGCCGCGCTGGCCGCTGGCGCAGCCGTTCCGCTATCTGGCGCACAACGGCGAGATCAACACCATCACCGGTAACCGCCAGTGGGCCCGCGCCCGTACCTATAAGTTCCAGACGCCGCTGATCCCGGATCTCCACGACGCCGCGCCGTTCGTCAATGAAACCGGCTCTGACTCCAGCTCGATGGATAACATGCTGGAGCTGCTGCTGGCGGGCGGGATGGACATTATCCGCGCGATGCGCCTGCTGGTTCCGCCAGCCTGGCAGAACAACCCGGACATGGATCCTGAGCTGCGTTCGTTCTTTGACTTTAACTCCATGCATATGGAGCCGTGGGACGGCCCGGCGGGCATCGTGATGTCAGATGGTCGTTTCGCCGCCTGTAACCTCGACCGTAACGGCCTGCGTCCGGCGCGCTATGTGATCACGAAAGATAAGCTCATCACCTGCGCCTCCGAAGTCGGTATCTGGGATTACCAACCGGATGAAGTGGTTGAAAAAGGCCGCGTCGGCCCGGGCGAGCTGATGGTTATCGATACCCGCGAGGGGCGTATTCTGCACTCCGCGGAAACCGACAACGATCTGAAAAGCCGTCACCCGTATAAAGAGTGGATGGCGAAAAACGTCCGTCGTCTGGTGCCGTTCGAAGAGCTGCCGGATGAAGAAGTCGGTAGCCGCCAGCTGGATGATGATACCCTCGCCAGCTACCAGAAACAGTTCAACTACAGCGCCGAAGAGCTGGACTCCGTCCTGCGCGTACTGGGTGAAAACGGCCAGGAAGCGGTCGGCTCAATGGGCGACGATACCCCATTTGCAGTGCTCTCCAGCCAGCCGCGTATCATTTACGATTACTTCCGCCAGCAGTTCGCGCAGGTGACCAACCCGCCGATCGACCCGCTGCGCGAAGCGCACGTCATGTCGCTGGCCACCAGCATCGGCCGTGAAATGAACGTCTTCTGCGAAGCGGAAGGCCAGGCGCACCGCCTGAGCTTCAAGTCGCCGATTCTGCTGTACTCCGATTTTAAACAGCTGACCACCATGGAAGAGGAGCACTATCGCGCCGACGTCCTGGATATCACTTTTGATGCCACCGAAACCACGCTGGCTGAAACCGTGAAGGCGCTGTGCGATAAAGCCGAACAAATGGTGCGCAGCGGTACCGTTCTGCTGGTGCTCTCTGACCGCAACATCGCCAAAAACCGACTGCCGGTACCGGCTCCGATGGCGGTAGGCGCGATCCAGACCCGACTGGTCGATAAGAGCCTGCGCTGCGATGCCAACATTATTGTCGAAACCGCCAGCGCCCGCGATCCGCACCACTTTGCCGTGCTGCTCGGCTTCGGCGCGACGGCTATCTACCCGTATCTCGCCTATGAAACCCTGGCGAAGCTGGTGGATAACAAAGCCATCGACAAAGCGTACCGCGCGGTGATGCTGAACTATCGTAACGGCATCAACAAAGGTCTGTATAAGATCATGTCGAAGATGGGGATTTCGACCATTGCCTCCTATCGCTGCTCGAAGCTGTTTGAGGCGGTCGGTCTGCATCGCGAAGTCTCCGACCTGTGCTTCCAGGGCGTCGTCAGCCGTATCGGCGGCGCGGGCTTCGAGGATTTCCAGCAGGATCTGCTGAACCTGTCGAAACGTGCCTGGCTGGCGCGTAAACCGCTGGATCAGGGCGGCCTGCTGAAATACGTCCACGGTGGCGAATATCACGCCTATAACCCTGACGTGGTGCGCACGCTGCAACAAGCCGTACAAAGCGGCGAATACAGCGATTACCAGCGGTACGCGAAGCTGGTTAACGAGCGCCCGGCGGCAACGCTGCGCGATCTGCTGTGCGTAACGCCGGACGGAACTACCGTGAGCCTGGACGATGTTGAACCAGCGAGCGAGTTGTTCAAACGCTTCGATACCGCGGCGATGTCTATCGGCGCGCTGAGCCCGGAAGCGCACGAAGCGCTGGCGGAAGCAATGAACAGCATCGGCGGTAACTCCAACTCCGGCGAAGGCGGTGAAGACCCGGCGCGCTACGGTACCAATAAAGTCTCGCGCATCAAGCAGGTCGCCTCCGGCCGCTTCGGCGTGACCCCGGCTTACCTGGTTAACGCCGACGTTATTCAGATTAAAGTCGCTCAGGGCGCGAAGCCCGGCGAAGGCGGCCAGCTGCCGGGTGATAAAGTCACCCCCTATATCGCCAAGCTGCGCTATTCCGTACCCGGCGTAACGCTGATATCCCCGCCGCCGCACCACGATATTTACTCTATCGAGGATCTGGCTCAGCTGATTTTCGACCTGAAGCAGGTTAACCCGAAAGCGATGATCTCCGTGAAGCTGGTTTCTGAACCGGGCGTCGGGACTATCGCCACCGGCGTAGCCAAAGCCTATGCGGATTTGATCACCATTGCCGGCTACGACGGCGGCACCGGCGCCAGCCCGCTCTCTTCCGTGAAGTATGCGGGTTGTCCGTGGGAACTGGGACTGGTGGAAACCCAGCAGGCGCTGGTTGCCAACGGGCTGCGCCACAAAATTCGTCTGCAGGTGGACGGCGGTCTGAAAACCGGCCTTGATATCATCAAAGCGGCCATCCTCGGGGCTGAGAGCTTCGGCTTCGGTACCGGCCCGATGGTCGCGCTGGGCTGTAAATATCTGCGTATTTGCCACCTGAACAACTGCGCAACCGGCGTAGCGACTCAGGATGACAAACTGCGTAAGAACCACTATCACGGTCTGCCGTTTAAGGTCACCAACTACTTTGAATTCATCGCCCGCGAAACGCGCGAGCTGATGGCGCAACTGGGCGTGAAGCGTCTGGTGGATCTGATTGGCCGTACCGACCTGCTGAAAGAGCTGGACGGTTTTACCGCCAAACAGCAGAAGCTGGATCTGAGCAAGCTGCTGGAAACCGCGGAGCCGCATCCCGGCAAAGCGCTGTACTGCACAGAGAACAATCCGCCGTTCGACAATGGCGTACTCAATGCTCAGCTGCTGCAGCAGGCAAAACCGTACGTTGACAGCAAGCAGAGCAAAACTTTCTGGTTCGATATCCGCAACACCGACCGCTCCGTTGGCGCATCGCTGTCCGGCTATATCGCCCAGACCCACGGTGACCAGGGCCTGGCAGCCGATCCGATTATCGCCCACTTTAGCGGTACCGCGGGTCAGAGCTTCGGCGTGTGGAATGCCGGCGGCGTTGAGCTGCATCTGACCGGCGACGCGAACGACTATGTGGGTAAAGGGATGGCCGGCGGCCTGCTCGCCATTCGTCCTCCGGTAGGCTCGGCCTTCCGTAGCCATGAGGCCAGCATCATCGGCAACACCTGCCTGTACGGTGCGACCGGCGGTCGTCTGTATGCTGCGGGTCGTGCAGGCGAGCGTTTCGCGGTACGTAACTCCGGTGCGATCACCGTCGTCGAAGGCATTGGCGACAATGGCTGTGAATACATGACCGGCGGTATCGTCTGCGTGCTGGGCAAAACTGGCGTCAACTTTGGCGCAGGCATGACCGGCGGCTTTGGTTACGTTCTGGATGAAGACGGCGACTTCCGCAAACGCGTGAACCCTGAGCTGGTAGAAGTGCTGGACGTTGACTCTCTGGCCATCCATGAAGAGCACCTGCGCGGTTTAATTACCGAGCACGTGCAGCTTACCGGTTCGCAGCGCGGTGAAGAGATTCTGGCTAACTGGCCGGCCTTCTCAGCGAAGTTTGCGCTGGTTAAACCGAAGTCCAGCGATGTTAAAGCACTGTTGGGTCACCGTAGTCGTTCCGCAGCTGAGCTGCGGGTGCAGGCGCAGTAAGGGGTTAAGATGAGTCAGAATGTCTATCAATTTATCGACTTACAGCGAGTTGATCCGCCAAAGAAAGCGCTGAAGATCCGTAAAATTGAATTTGTGGAAATTTACGAGCCGTTTTCAGAAGGCCAGGCTAAAGCGCAGGCAGACCGCTGTCTGTCCTGCGGCAACCCGTACTGCGAATGGAAGTGCCCGGTTCATAACTACATCCCGAACTGGCTGAAGCTGGCCAACGAAGGGCGTATTTTTGAAGCGGCGGAGCTATCGCATCAGACCAATACCCTACCGGAAGTGTGCGGGCGCGTTTGCCCGCAGGACCGCCTGTGCGAAGGTTCCTGCACGCTGAACGATGAGTTCGGCGCGGTAACCATCGGTAATATTGAGCGCTATATCAACGATAAAGCGTTCGAAATGGGATGGCGTCCTGACCTTACCGGCGTAAAACAAACCGGTAAAACCGTCGCCATCATCGGCGCGGGCCCGGCGGGGCTGGCGTGCGCCGACGTATTGACCCGTAACGGCGTGAAGGCGGTGGTCTTCGATCGCCATCCGGAAATCGGCGGCCTGCTGACCTTTGGTATTCCGGCCTTTAAGCTGGAAAAAGAGGTGATGACCCGTCGTCGCGAGATCTTTACCGGTATGGGCATCGAGTTCAAACTGAATATCGAAGTGGGCCGCGATGTACAGCTCGACGATCTGCTGAAAGATTACGACGCGGTGTTCCTCGGCGTCGGAACCTATCAGTCTATGCGCGGCGGGCTGGAAAACGAAGACGCCAGCGGGGTCTTTGATGCGCTGCCGTTCCTCATCGCCAATACCAAGCAGATCATGGGCTTTGGTGAAACGGCGGATGAACCGTACGTTAGCATGGAAGGCAAGCGCGTCGTGGTTCTCGGCGGTGGCGACACCGCAATGGACTGCGTGCGCACCTCGATCCGCCAGAACGCCGCCCACGTCATCTGCGCCTATCGCCGTGATGAGGAGAACATGCCGGGATCGAAGCGCGAAGTGAAAAACGCGCGTGAAGAAGGCGTGGAATTCCAGTTCAACGTTCAACCGCTGGGCATTGAAGTGAATGCCAACGGTAAAGTCTGCGGCGTGAAGATGGCGCGTACGGAGATGGGCCAGCCGGATGCAAAAGGCCGCCGCCGCGCGGAAATCGTGGCCGGTTCTGAGCATGTGGTGCCCGTCGATGCCGTGGTGATGGCGTTTGGTTTCCGCCCACACAGCATGGAATGGCTGGCGAAGCACAGCGTCGAGCTCGATTCTCAGGGCCGCGTGATTGCGCCGGAAGGCAGCGACAACGCCTTCCAGACCAGCAACCCGAAAATCTTCGCCGGTGGCGATATCGTTCGCGGCTCCGATCTGGTAGTGACGGCGATTGCCGAAGGCCGTAAGGCAGCTGACGGCATCCTGAACTACCTGGAAGTGTAATGCGAAAATCCGGATAGCAGCGTTATCCGGCTAAATGACGCTAAGCCCGATGGTAATCCCATCGGGCTTATTTATGCGCTTAACAAATCAGAGCGCACTTTAATCACCACTTTTTTAATCTCTGCGGACTCTGTTATTACGCATCCAGGCTTGTGTGGCTCACCCGGCATAAACACCAAAAACATCCCTGGCTTCAATGTCACAGACTGCTCATGAGCTATCTCCGCGCAGAGTTGATAATCATCCTCCGCGCGCCATTCGTCGCATTGCCGCGCAGAGCCAATCGTCCCATAAAAAATCCGCTCCTCACCTGTCAGCAGCAGCTGAATATCAATATATCGTTGATGCAGTTCCGCTTTTTTCCCTTTCGGAGGAAGGGGGACAAACGCCATAACGTTCATAAAGAGATTCTCGCTACGCAGTTCATAGCGGCCCGGTGCCTTGTCCTGCGGCCTGGCGGCTAATGCCAACGTTAACGCTTCCGCCAGCACCGGATGCAACCCTGTATCCGCCAGCGTCCCGATATCTCCCATCAGCATCATTTATCTCCTCTGGCTAACAACGCCGCTCCCAGCAATCCGGCATCATGTCGATAGTGCGCCGTACTCAGCGTTACGTGATACACCGATGGTTCCCAGGCCAGGTACTTCCGTATCCGTTCCAGATAACCAGCAGCCATGCCGACGCTGCCGCCGACCACCACATGCTGACAGTCGGTTATTGCTTTTATATCGGCGATCAGTCGCGCTACGACATGCGCAGAGCGTTCAAGCAGCCCCAGGGCCTGCGCATCCCCGCGAGCCGCGCTGGTAAAGATGGCTTTCGCATCACAGCCGGCAAGCGCGCCCCGCGCGGCTGCCGAAATCCCTCGCCCGGAAGCAATCGCCTCCACGCAGCCTACCCGACCGCAGCCGCAAAGCGGTCCGTCAGGGTCGGCCAGCGTGTGGCCCAGATGCCCAGCCAAACCGCCGGCACCGGTAAGCAACCTTCCGTTACTCACCACGCCGCCGCCAACCCCGGTGGAGACGGTAATAAACGCCATATCGCTGACCTTACCAGCAATAGCCCGGTATTCAGCCCAGGCAGCCGCCTGCGCATCGTTCACCGCCAGCGTCGGCAGGTCCGTTAGCTCCTCTAATGCCTGCACCAGCGGAAAGTGCATAAGTCCACCCAGATTCTGCGGATTAATTGCGAACAGATGACCGTCACGAATAATACCCGTCGAGGCTATCGCAACGCGCTTCGCCCGACTGTATAAAGGCCCAACCAGCATTGCTAATGCAGCGCGTAGCGCATCCGGCGTTTTGCTGGCAGGGGTGGAAAGTTCGCGGCGGTCGCGGATCAGCATGTCATCAGCCACCAGCGCTGCAGCGAGCTTTGTACCGCCAATATCTATCGCCAGCGTAGTCATGGCTGAGCCTCTTTTAACGCCGCGTTATACCACTGGCAAATATGTTCAAGACGGGTAATCGCTGAACCGACGGTCACCGCCCACGCCCCTCGGCGCATAGCTTCAGCCGCCTGAGCTGGCGTGTTATAACGCCCTTCTGCATTTACCCGGCAGCCGGTTTCCGTCAGCGCTTTTACCAGTTCCAGGTCTGGCTCATCCGGCGTATATGCCGTGGTATAGCCCGATAACGTAGTGCCTATGATTTCCACGCCGAGAGAGTGACAGGCCAGGCCATCCTTCAGAGAAGAACAGTCGGCCATCGCTACCCGATTGTGCTGATGAATACGCGCCACTAGCATTGACACGGGCACAGGACGCTCACGCTCGGTTCCATCAACGGCGATAATATCGGCGCCGGCCTGCACCAACGCATCAATATCTTCCAGATATGGCGTGATGCGTACCGGTGAATCATCTAAATCACGTTTAATAATGCCGATAACAGGCCCCCTCACCCGCGACCGGGTCGCGCGTAGGTTCTCTACACCTTCAATGCGCAACGCGACTGCGCCGGCCTGCTCCGCCGCCAGCGCCATCGCAGCCACGATCTCCGGCTTATCCAATGGGCTACCGGGTACCGGCTGGCAGGAAACAATAAGACCGCCGTTTGCGCTAATGCGTAAATCCAGTTCTTTAAGCAAAGACATACTCGCTCCCTGATAAATTTGTTCGCCCGGCACCACCGCCGGTCTGTCGCTATCTGGTCTTAACTAATCCGCTTTTGTCACCGCTAAAAGGCGCCGCACCGCTCAGTGGTTTACCATCGATTGCATCATGAGTTCGTATCGCTTCCGGACGGATCCAGCGCTGTACGCGGGACGGCATATCCAGACCAATCAACAGGATCACGACGAACGTCAGGCCAAAAGAGAGTGAACCCAGCGCGGTGCCCAGATCGAGACGCTGGGCGATCAGGGCGCCGAGCACTGGCGCGATCGCGCCGCCCAGCGCCCCCACGTTGTAGGTAAAACCAAGACCGGCCGCACGCTGATCGGTGTCGAAATAACCCCCTATCAGTTTCGGTAAGATCCCGGAGATCCCCTGCCCTAACATCTGCTGGAAAAACAGTAGCAGCCCAAGGACCCATATGTTTGTGCCGCCGATAGCAAAGACCGGAATAATCAACAGCTGTGAAGCCAGCAGACTACAAACGTAGGCCTTACGCGTTCCCAGCCAGTCACCGAGAAACCCGCCCACGCAGCAGCCGACCGCCGCACCAAAGCCGCTGAAAAACAGAATCTTCGCCACAGTCGCGGGGTCATAGGCCAGCTCTGTTTTCAGATAAGTCGGCAGCAGTGCCTGGATAGGCCATGAATAAAGGAAGGCGAAAAGTACCACGACCATCAGCATCACGCCCGTAGGCCAGCGCTTGCCGCTGCTCTGCACCATAAAGCTGATAAATATCACGGCACACATCACGCCCAGCAGTAGCACGATACCGGCGTTTTGCAGGTTGCCCGCAAAGCAGAACCATAGCGCAACCGCTGCCACTATGGTCATTAGAATATTAATAACCCGATGTTTGCCCCGATAAAGGATATCGACCATGGTCTGTACTGGCGCTTTGCCCTCATGCTTCTCTTTCCAGTCTTCAGCTTCCGGAATGTTTTTCCGCAGCCAGAGAGCAAATACGATAGGTACGATGCCGATAAAAAACAGCGCTCGCCAACCCCAAACGGGTACCACCAGACTGTAAACCTGAGCAGCAATCACAGCGCCTACAGAGAACCCAGAGATGAGAAAACCGCTAGCCTTATTACGTAAATGTCGGGGCCAGCTCTCAATCACATAAGTGGCGCTGGAACCATACTCTCCCGCCATGCCCATACCGATAACCAGACGAGCAATAAACATGGTGGTATAGCCAGGCGCAAAACCGCAGGCCAGAGTACCAAGGGAAAAAAGTATAATGCTGCTGACCATAGCCAGGCGTCGACCATAACGATCTCCCATCGCGCCGAGCATCAGGCCGCCGAACCAGCGAGAGATGAAAGCCGCTGAGATGAGGCTGGCAGCCTGAACGGTTGTCAGGCCGAAATCCCCCTGAACTTCGGTAAGTACCAGGGCGATTAATACAAAATCAAAACCATCAAGCAAATATCCGAGCCAGGCAGCAGAGAACGCACGCCACTGAGGACGACTGAGATGGCGGTACCACGGGATGTTCTGGGTCGTTGCACTCATTTTACTCTCCCGACGATTTTCGTTGTCATTCCGGGAGCGCTTCGCTTACCCGGTCAGGAAAAGGTAAATCGCTGAGCGGATAGCGTTTTCGCCACCCGACCACCGTTCAGCCGCGTTCCTGCATTAGCTGCTGCGCCAGCGCTTTCAGCTCCGGCAGATAATTTTCATCTACCGGACCAAAAGGCTTACGGCACAGCGGCTCAGCAATAACATCCATATAGTGCAGCACACTCTTCAATCCACGGAATACGCCGGTTTTAATCAGCAGATCGATTGCCTTGTTACATCCGCTTTGCAACTGCTGCGCTTTGCTAACATCACCCTCTTTCAACGCCTGTACAATGCCCTGGTAACGCCAGGCCATAATGTTGTAAGTACTACCAATTCCGCCATCGGCGCCCGCCAACAGGCCAGAGGCAAATATCTCATCGTAACCGTTGTACAGCACCAGATCCGGATGCGCTCGACGGATCTGCTCCATCTGGAACAGATCTCCCGAAGTCTGCTTTAACGCACCAACGCCAGGCAAAGTCACTAACGTATTAATTTGTTCGAGAGTCAGCTTAACGCCGCTGAGCGCCGGAATGTTGTACACCACCATCGGTAAACCATTAGCAGACTCAATAATGGCCCGATAATGCGCACAGTGTTCTTCAAAACTAAACGGATAATAAAACGGTGTTACGGCGGATACGGCATCGAAGCCATAGCCTGCAGCAGCCCGAGCCAGCTGCTGGCTTTCGAGGGTACTCACACAGCCGACGTGGGCAATGAGAGCCATTTTACCTTTCGCCTCCTCCGCCACGATCTCCAGCACTTCCTGGCGCTCTGAGCCGCTCTGAACAAAGGCTTCACCGGTCGAGCCTCCCACATATAGCCCATCAACTCCCTGGCTCAGATTAAAACGAACCAGCCGACGCAGGCTGTTTTTATCCAGTTTTTGTTGACTATCGAATGGCGTAAGCAACGCCGCCATAACCCCACGTAAATTAACTGCCATAACGACCTCATCTGAACTTTTACGATTAACTATGTACCTTTATACCTGTTATACCAGATCATTTAATAAGCATAGTAACAGAGATCGCTTATAATGCGATCTGCTTCACTAAACGCTCGTCATGAGCGAGGGGATCGTTTGCGGGGCTGAGCTTTCTGACCGAAGGCGTGCCAGGTAGCGGATACGCTGTTGAGATGGGTCTGTAGGGCGCGATCGGCTTCATCAGGATCGCGACGACGAATGGCGTCAACAATAGCGATATGCTGTTGATAGCTCACGCTGTTATGTTCGTGCAGCTCACGTTCTGGCACCTTAGGCCGGGCCGCGATTAGCCAGTCCAGCAGTGCCACATGAATAGCCATAAAGATTGGATTACCGGGGATTTCCGCCAGCACCCGGTGAAATTCAACGTCAGAACGGATAAACAGGGCATTGTCATCAAGCGACTGGCTGTTAATTTTTAGCGCCTGAGCGAGTTTTTCAAGCTGCTTTTCGCTGGCATGCTCTGCGGCATAGCGCACCAGACTCGACTCAAAAAACAGGCGCAGCTGTTCAAAGTGCGCTATTCCGCCCGGGTGCGATAAAAAATCTTTCGCCATGCCGGAGAGCTCACCAATGATGGTATCTGCAGAAGGCCGCGACACGCGGGCGCGCTCGCCGTTATTAATCTGCACCAGCCCCTTGCGTTTCAGCGCCGCCAGCGCTTCACGAACCGATGGACGTCCCACGTTAAAAAACGTCATGAGCTCACGTTCCGACGGTAGCTGCTCTCCTTCCGCAAACTCCCGGCGCCGAATCATCTGCTCAAGCTCTTCTTCCACCATTTCAGACAGCTTTTTGCGCGCCAGAGGACGGCGGCCCAGAGTGTTGCCAATGGAGGATGGGGTATCTTCGGCTTGTGGATCAAATGCGCTCATAGGGACCATTGTGTGATTTGTGACAGCACGTGACGGCTGCTCCATTTTAACACAGGAATTTTGCTGAGATCATAAAACAGGCCCCGAAGGGCCTGATAAACATTATTTAACGACGCGCAGCGCCGGACGCCCGCCGCGAGGCGGTGGCGTATCGTCGGGATCGTCGTCGTGATTATCCGGCTTATCGCCATCGATCACCGACATGACCGTTTCGCTGTCAGGCAGCTCTTCGTCATCGTTCAGGCTAGTGACATCTTCATCATAAGCCGCTTCTGGTTCGAACATGGTTCCCGCACCATTCTCGCGCGCGTAAACCGCCAGCACGGCCGCCATCGGCACGGAGACATTGCGCGGCACGCCGCCAAAGCGCGCGTTAAAACGCACTTCGTCGTTGGCCAGTTCGAGGTTACCGACAGCACGTGGGGCAATATTGAGAACAATTTGCCCATCGCGAGCGTACTCCATCGGGACCATTACGCCCGGCAGAGTGACGTCAACGACCAGATGCGGAGTCAGCTGGTTATCCAGCAGCCACTCATAGAACGCTCGTAACAGGTACGGGCGACGCGGCGTCAGCTGTGATACATCCATCATTTAGCCCCGACCGAGACGCATTTCACGTTCGGCTTCAGTTAAAGAAGCGAGGAAAGAGTCGCGCTCAAACACGCGAGTCATATAGCCTTTAAGCTCTTTCGCGCCAGCACCGACCAGCTCTACGCCGAGAACCGGCAGACGCCACAGCAGCGGTGCCAGATAGCAGTCTACCAGGCTGAACTCATCGCTCAGGAAGTAGGGCTTCTGGGTGAATACTGGCGCAATCGCCTGCAGTTCTTCACGCAGCTGCTTACGCGCAGTATCAGCCTGCGCAGCGGTACCGGTCTGAATGGTATTCATCAACGAATACCAGTCCTTTTCGATACGGTGCATGTACAGACGGCTTTCCCCACGCGCCACCGGGTAAACCGGCATTAGCGGCGGATGTGGGAAACGCTCATCCAGGTATTCCATAATGATGCGAGATTCCCACAGAGTGAGCTCACGATCCACAAGCGTCGGTACGCTTTGATTCGGGTTGAGGTCAATCAGATCCTGAGGCGGGTTGTCCTTCTCCACGTGCTCTATCTCAAAACTAACACCTTTTTCGGCCAGCACGATGCGGACCTGATGGCTATAGATGTCAGTAGGACCAGAAAACAGCGTCATTACCGAACGTTTGTTGGCAGCGACAGCCATGAAAACCTCCAGGTATATTCAGAATTTTTGTACTGCTGCCGACCACGCATGGCCAGCCAGATGTAAAAACCCCATTTGCGTGACTTCATTTCGTTCGTCATCCAAACAAAAAATGAACAATCACCTGCATTTGGGCAGAAAATTGGATGATAGTTTACCAGATTTTGAAGACGTTGTGGTGAGGGGATTCTGGAAATGCTGAAAAAGTGGTAATAATGGGGCGTTTGTAGAGGGAAAATGGCAAATTTATCCATAAAAAAACCCGCCGAAGCGGGTTTTTTCGTAAATTGTTCTGCGTGAGCAGAAAACAATTAACGTTTGGAGAACTGCGGACGACGACGTGCTTTACGCAGGCCGACTTTCTTACGTTCAACCTGACGAGCATCACGAGTAACGAAGCCAGCTTTACGCAGTTCGCCACGCAGGGACTCATCGTACTCCATCAGAGCGCGGGTGATACCGTGACGGATCGCACCAGCCTGACCAGAGATACCACCACCTTTAACGGTGATGTATAGATCTAATTTCTCAACCATGTCGACCAGTTCCAGCGGCTGACGAACTACCATGCGGGCAGTTTCACGACCGAAGTACTGTTCCAGAGAACGCTGGTTGATAACGATTTTACCGTTGCCCGGTTTGATGAAAACGCGAGCTGCGGAACTTTTGCGGCGACCGGTGCCGTAGTATTGATTTTCAGCCATTGCCTATAATCCCGATTAGATGTCAAGAACTTGCGGTTGCTGTGCCGCGTGGTTGTGCTCGTTACCCGCGTAAACTTTCAGCTTACGGTACATAGCACGACCCAGCGGGCCTTTTGGCAGCATGCCTTTAACCGCGATTTCAATCACACGCTCAGGACGGCGGGCAATCATCTCTTCAAAGGTCGCTTCTTTGATACCACCGATGTGGCCGGTGTGGTGGTAGTACATTTTGTCTTCGCGCTTGTTGCCGGTTACAGCAACTTTTTCTGCGTTCAGAACGATGATGTAATCACCGGTATCAACGTGCGGAGTGTATTCCGCTTTATGCTTGCCGCGCAGGCGCAGAGCCAGTTCGGAAGCCAGACGGCCCAGAGTTTTACCGGTCGCGTCAACAACATACCAGTCGCGTTTTACGGTTTCTGGTTTAGCTGTAAAAGTTTTCATTAAAAGCTTACCCAAATAAATAAGTTACACGTTGGTGAACACCCAAACGTTTAGTCAGTTGAGGTTCACACGACATTGTCCAGCAAACCTACCCCTTCGAATAGCCTATGCCGGCACATAGAAAGTTTTGGGAAAAAAACCTTCTCGTAACGTGGGGTCGCAAGATTATAGAGAAGTCGGGGTCAAAGATCGACCCCTTTATGTGATTTGTCCCCGGTTTTACCCCGCCAGGTGTTCCCGCTTCAGATACTCCTCGCTCTGCATCTCCTGCAGGCGCGATAAACAGCGCTGGAACTCGAACTTTAATCTCTCGCCCTGATAGATCTCATACAGCGGCACCGCCGCGCTGACCACCAGCTTGACGTGGCGCTCATAGAACTCATCGACCAGGGCGATAAAGCGCCGCGCCTCGCTCTCCATCAGCCCGGTCATCACCGGCACATCAAAGAGCATCACGGTATGAAACAGACGCGAGAGCGCAATATAGTCGTGCTGGCTACGCGCATCCACGCACAGCGTGGCGAAGGAAGCCGCCAGCGTCTGGTTCTCAACGCCCAGCGTCGGCAGCGGGCGATGGTTGATCTCCAGCGTTGGCATCTGCTCGCGCTTCGCCCCCGCCAGCGCCAGCCACAGTTTATCCATCTGCTGCTGCGTCTCAGCGTTCAGCGGCGACAGCCACAAATGCGCCTGGGTTAGCGTGCGCAGGCGGTAATCAATACCGGCGTCGACATTCATCACATCGCAATGCTGTTTAATGGCGTCGATGGCGGGCAGGAAACGAGCGCGCTGAAGGCCGTTGCGGTACAGCTCGTCAGGCGGAATATTCGACGTCGCCACCAGGGTTATGCCGCGGGCAAATAGCGCTTTCATCAGGCCGCCCAGCAGTATTGCATCGGTAATATCAGAAACGAAAAACTCATCGAAGCAGAGCACATCGGTTTCAGCTTTAAAGCGATCCGCGACGATTTCCAGCGGATCGCTGTGCCCCTGCAGCGTCGTTAGCTCTTCATGAACCCGCAGCATAAAGCGATGAAAGTGCAGACGTTGTTTACGTTCTCCCGGCAAACTTTGATAGAACAGATCCATCAACCAGGTTTTTCCTCTGCCGACGCCGCCCCACATATAGAGGCCGCGAACGGCAGCCGCTTCGGCAACGGGTTCGCGCTTGCCCAGCAGTTTGCCGAATTTGGCCCGCAGACCGCCGCCGGTTTGCGGCGCGACCGAAGGTTTATTCTGCAGTTCTTGATAAATCGTATCGAGGCGGCTGACCGCTTCTCGCTGGACGTCGTCAGGTTGATGGCTCCCCTCCTTGAGAGAGGAAAGGTAACGCGATGTTGGGGACAGGCTTTGCATGATCTAATTGTTATTCCTTGAAAACCGTAATGCCGTAGCTCACGATTGACGAAAAAAAGGCCGCTCTACACTACGTGATGATACGCCAGGATTCCACTTCTGTGGAATTAGCGGTTATAGTGGCACTATCGGGCGCAGGCGGAGAGCCTCACAGCCACCCTACGGAACCACAAAACAACGGGAGATGTTCATGACCTGGGAATACGCGCTAATTGGGCTAGTTGTCGGCATCATTATCGGCGCCGTCGCGATGCGTTTTGGCAATCGCAAATTACGCCAACAGCAGGCGCTGCAGTTCGAACTGGAAAAGAATAAAGCAGAGCTGGAAGAGTACCGCGAAGAGCTGGTGAGCCATTTTGCCCGGAGCGCAGAGCTGCTGGATAACATGGCGCATGATTACCGCCAGCTGTATCAGCATATGGCGAAAAGCTCCAACAACCTGCTGCCGGACAGCATGGCGGACGCCAACCCGTTCCGCAATCGTCTGGAAGAATCCGAAGCGGGCAACGATCAGGCCCCGGTCCAGATGCCTCGCGACTACTCTGAAGGCGCATCCGGTCTGCTGCGCGGCGGCGTAAAGCGCGACTAAACCGGCAACGACAGTAAAAATATTTTCCGGGCGCACCCTCTGCGCCCGTTTCCACCTTCCATCCCAGCTACAATTTAACGATTGCCCACGTTGTTACCGGGTCGAAAATTCAATAACATCGGGCCATTCGGGACGTTTCCCATACACCATAGGTTACGAGAGCCAGCAACTAATGAATAAACCGACTTTGCTGTTGAGTGCGTTAGCGTTAAGCATTGGGTTGTCGTTGTCCGCCTTACCTCCGGCAGCAGCGTCTTTACCGACACAGGTTCCCGGTCAGGGCGCGTTGCCAAGCCTCGCGCCGATGCTGGAGAAAGTGTTGCCGGCGGTGGTGAGCGTACAGGTTGAGGGTACCGCGTCACCCGCGCAAAATATGCCGGAAGAGCTGAAGAAGTACTTTGGCGACAACGCGCCGCAAGAGCAGGCGCAGCCTTTTGAAGGCCTGGGCTCAGGGGTCATTATTGACGCCGCAAAAGGCTACGTGCTGACCAATAATCACGTCATTAATCAGGCCCAGAAAATCAGCGTCCAGCTCAACGACGGGCGTGAGTTCGATGCCAAACTGGTCGGCAGCGACGAGCAGAGCGATATCGCCCTGCTGCAGTTGCAAAAACCCAGCAACCTGACGCAAATCGCGATCGCCGACTCCGATAAACTGCGGGTGGGCGATTTCGCCGTCGCCGTCGGTAACCCGTTTGGCCTGGGCCAGACCGCCACTTCAGGGATTATTTCAGCCCTTGGCCGCAGCGGCCTGAACCTTGAGGGACTGGAGAACTTTATCCAGACTGATGCCTCAATCAACCGAGGCAACTCCGGCGGCGCGCTGCTGAACCTCAACGGCGAGCTGATTGGTATCAATACCGCTATTCTGGCCCCGGGCGGCGGCAGCGTCGGCATTGGCTTCGCGATCCCCAGCAATATGGCGAAAATCCTCTCCCAGCAGCTTATTCAGTTTGGTGAAATCAAACGCGGCCTGCTGGGTATTAAAGGTATGGAAATGAGCGCGGATATCGCCAAAGCGATGAACCTTGACGTCCAGCGCGGCGCGTTCGTCAGCGAGGTCCTGCCAAACTCCGGATCGGCCAAAGCGGGAATTAAATCTGGCGACGTTATCGTTAGCCTCAACGGTAAACCGCTCAACAGCTTCGCCGAACTGCGTTCACGCATCGCCACGACCGAGCCGGGCACCAAAGTGAAGCTAGGACTCTTGCGCGAAGGAAAACCCGTTGAAGTGGAAGTCACTCTGGACAAGAGCACCTCTTCTTCCGCCAGCGCCGAGCTTATCGCACCGGCCCTGCAGGGCGCATCGTTAAGCGACGGTCAGATGAAAGACGGAACCAAAGGCATCGTCATTGATAATGTCGATAAAGGCAGCCCGGCCGCGCAGGCGGGCCTGCATAAAGACGATATCATTATTGGCCTCAACCGCGAGCGCGTGCGCTCCATTGCCGAACTGCGCAAAGTGCTCGAAAGCAAACCGACGGTGATTGCGCTGAACGTCATTCGCGGCAGCGAAAGCATCTATCTGCTACTGCGTTAACTCGCCTTCCGGGCATCGCGTGCAGTGCGATGTCCGGACAAGACGTGTTATGCTGCGCCTGTCTATCCATCAACGATATCTGCATCATGCCTGGAAAGTTTTTACGTTCGATACTTATCGGTTTGATTGTCGGCGGCCTGCTGCTGGCCGTTATGCCTTCGCTGCGCCAGTGGCAGCTTTCGCCGACCACGCAGTACGATAGCGCGGATGAATTCCCCGCCAGCTATAATTCCGCCGTTCGCCGCGCCGCCCCAGCGGTCGTGAACGTCTATAACCGCGCCCTTAACAGCACCAGCCATAACCAGCTAACGCTCGGTTCCGGCGTGATCATGGACCAGCGCGGCTATATCCTGACCAATAAGCACGTTATCAACGATGCCGACCAGATTATTGTTGCCCTGCAGGATGGCCGGGTCTTTGAAGCGCTGCTGGTCGGATCCGATACTCTCACCGATCTGGCGGTATTAAAAATCAACGCCAGCGGCGGTCTGCCGGTCATTCCGATTAATCCGAAACGCGTGCCGCATATCGGTGATGTCGTGCTGGCGATTGGCAACCCGTACAACCTCGGGCAAACAATTACCCAGGGTATTATCAGCGCCACCGGCCGTATCGGCCTGAACCCCACCGGGCGCCAGAACTTCCTGCAGACCGACGCGTCGATCAACCACGGTAACTCAGGCGGCGCGCTGGTGAACTCGCTGGGCGAGCTTATGGGTATCAACACCCTGTCATTTGATAAAAGCAACGACGGCGAAACGCCGGAGGGCATCGGCTTTGCGATCCCCTTCCAGCTGGCAACCAAGATTATGGATAAGCTGATCCGCGATGGCCGCGTAATTCGCGGCTATATAGGGATCAGCGGCCGCGAAATTGCGCCGATGCATGCGCAGGGCGGCGGCGGTATCGATCAGCTGCAGGGGATTGTGGTGAATGATGTTGCGCCGGAAGGCCCGGCCGCCCAGGCGGGTATCCGCGCCAACGACGTGATTATTTCCGTTAACGACAAGCCCGCCGTTTCCGCCCTCGAAACCATGGATCAGGTCGCAGAGATTCGTCCGGGTTCGGAAATTCCGGTGGTGATTATGCGCGACGATAAAAAAATCACGCTGCATATCGCCGTACAGGAATATCCGGCAACCAATTAACAGGCTCCCCCGCCGGGGGAGCACCTTTCAATCAGCAAATAGCGGCCCGGCCGGGAATGTCGCCAGAAACCCGGTTATGGCCAGCAGCGACCGCAGGTCAGGCCACGCAAACTGGCGCTCCCGCAGCTCGTCATCCAGCGTCATGAGCGCAAACTCGCCTTTATCCCCCAGAACGCCGCCCTGCCAGAGCAACCGTTGAGCCTGCTGCCGGGCCCAGGGGGAATCGCTCTTCCAGGCCAGCAGGTGCAGCAGCGCCTGCTGCAGACAGATGCCAGAAGGATGCTTATCCCGCAGCAGCCGCCGGTAAACCGGCAGCGATATGCTGCGTACGGTATAAAAACCGCTGCGGGTTTCGGCATCAGCATCCGCCACGCTGGCGCAATACTGACCGGCCAGATCGCATAGACGATTGTGCGTCAGCGGCTGGCCCAGGGCGTTCAGGCGACCCGCTGCGGCACACAGCAGCCCACTTCTTTGCATCCACGGCGTGGAGTCCCGAAATACCACATCAGGTAGCGCCGGTTCTGTTTCAGCTGCTTTATTTTGCGTACCCGCCTCATAGCAATGGACAAAAAAATCATGGCCTCCGCGGGCAACTGATGGTTGCGCTAACAGGTTAAGCGCGGGCTGCAGTTGTTCAACTTCATCTACTGATGCCAGCATGTAATCGATAATGACATCTTTTGTCGATGCCCTGCTTTCGGGGCGTAATGTTATGGTTTCATTCATCAAAGCCTCCTTATAGGAAATCTCCCGGTGGCGCTGCGCTGACCGGGCTACGGGTCCGTGCAGTCTGGTAGCCCGGACAAGGCGCGTTAAGCGCCGCCTCCGGGATAATCCCCGGGTCGCGGCTGACGCCTTACCCGGGCTACAGGTTTACAGCCGTCTGCGATCCGGTAGCCCGGACAGGCGCAGCGCGCCGCCTCCGGGAAAGGTAACGATTCACATCGCCAGCACGTACTTGAGCATCACCCCGGCGGCAATCGCCGAGCCAATCACCCCCGCCACGTTCGGGCCCATCGCGTGCATCAGCAGGAAGTTCTGCGCGTCCGACTCCAGACCCACTTTGTTCGACACCCTGGCCGCCATCGGCACCGCCGACACCCCGGCCGAGCCAATCAGCGGGTTGATTTTGTTCCGGCTGCACAGGTTCAGCAGTTTCGCCATCAGCACCCCCGCCGCCGTCCCCACGCAGAACGCAATCACCCCCAGCACCAGTATCCCCAGCGTCTGCGGCTGCAGGAACTTGTCCGCCACCAGCTTGGCCCCCACCGACAGCCCGAGGAA
>NZ_VOJB01000070.1:0-31012 GCF_007910085.1 Klebsiella sp. ME-303 | reverse complement strand
GAAGGATATTGCTGCTTTGCTACAGTGGAAAACAGAGCCTAAAAAGTAGCACTGAGGATTCCGATTCTCACGAATAAAATCATTTGGCTAAACCTGTTTTATCTGCTGTGCTCACCTTTCTGCCGGGCGGCGCCTTGCCCGGCCTACGCGATCCGGGATTATCTTTGGGCCTGTGTAATTCCCACCGAGCTGCGCTGCATGGCGTTTAGTTAGACAATCCCAGCTTCTGTGACAGCTCGCTCAGTTCACGCATCGCCGCCAGGCTTTTTTGTTTCCGCTGTTCCGCAGCCACCTTCTCCTGCACCAGCTCCGCCACCCTCTCTGGCTCCTCAGACGAAACCACCCGGCAATCGTCTAATGCACAATATTCCCTGAAGCGCTGGCGGAACTTCATCTCTTCTTTTTCTCTGACCAGACCAAAGCCGCGTGTCAGCTGGCGCGCGACCACTATGCGCGTAGCGATATCAATATCCTCTGAAGGCAGTAGCAGGATGGAGTACCCGGACTGCCGCACAAGCTGTCGATTCCCGACGACAATCTCCGGGCAGACATCGGTGGCAAGAAATCCCGATGAGAGCACCACCACTCGTTTTTCATGCGGATTCTCCGCCAGCAGGCGAGAGCATAGCGCGGCGTTATCACGCACATAGCGCTCGTATCCATTGCGCTGAATATATTGGCGAATATTTAAAATCTGCTCGCAAAATTCTCTATCGAGATCGATAAACCGGTAGCTCATCGCCTGCGCGAGCAGCGCTCCAACCGTGCTTTTTCCCACCCCGCCGGGGCCAATCAGAAATAGCGTATTCATCTTTATTCCTCGCGTCCGTGTGAAAGCATTATGTCAGCAGAATACGCCAAATAATTCCGCGGTCGCGGCCGTTTTTTGTTCACTTCCATCTCCCCAGCCAATTATTTCCATCCAATGTTTGCGTTATTCCCTTCACCTTTAAATCCTTACACTAACGGGATAACGTGGCTTAGAAAGGAGACCAATGATGACACCCGAACTCGAACACAGCTTCTCTATCACCATTCAGGTCGACAAACCGGTCATCGTCTCCCGCAGCCCGCAGAGCGGGAAACGTCAGCTGATCCCAATCCTGAGCGGAACCGTACGCGGTGAGCTTAACGGCCACGTCTTACCCGGCGGCGTCGACAGCCAGATCGTCGAACCTGACGGCACCTGCCGCCTCTCCGCCCGCTATGCATTACACGTGGAAGAAGGCACGGTATACATCGAAAACAACGGCATTCGCCGCCTACCCGAAGAGTATAAAGAACGGCTATTCGGCGACGATATGCGCTTTTTTAGCGATATTCCGCCGGAAGCTATCTATTTTCGTACCGTACCGACTTTTGAAGTGGATGCGCCGGCGCTGCGCTGGCTCACCACCTCGCTGTTTATCTGTTCCGGCGGCCGCACGCAGGACGGCGTGATGCTCGATTTTTATCGCGTCCGCTGATTTTCACGTTTTCAATATAACTGTTATCGCCGTCGGGCCATTTTTCCCCCGCGTGCCGCGGTCTATCCTCAATACATTCAAACGATGAACCTTATTCAAAACCGGAGAGTGTATGAAAGCGATCGCCATTACCCGCGCGGCGGCAGAAGGCAGCAATATTCCTTTTTTAACCGACATCGAGCTGCCGCAGCCGGTTGCCGAGGGGCATGACCTGCTGGTTGAAGTGAAGGCTATTTCCGTCAACCCGGTGGATACCAAAGTCCGCGCCGGGTTTAACGCCGATACCCCGCGCGTGCTGGGCTGGGACGCGGTGGGCGTGGTGAAAGCCGTCGGCAGCGCGGTGACGCTGTTCGCCGCAGGAGATGAAGTGTGGTACGCCGGCGCGCTGGGCCGTCCGGGCAGCAACAGCGAGTTTCAGTTAGTGGATGAGCGCATCGTCGCCCGCAAACCACGTTCGCTGGATAATGCCGCCGCCGCCGCGCTGCCGCTCACCGCCATTACCGCCTGGGAGCTGCTGTTCCACCGTCTTGGCGTAGAGGAAGGCGGCAACGCGGGTGACACGCTGCTGATCGTCGGCGCGGCGGGCGGCGTCGGTTCGATACTGACCCAGCTCGCCAGCAAGCTCACCGGTATGACGGTCATTGGTACCGCCTCGCGTCCGGAAAGCCAGAAATGGGTACGGGAAGCGGGCGCGCATCATGTTATCGATCACAGCAAACCGCTCGCCGAAGAGCTGGCGCGGATTGGCGTCAAAGCGGTGACCCACGTCGCCAGCCTGACCAATACCGACCAGCACTATCCGCAGCTGATCGCCGCTCTCGCACCGCAGGGCAAGCTGGCGCTCATTGACGACCCGGAAACCCTCGACGTGGTGCCGCTGAAGGCGAAAAGCATCTCCCTGCACTGGGAATTTATGTTTACCCGCTCGATGTTCGCAACGCCGGACATGATCGCCCAGCATCAGCTGCTGACCCGCGTGGCCGCGCTGATTGACAACAACACCATTAAGACCACCCTCGGCGAGCACTACGGTGCCATCACCGCCGCCAACCTGCAAAAAGCGCACGCGCAGCTGGAAACCGGGCGTTCGGTGGGCAAAATCGTGCTGGAGGGCTTTTAAGATGAGCGGCGAGGCGATTTCACTTCTCGCGGTGCTGACGGCGAAACCGGGCCACAGCGACGCGCTGCGCCAGGCCCTGCAGGCGCTGCTGCTGCCGACGCGTCAGGAGCCAGGCAACCTCGATTACGCCCTGTTTCAGCTGCGCGATGCGCCGGATACGTTCTATATGCGCGAATCCTGGCGCAATCAGGAAGCGCTGGACGCGCATATCGCCCTGCCGCACTTCCAGGATTTTATTGCGCAGATGGATAGCCTGCTTGCCGGGCCGCTGCGGCTGGATTATCTGACGCCCGTCGCGCCCTGATATTTTCTGCACTCCGTTTGCGGGGGTGAGCCTATCTTTAACCCTTTGAGCTCTCCCCCACCCATCGCGCCTCAACCAGGCTACGCTTGATCCTGCCGCTCAAAAAACGCTCTCCCCCTCCTTTTTATTCAACGCCGTTATGTAGAAGAGGTTTTGCTATGCAGATCAACGCTATTGGAACGAACTCGGCCAGCCAGCCGTTGGGGTCTATGGCCATCACCCGCCGCGAACCGGGGCCGGACGATGTGCAGATCGCCATTGATTATTGCGGCGTCTGCCACTCGGATGTACACCAGGCCCGCTCCGAGTGGGCAGGGACGCTCTATCCCTGCGTGCCGGGCCATGAAATCGTCGGCCGGGTGACCGCCGTAGGCAGCCGGGTCTCCGGCCACGCCGTTGGCGATCTGGTGGGCGTCGGCTGTATGGTCGACAGCTGTAAAGAGTGCGAGGAGTGCCGGGACGGGCTGGAAAACTATTGCGATCGTATGGTGCTCACCTATAACGGCCCGACGCAGGACGCGCCCGGCCACACGCTCGGCGGTTACTCCCAGCAGATCGTTGTGCATCAGCGCTACGTGCTGCGCGTCCGCCATCCCAAAGAGCAGCTGGCCGCCGTCGCGCCGCTGCTGTGCGCGGGCATCACGACTTACTCGCCGCTACGCCACTGGAACGTCGGACCGGGCAAAAAAGTCGGCATCGTGGGCATTGGCGGGCTGGGGCATATGGGCATCAAGTTGGCCCACGCCATGGGCGCCCACGTGGTGGCCTTTACCACCTCGGAATCCAAGCGTGACGCGGCGCGGGAGCTGGGTGCGGACGAAGTGGTGGTCTCGCGCAACGAAAACGAAATGGCCGCCCACCTGAAGAGCTTCGACTTCATACTCAACACCGTGGCGGCACCGCATAACCTCGATGCCTTCACCACCCTGCTCAAACGCGACGGCACCATGACGCTGGTGGGCGCGCCCGCCACGCCGCATCCCTCGCCGGAAGTGTTTAATCTGATCTTCCGCCGCCGGTCAATTGCCGGGTCGATGATCGGCGGCATCCCGGAAACCCAGGAGATGCTCGATTTCTGCGCCGAGCACGGTATCGTCGCCGATATAGAGCTGATACGCGGCGACCAGATTAACGAGGCCTGGGAGCGGATGATTAAAGGCGACGTGAAATACCGCTTCGTCATCGACAGCGCCACGCTCGGCGGCTAAGCCCCGCGACGAAAAGTGCGCCGCCACTCCGCCGGGCTGACGCCAAAGCGCGCTTTAAACTGCTGGCGCCAGGTTACGGCGGAGCGATAGCCCACTTCCTCCGCCACCTGCCCGACCGGTAAATCCCCGGCCTCCAGCAGGATCTGGCTGCGCCGCAGGCGCTCGGCGGCCAGCCAGTCGGCGATGCCCATGCCGGTCGCTTTGGCGAAATGGCGGGTCAGGGTCCGGCGGCTCATCGCCGCGACCTGCGCCAGCGAGTCGAGATTATGCGGTTCGCGGATGTGCTGCTGGAGATACTCAAGCAGGCCGTTTATCCGCGCGTCGCGGGTGTTTTTGGGTACCGGCTGGGCGATAAACTGCGCCTGGCCGCCCTCACGGTGCGGCGGGACGATCATCCGCCGGGCGATCTGATTGGCGACAAGGCTGCCAAAACGCTGGCGAATGAGATACAGGCAGCAGTCGAGCGCCGCCGCGGTGCCCGCCGAGGTAATAATCCCCTCATCGTCAACGTACAGCGCGTTGATATCCAGCCGCACCTGCGGAAACTGGCGCTGAAAATCCTGCTCAAACTCCCAGTGGGTCGCCGCGCGCCTGTCGTCCAGCAGCCCGGCGTAGCCGAGTACAAACGCCCCGAGGCACAGGCCGACGATCTGCGCGCCGTTATTGCGCGCGCGAACCAGGCCGTCAAGCAGCGGCTGCGATGGGCGCTGATTCACCGCCCCCCAGTAAGGCACCACCACGATATCCGCCTGCGCCAGGAGGGAAAAATCGCCGCTGGCGTTCAGCGCGAAGCCGTCGCGGGCGCTGAGCAGCCCCGGCCGTTCGGCGCAAATATGCAGGTTAAAGCGTTTGGTTTCCGAGACCGTATCGCCAAACAGCATACAGGGCACCGAGTAGTGAAACGGGCTAAACCCGTCCACCGCCACAATCGCCACTTCCGTGAGTTTCATCGCCCGCTCCGCTTCTAAAAGACCATGCTTTCCCCATCCTGCGGGATGCTGACCGCTTCGGCAATCTGATTGTCAGCCACGTACTGGCGCAGCTCATCGCGGCTCAGCAGACAGTGGTTCACCGCTTCCATATGGCTGGCGACGATTTTGGCTTCCGGCAGGACGAAGTGCGCCTTCAGCACATCCTCTTTGCCCATGATGATCGGCCCAAAACCGATGACGTGCGCATACCCCGCATTCAGCACCACCACGTCAGGGCGCAGCCTGAGCATGTCGGCTTCCACTTCATCGCGCCAGATAGTGTCCCCCACAAGCCACAGGGTTTTCTCCTGCGGATGGCGCAGCACCACGCCGCAGGCTTCGCCCAGGCGCTCGGCCATTGCCGGCACCGCATAGGTGCGGTCGCTGCCGTGCTGGCCCGAGGTGGTTTTCACCAGCGCAACGTCAGCAAACGCGCTGTCCTCAGAGAGCAGACGAATATCGCGAAAGCCCTGGCCGCGCAGCAGCTGAGCGTCGGCGTCATGCTGGACATAAACCGGCAGGGTTTTGGGGATCGCGGCGATCGCCGCCTCGTCCCAGTGATCCTGATGAGTGTGAGTGACGATAACGGCATCCACGTCAACGATCGTTTCGATGGAAAAAGGCAGTTCCACCAGCGGGTTACGCAACTCGCTGCGCGCGGTACCGGCAAAGCCCGCCCAGGCGCCTTTGTCAGAAAGCATCGGGTCAATGAGAAACTTTTTACCCGCATATTCAATAAGCTGGGTAGCATTACGCACATGGGTGATTTTCATGATGTTCATTCCTCTTTGCGGTTATCTGCTGAACATCGTACGTCCCACAAGCCTGGCGCAATATGGGCGTTTGGGCAATGAACGATGAAATCGGGCCAATCTGCGACGGTTGCCATCGGCTCCCGGCTATGGTGTGCTGAATGCTCAACTTTGAGGAACAGTGGCTACGATGAAAAAGAAACTCACCTCCGCCGATATGCACGATGTCGAGGTTCTGGCAGACACCCCATGGTTCAGCATGCGCAAGGTCGGAATTGATATGGCCCCCGGCGATCGGCGGGATTTTTTCTCCATTCACTATCCTCGCCCGGCGGTGGGAATTGTGGCGATGCAGGATGACAAAGTGCTGCTGATTCGCCACTACCGTTACCTGATCGATCGGGTGGTGTGGGCGATTCCTTCCGGCGGCGTCGATGAAGGCGAAGACCCGCGCGAGGCGGCCCTGCGCGAGCTGCGGGAAGAGACCGGCTGGCAGGCGCAGCGCGCCGACGAAATTATCCGCTATAACCCCTCCTACGGCAGCAGCGACCAGCTGTTTATTACCTGGCTGGCCCACGATTTGACCTGGGTGGGAATGGATGAAGATCAGGACGAAGTGATGGAAACGGGCTGGTTTACCCTCGAAGAGATAGGCCAGCTGATCGCCCGCGGCGAGATGCCGGACGGGCTATCGCTGGTGCCGCTGCTGCATCTGATGGCGCAGCGGCGCACCGGTTTAGCGTAGCGGCTTCAGCATCCGCCAGCGGAACCACAGCTGAGCGACGAGGATCAGCAGGCCGCCGATAATTTTCTGCAGCGGTAGCTGTTCGCCGTACCACAGCGCGGCGGCAATCACCGTGAGCAGCGGTTCCAGCACCATAATAATCGCCGCGCTGGCGACCGCCGCGTACTTCTGCCCCTTCATTTGCAGGCCGAAGCGCAGGCTGGTGGCGATAACGATGCTGGCGAGCAGCCAGCCGAAGGTCGGCAGGGTAAACGGCTGAGTCCAGCTTTCAACGGCGGCGGAGATCCCCAGTCCGACAATGCCGGTAATGCCGAGCTGCACGGTGGTCAGCGGGATCAGCGGCACCTCGCGGGCGCTTTTGCTGGTGTAGCAAAACCAGATCGATTGCACCAGCGCGGTCAACAGGAACCAGCCCTGGCTGGGGTGAAACGCAATCGGCATATGCAGGCTGAGTAAGCCGAGACCGACAACCGCAATCGGCAGGCACTCCCAGTAGGCCCGCGCCGGCCGCGCCTTCATCATCACCCATGCGGTAAGCGGCACGAACAGCATCGACAGGCTCATAATAAACGCCCCTTCGCCCAGCGATGGGGTCGTTGATACCGAGTAGATCCACAGGCACAGGTTTAGCGCAAACCACAGGCCGCTGATAATCATGCGCGGCCACTGCTGCCTCTCGACGCGAAGGCCGCGGCAGAAAGGCAGCAGCAGCAGCGCGGCGAATAAAAAACGCAGGCCGAGGAAAGCGAAAACCGGCATGCCGGCAATCGCTTCCCGGGAAAAAATCCATCCGCAGGCGGCGATAACCGTCGCGGCTATGAGCAGCAAATCAGCCTGGCGTTGCCGGGTCATCGCCACGTCTCCTTGTGTGAGTGATTACCAGCCGGGCACCGCGCCGCCGTTGAAGATCGTCTCCGCCGCCTTCGCCACCTCAGGCGACTGGTAGGAGTGGATAAACGCTTTGACGTTTTCCGCGTCTTTGTTGTCTTCGCGGGTCACGATGATGTTCACATAGGGCGAGTTTTTATCTTCAATAAAGATACCGTCGCGCACCGGGGAAAGGCCGGTCTGCTGCAGGTAGGTAGTGCTGATGATCGCCACGTCGACCTTCGGGTCGTCGATGACGCGCGGCAGCTGCGCTCCTTCCAGCTCCATAATTTTCAGGTGATGCGGGTTGTCAATGATA
The DNA here is from genome assembly GCF_007910085.1 of Klebsiella sp. ME-303. Taxonomy (NCBI): domain Bacteria; kingdom Pseudomonadati; phylum Pseudomonadota; class Gammaproteobacteria; order Enterobacterales; family Enterobacteriaceae; genus Klebsiella; species Klebsiella sp. ME-303. Next base: position 23,260 of record NZ_VOJB01000070.1, on the reverse strand, counting down.
TCAACCGCCGTCGGCAGCAGGCCGGTGCCCGCTTTGAGGGTAATCAGCTTTTCCTGCTGGAGCAGAAGCAGCGCGCGGCCCAGGTTGGTCGGGTCGTTCGGAATGGCGATGGTCGCGCCGTCTTTCAGCTCGGCGACGGATTTTATTTTGCGCGAGTAGCCCGCCATCGGGAAGACGAAGGTGTTGCCCACCGCCACCAGGCGATAGTTGTGGGCTTTATTATCCTGTTCGAGGAACGGGCGATGCTGAAAGACGTTGGCGTCCAGATCGCCGGCGTTGGTGGACTCATTCGGCAGCAGCGAGCCGCTAAAGCCCACCAGCTCCACGTCGAGGCCATATTTCTCTTTAGCCACTTTCTTCGCCACTTCCGCCACATCCTGTTCCGCGCCGTTAATGACGCCGACTTTAATGTGTTTCGCATCGCTGCCCTTCTGGTCGCAGCCCGCCAGCAGCAGGCCCGCCAGCATCACGGCGGCGGCTGTCCGTAAACGCAATTTCATTGTTATCACCCCGTCAGTCCATAGAAATCGTTATTATTTTTTCGTCTGAAACTATAACGACTTTGTGCTGGGGTTTTAAACGCAAAAACCGCAACCGGAAATAAAATCATCTTCCCCCTTTCTCCCGGGGGCGGCGCGATGCGCCTGCCCGGGCTACGGGTTCACCGTCGGCTGCGATCGAGTAGCCCGGACAGGTGCGCAGCGCCGCCTCCGGGGATCTCTTCAACGGTGAGGCTCGTTCCGCAGAACGGCGCCTTACAGCCCCAGCTCACTCAGCCCCGGGTGATCGTCCGGGCGACGGCCCTGGGGCCAGTGAAACAGACGCTCGCTCTCCGTAATGGGCAGATCGTTGATGCAGGCGTAGCGCGTCTGCATCAGTCCGTGCTCGTCGAATTCCCAGTTCTCGTTGCCGTATGAACGAAACCAGTTGCCGCTGTCGTCGTGCCACTCATAGGCAAAGCGTACCGCAATACGGTTATCGCTCCACGCCCACAGTTCCTTAATCAACCGGTACTCCTGCTCTTTACGCCATTTGCGCTGCAGGAAGTCGATAATCTGCGTTCTGCCGTGAACAAATTCGCTGCGGTTACGCCATTCGCTCTCGACGGTATAGGCCAGCGCGACCTTAGCGGCATCGCGGCTGTTCCAGCCATCTTCAGCGGCACGGACTTTTTGTGCGGCGCTCTCGCGGGTGAACGGCGGCAGAGGCGGACGTTGTTCGGTCATCATGAATCTCCTGTATGAATACCCTTCATACTTCAAGTTGCTTATGTGTTGGCTACACTCGTTCACCCCAGTCACATAGTTATCTATGCTCCTGGGGACTCACTCCCTTGCCGCCTTTAAGCAACTCGAATTATTTTGGGTATATAAGCTGCTGCAGGCGCTGATTTTCCCGCTCCAGTTCGTCAATACGCTGTTGCAGCGTCTGGCTATACTCCGCCACCTGCCGGGCGGTGTAGCGGGGGGTAATATGCTGCGGGCAGTTCCAGTCAAAAGCCTGTAAGTGGAAACGGTAGATGCGCTCAATCCGGGCCCGATAGTTCTCCGGCGCGACCTGCGCCAGCAGCTGCGGGTCGGCATCCACCGCCACAACCTCTACGGTGGCGTAGATTTTCAGCCTGGCACGGCGCGGGTAATCCATCAAAAACAGACAGGCCCGATCGCTGCCGCGCAGGTTGCCGGTGGTGATGTACTGGCGATTACCGGAAAAATCCGCCATCCCAAGGGTGGTTTCATCCAGCAGATGCAGAAAGCCCACCGGGCCGCCGCGATGCTGAATATAGGGCCAGCCGGTTTGCGAAAGGGTGGCCAGATAGAAGCTGTCGCGGGTGGCAATCATCGCCTCCTCGCTGGCGCCGAAGCGCTCACCCCGGCGCTGGCGATGCGGCGACTGCCACAGCTCATCGCTGCCCATTTCATGCTGGACATCCATCACGTCCGGCGTCATGGCGATATCAAGAAATTCTGCTGGCATAGGTCCTCCCGATGCGTTGCGGCATAACTCATCATGGACTGTGCTGGCAGAAAAGATAATAGTGGCAATATGACAATCATCTTTCCGTAAAACGGGATAATTATGGACCGACTCAGCGCGATGGCGCTGCTGGTGAAAGTGGCCGAACTCGGCAGCATGTCGGCTGCGGCGCGGGCGCTGAATATGCCCCTGACCACCGTTAGCCGCCAGATTGGCGAACTGGAAAATACCCTCGGCGTGCGCCTGATGATCCGCACCACCCGCAAGCTGACGCTGACCGATGCCGGCGTCGATTATGTCGCCGCCGCGCGGCGCATTCTCGAAGAGGTGGAGAACGCAGAGCGCCAGGCGGCGGGCGAATATCAGGAGCCAAAAGGCGAACTGGTTCTCTCGGCGCCGACCATGTTTGGCCGTCAGCATGTTTTGCCGGTGGTGACGGATTTTCTCGCCCGCTACCCGCAGATTCGCGTCCGTTTACTGCTTAGCGACCGCAACGCCGATCTGGTGGGCGATCATATTGATTTAGCGGTGCGTATCGGTACGCTGCCGGACAGCGGGATGGTGGCCACCCGGCTGGGCGAGATGCGCATTGTGACCTGCGCGCACCCGGCTTTGCTGGAAAAACACGGCATACCCGAACGCCCGCGCGAGCTGGCCGCGCTACCGATCATTCGTATTGAATCGCCAATGCCTTATCGCGGCTGGCGCTTTAATGCCGAAGAGGCGGAGGACCGGCTGGTGGCGCTGCAGCCGGTGCTGTCGCTGACCACGCCGGAGAGCGCCGCCGACGCCGCCCGCCTGGGGGCCGGCGTGGCGCGCCTGCTGCATTACCAGGCGATCGACGGCCTGGCCCGCGGCGAGCTGAAGCTGCTCCTGCAGGCGATGGAACCAGAGCCTGCACCGGTGCACCTGCTGTACACCTCGCGGGATCTGGCTCCGCTTAAGCTGCGTAAATTTATCGATTTCGCCGCGCCGGCTCTGCGTCGGGCGCTGTTGCGTATTGCCGCCGCCGTCTAGCGTGTGCCGGTTTTCAGCGGCGCTTCTTTCAGTAGCCAGGAGAGGGCAAATGCCACCGCCATAATGCAGGCCGCCATCAGAAACGCCGCATGGATAGCGGACCCGAAAGCGTCCAGATAATCGAGGCGGATCTCCGCCGGGAGATTCTGCACCGCCGCCGGGTTTAGCGCCCTCGGCAGCTGCGCCCCTTCCGGCAGCAGGCGCTGGAGATTGCTTTGCAGCACGTGAGTAAACACCGCCCCAAACAGCGCCACGCCGATGGAACCGCCAATCGATCGAAACAGCGTGACCCCGGAGGTCGCCACGCCGTACATCTGCGCGGGCATCGCGTTCTGTACCGCCAGCACCAGCACCTGCATCACCAGCCCCAGGCCCGCCCCCAGCACGCCGGTAAACAGGTACAGCTGCCACATCGCGGAGTGGATGGTGATGCGCGTCAGCAGCACCATGCCGACGACCCCCAGCAGGGTGCCGATAATCGGAAATACGCGATACTTGCCGGTGCGGCTGATAATGCGCCCGCTGACGATCGAGGTTAGCAGCAGGCCGCCCATCAGCGGGATCAGCTGCAGGCCCGCCTCGGTGGGCGTCGCCTCTTTGACCACCTGCAAATAGAGCGGCAGGAAGGTCACCGAGCCGAACAGCGCCATGCCGATAACAAAGCCAATCAGGCTGCACAGCAAAAAGCTGCGGTTGCGGAATAAGGAGAGCGGAATAATCGGCTCGCTGGCCAGCCGCTCTTCATGAATAAAGCCGACGATCCCGACCAGGCCAAACGCCAGGATGCACCACAGCTGCGGGTCGCTCCACGCGCGGACGCTGCCGCCCTCGGAGGTAAACAGGATGATGCACAGCAGCGCCATGCTGAGGTAAATCGCCCCCAGCCAGTCGATCTGGTGCTGGCTGCGCTTGTTGCTGCTGTGAAAAACCGCGCCGATCACCAGCAGCGCAAACAGCCCCAGCGGCAGGTTGATGTAAAAAATCCAGCGCCAGGAGGCGTGCTGCACCAGGAAGCCGCCGATTAACGGCCCGATTACCGTCGCCAGGCCAAAGACGCCGCCGAACATGCCCTGATAGCGGCCGCGATTCGCCGGCGGGATGACGTCAGCCACCGCCGCCATGCTGATCACCATCAGGCCGCCGCCGCCCAGCCCCTGCAGGCCGCGCATCAGCACCAGCTGGGTCATATTTTGCGCCAGCCCGCAGAGGGCGGAACCGGCAAGAAACAGCACAATCGCCACCTGCAGAACGATTTTGCGCCCGAACAGATCGCCGAATTTGCCGTACAGCGGCACCGCGATGGTCGAACTGAGGATGTAGGCGGTGACCACCCAGGAGAGCTTATCCAGCCCGCCGAGCTCGCCGACGATGGTCGGCAGCGCGGTGGAAACGATAGTCTGATCCAGCGCCGAGAGCAGCATCACCAGCAGCAGGGCGCTGAAGAGCAGGCGGATCGAGGGCACCGCCGGTTGGCTGGCGATTTCAGATGTCATAGCATCACTCGCTTGAAATTAATTAAATGCATAATTAATATTTAGGGAAATGATGAATCTGGTCAAGGGATCGCCACAGGATGTCAGCACAAAAAGACAACGAAGCCCCGCGTCGTCCCGGTCGCCCGCGCGGGCAGAAATCCGGCTCCGCCAACCGCGAACAGCTGATGGATATTGCCCTGGCGCTGTTTGCCCGCCACGGGATCGCCCGCATTTCGCTGAACGCCATCGCCAAAGAGGCGGGGGTAACGCCCGCGATGCTGCACTACTACTTCAGCTCGCGCGAAGCGCTGGTGGAAAAGCTGGTCGAAGAGCGCTTTATGCCGCTACGCAGCGAGATCGGACAAATTTTTGTCGCGCACGGCGACGATCCGGTCACCGCTTTTACGCTGCTTATTGAAACCCTGGCGGCCATGGCGGAGAAAAACGCGTGGTTCGCGCCGCTGTGGATGCAGGAGATCATCGGCGAGATGCCGGTGCTGCGCCAGCATATGCACGCGCGTTTTGGCGATGAGAAGTACCACAAGATGCTGGAGACGGTGCGCCGCTGGCAGCGGGAGGGCAAGCTTAATCCGGCGCTCTCCCCGGAGCTGCTGTTTACCACCCTGATAAGCCTGGTGCTGGTGCCGTTTTCCCGCACCCACACCGATCCGCGGTTGCAATCGGTAGACCGGAAGATGATTGTCAGCCACGCCCTGGCGCTGACAGGCCGGGGGATCGGCGGCTAATTCCCCCGGCTCGCGCTGTGCTTAGCCGGGCTACAGGTTCACAGCCGTCTGCAATCCGGGGAATACAATCCGGTTCACAACCGCCTGCGATCGGGTAGCCCGGATAAGGCGACAGCCGCTATCCGGGGGATTCAATCCGCTTCACAGCCGCCTGCGTTCGGGTAGCCCGGACAGGCGCACAGCGCCGCCTCCGGGAGGGTCTCCTGAGGCCAGGTTTACAATGCTTTCGATAAATAGTGGCGCTGCATGCCCACGTGCGGAAAACCCGGCAGCGACATCTGCAGCTGATAGCCCAGCTTCTGATAAAACGGCAGCGCCTGAAAGCTGAACGTATCCACCAGCACGTGGCTGCAGCCGCGCGCCCGCGCCTGGTTTTCCGCTTCATGCATCAGCTCGCTGCCAAGGCCGCTGCCGCGCGAGGCTTCGCTGACCCACAGATATTCAATACACAGCCAGCTGCCCTTGCGTTTACCGATCAATCCGCCGCGCATCGCGCCAGCGTCATCGCGTGAATAAACGCCCAGCTCGCCGAACTGAGCCGGGTCCAGAAAGCGCAGATTGTATTCCCGCAGTCCCGCCAGCAGCTCTTCTTGATCGGCGGGATTAATGTTCTCTGTTATTATTAATGTCATTGATTATCTCCATCTTTTATTTTTCACAGACCATTCACCACCCTACTTTCACAAAATATCCTTTTTTTCTCCATTATTTCCTGACTAAATTCCCTGCACTAAATTTTGTGTAAAAAACCTTCCCATCATTCGGTACAGACGTATAATGGGGAAAAATGAGAACGATCATTCTCAAAACCAAAAACCATGGAGAACCCCACAAGTAATGCCCTGTAGCAGGCGTTATCGCTCGGTTCAGAGCCTGTAACCGCCGTCTGATGCCGTATTCGCCGCACGGGAAAATCTCGGAAAAACCGCTTAATCAATAGCGGTATTCACCGAGTTATTTACTGCAAACAGGAATATTTATTTCCCATTGGGTTATTTGTGCTTGCCCGGAGATGCATCATCGCCCGGCCCATCACCCCGCCACTGAATTTGCGGGGCGGACGTCGTTCATCCTGAGAAAATATAATGAAATATACTTTAGCCCCCATCGCAGCAGCATTATTTCTCCTTAGCGGGTGCGATAATGCGCAAAACGCTTCCCCGCAGCAGATGACGCAGGAAGTGGGTGTCGTTACCCTGCACGGCCAGCCTGTCCCGGTGGTGAGCAGCCTGACCGGACGCACCACCGCCTCGCTTAGCGCCGAAGTGCGCCCGCAGGTCGGCGGGATCGTGCAAAAACGCCTGTTTACCGAGGGCGATATGGTCAAAGCCGGACAGGCGCTGTACCAAATCGACCCATCAAGCTATCGCGCGACGTTTAACGAAGCCGCCGCATCGCTGAAACAGGCCCAGGCGCTGGTCATCGCCGATTGCCAAAAAGCCCAGCGCTACGCGGTGCTGGTCAAAGATAACGGCGTCTCCCGTCAGGACGCCGATGACGCGATAGCGACCTGTAACCAGGATAAGGCCAGCGTCGAGTCGAAAAAAGCGGCGCTGGAAAGCGCGCGCATCAATCTGAACTGGACCACCGTGACCGCACCGATTGCCGGGCGCATCGGGATCTCTTCCGTCACGCCGGGCGCGCTGGTGTCCGCCGATCAGGATACCGCGCTGGCGACGATCCGCGGCCTGGATACGATGTACGTCGATCTCACCCGATCCAGCGTCGATCTGCTGCGCCTGCGTAAGCAAAGCCTGGCGAGCAACAGCGATACCCTTAACGTCACCCTGACTCTTGAAGATGGCAGCACCTACAGCGAAAAAGGTCGCCTGGCGCTGACCGAAGTGGCGGTGGATGAATCGACCGGCTCGGTCACGCTGCGCGCGGTCTTTCCCAATCCGCAGCACGTGCTGCTGCCGGGGATGTTCGTTCGCGCCCGCATAGACGAAGGCATCATGAACGATGCGATCCTCGCCCCGCAGCAGGGCATCACCCGCGATGCCAAAGGCGATGCCACCGCGCTGGTGGTTGACGCTAATAACAAGGTTGAACAGCGCAGCGTGGAAACCGGCGAAACCTACGGCGACAAATGGCTTATCGTCAACGGCCTGAAGAGCGGCGACAGGTTGATTGTCGAAGGGACCGGCAAAGTGGCGCCGGGCCAGCAGGTCAAAGCCGCCGAAGTCAAAAATGACGGAGGCAACGCCTGATGTTCTCCCGTTTCTTCGTGCGACGCCCGGTCTTCGCCTGGGTTATCGCCATTCTGATTATGCTCGCCGGGATTCTGGCTATCCGCACCCTGCCGGTCGCCCAGTATCCTGACGTCGCCCCGCCGGCGATAAAAATCTCCGCCACCTACACCGGGGCCTCTGCGGAAACCCTGGAAAACAGCGTCACCCAGGTTATTGAGCAGCAGCTCACCGGGCTGGACAACCTGCTCTACTTTACATCCACCAGCAGCTCCGACGGCTCGGTCAGCATTACCGTCACCTTTGAGCAGGGTACCGATCCGGATACCGCCCAGGTTCAGGTACAGAACAAAGTGCAGCAGGCGGAATCTCGTCTGCCGAGCGAAGTTCAGCAGTCCGGCGTAACGGTGGAGAAATCGCAGAGCAGCTTCCTGCTGATCCTCGCGGTGTATGACAAAAACAACAAAGCCACCAGCTCCGATATCTCCGACTGGCTGGTCAGCAACATGCAGGATCCGATGGCGCGTATTGAAGGCGTCGGCAGCCTGCAGGTGTTTGGCGCGGAATACGCCATGCGCATCTGGATGGACCCGACCAAACTGGCCTCCTATTCGCTGATGCCATCCGATGTGCAATCGGCCATTGAGGCGCAGAACGTGCAGGTGTCCGCCGGTAAAATCGGCGCGCTACCCGCCTCCAACGCGCAGCAGCTGACCGCCACCGTGCGTGCCCAGTCGCGGCTGCAAACCGTCGCCCAGTTCAAAGAGATTATCGTCAAGAGCAAGAGCGACGGTTCGGTGGTGCGCCTGAGCGACGTCGCCCGCGTTGAGATGGGCAGCGAAGATTACACCGCCTCCGCCAATCTCAACGGCCATCCGGCTGCCGGGATCGCGGTGATGATGGCGCCGGGCGCTAACGCCCTGAATACCGCGACGCTGGTGAAAAACAAGATTGCCGAGTTCCAGCGTCAGATGCCGCAGGGTTACGATATCGCCTATCCGAAAGACAGCACCGAATTCATCAAAATCTCGGTGGAGGATGTGATTCAGACGCTGTTCGAGGCGATTATCCTCGTAGTCTGCGTGATGTATCTGTTCCTGCAAAACTTCCGCGCCACGCTGATCCCGGCGGTGGCGGTTCCGGTCGTGCTGCTGGGCACCTTCGGCGTGCTGGCGCTGTTCGGCTACTCCATCAACACCCTGACGCTGTTTGCGATGGTGCTGGCGATAGGCCTGCTGGTGGATGACGCCATCGTGGTGGTGGAAAACGTCGAGCGTATCATGCGCGACGAGGGGCTGCCCGCCCGCGAAGCCACCGAAAAATCGATGGGCGAAATCTCCGGCGCGCTGATCGCCATTGCCCTGGTGCTCTCGGCAGTGTTCCTGCCGATGGCCTTCTTCGGCGGCTCAACCGGGGTGATTTATCGCCAGTTCTCGGTGACCATTATCTCGGCGATGATGCTCTCCGTGGTGGTCGCCTTAACCTTAACCCCGGCGCTGTGCGGCGCGCTGCTGAGCCATTCTAAACCGCATACCAAAGGCTTCTTCGGCGCCTTTAACCGCCTGTGGGGACGCACCGAGCAGGGCTATCAGCATCGTGTTGTTGGCGGCCTGCGCCGCTCGGCGATGATGATGGGCGCTTTTGTCCTGATTTGCGGCGGCATGGCGCTGGCGATGTGGAAACTGCCGGGCAGCTTCCTGCCGACGGAGGATCAGGGCGAAATCATGGTCCAGTACACGCTGCCCGCCGGGGCGACGGCGGTACGTACCGCCGAGGTTCGCCGCCAGGTCACCGACTGGTTCCTGACGAAAGAGAAAGCCAATACCGACGTGATCTTTACCGTCGACGGCTTTAGCTTTAGCGGCAGCGGACAAAACGCCGGGATGGCCTTCGTGTCGCTGAAAAACTGGTCCGAACGTAAAGGCGAAGAAAATACCGCTCAGGCCATCGCCCTGCGCGCCACCAAAGAGCTCGGCGGCATTCGCGACGCCACCCTGTTCGCCATGACCCCGCCGTCGGTAGATGGCCTGGGGCAGAGCAACGGCTTCACCTTCGAACTGTTGGCCAGCGGCGGTACCGATCGCGATAGCCTGATGAAAATGCGCAGCCAGCTGCTGGCCGCGGCGAATCAAAGTACCGAGCTGCAATCGGTGCGCGCCAACGATCTGCCGCAAATGCCGCAGCTGCAGGTGGATATCGATAATAACAAAGCCGTGTCGCTCGGGCTGTCGTTAAGCGATGTCACCGATACCCTTTCCAGCGCCTGGGGGGGGACCTACGTTAACGACTTTATCGATCGCGGTCGCGTGAAGAAGGTCTATATCCAGGGCGAAAGCGACGCCCGCGCCGTGCCGTCCGACCTCGGTAAATGGTTTGTACGCGGCAGCGACGACAGCATGACGCCGTTCTCCGCCTTCGCCACCACCCGCTGGCAATACGGTCCGGAAAGCCTGGTGCGCTACAACGGTTCCGCCGCCTTTGAAATCCAGGGTGAGAACGCCAGCGGCTTCAGCTCCGGCGCGGCAATGGACAAGATGGAGGCCTTAGCCAATAACCTGCCCGCCGGTACCACCTGGGCGTGGAGCGGCATGTCGCTGCAGGAAAAACTCGCCAGCGGCCAGGCGATGAGCCTCTACGCTATCTCGATTCTGGTGGTCTTCCTGTGCCTCGCGGCGCTGTATGAGAGCTGGTCGGTACCGTTCTCGGTGATCATGGTGATCCCGCTTGGGCTGCTCGGCGCGGCGCTGGCGGCGTGGATGCGCGGTCTGAGCAATGACGTTTACTTCCAGGTGGCGCTATTAACCACCATCGGCCTGTCGTCGAAGAACGCCATTCTGATCGTCGAATTCGCTGAATCGGCGGTGGAAGAGGGCTACTCCCTGTCGCGTGCCGCCATGCGCGCCGCGCAGACCCGTCTACGCCCTATTGTGATGACCTCGCTGGCGTTTATAGCCGGGGTGCTGCCGCTGGCGATCGCCACCGGAGCCGGGGCCAACAGCCGCGTGGCGATCGGTACCGGAATTATCGGCGGCACCCTGACCGCGACGCTGCTGGCGGTGTTCTTCGTGCCGCTGTTCTTTGTGCTGGTGAAACGTTTCTTCACCCGCCATCGTTCTTCTCAGGAGTAAGTTATGTTTCGTTTTACCTTAGTTTTTGTTGCGCTCCTGACGGCGGGCTGCGTCTCTCTCGACCCGCACTATGAACGTCCGGCCGCACCTGTCCCGGCGACCCTGCCGGGTAGCCACGGCGAGGCAACCGCGGTAGTCAGCGACTGGCAGCAGGTAGTGAATGACGCTCGCCTCAAAAAAGTGGTGAACATCGCCTTGACCAGCAACCGCGACGTGCAGAAAGCGCTGGCCGATATCGAAGCCGCGCGCGCCCAGTTTGGCGAAACCCGCGCCTCGCTGTTTCCGACCCTCGACGCCGAGCTGAGCCATACCCGCAGTAAAACGGTGGCCAGCGGCCTCACCTCGTCAGCGGAAGCCAACGGCGCGGTTTCCAGCTTCGAGCTGGATCTGTTTGGCAAGAACCAAAGCCTGACGCGCGCGGCGCGGGAAACCTGGCTTGCCAGCGAATTCACCGCCCAGAATACGCGTCTGACGATGATCGCCGATCTGACCACCGCGTGGATAACGCTCGCCGCGGACAACAGCAATCTGGCGCTGGCGCAGGACACCATGGCCAGCGCGGAGAACTCGCGCCGCATCGTCACCCGCCAGATGGAAGTCGGCACCGCCTCGGCAGGCGACCTGAGCGATGCCGAAAGCGTTTATCAGCAGGCGCGCGCCAGCGTCGCCAGCTACCGCACGCTGGTGGCGCAGGATAAAAACGCTCTCAACCTGCTGGCCGGAGAAACCGTGCCGGATAGCCTGCTGCCCGGCACGCTGGAAAGCCTTGGCGATCGGAGTATCACCCTGGTGCCGGCGGGCGTCTCTTCATCGGTACTACTGCGCCGCCCGGATATCCAGGAAGCGGAGCATAATCTGAAGAGCGCTAACGCCGATATCGGCGCGGCGCGGGCCAATTTCTTCCCGTCCATCTCGCTGACCGCCAGCGCCGGGGTCGGCAGCGACTCGCTCTCGTCGCTGTTCAGCCACGGCATGCAGGTGTGGTCATTCGCGCCGTCCATCAGCCTGCCGCTGTTTACCGGCGGCAGCAACCTGGCGCAGCTGCGCTATGCTGAAGCGGAGAAAAAGGGGCTGATCGCCACCTATGAGAAGACGATTCAGAGCGCCTTTAAGGATGTCGCCGACGCGCTGGCGCGCCGGGAAACGCTCAGCGAACAGCTGGACGCGCAGAATAAATACGTCGCGGCGGAGCAGAAATCGTTGAATATCGCGATGAAGAGCTATCAGGCCGGGGTCGGAGATTATCTGTCGGTGCTGACCGCCCAGCGAACGCTGTGGTCGGCGCAGGCCACGCTTATCTCCCTCCAGCAAACGGATCTGGAAAACCGCATTACCCTCTGGCAGTCGCTGGGAGGCGGCGCCAGCTAACGCTTTTGCCGGGCGGCAACGCCCGGTTTGATGACAAGGAGCCCGTTGATATGTCCCGAATTTCCCTCTCCTGGGTCGTGGTTCTCGGTTTGCTCAGCGCCATTGGGCCGCTGTGTACCGACTTCTATCTGCCCGCGCTGCCGGAAATCACCCAGCAGCTCAGCGCCACCGGCACGCAGACTCAGCTTTCGCTGACCGCGGCGCTGATTGGCCTCGGCCTTGGACAGCTGTTTTTTGGCCCGCTGAGCGACCGCATTGGCCGTAAAAAGCCGCTGGCGCTCTCCCTGCTGCTGTTTATCTTCTCCTCGGCGATGTGCGCGATAACCTACGATATCCATATGCTGATCGCCTGGCGCTTTCTGCAGGGCTTCGCCGGCGCGGGCGGCTCGGTGCTGTCGCGCTCCATCGCCCGCGACAGGTATCAGGGTACGCTGCTGACCCAGTTTTTCGCCCTGCTGATGACCGTTAACGGCATTGCGCCGGTGCTTTCACCGGTACTCGGCGGCTGGATCATCACCGCCTTCGACTGGCGTATCCTCTTCTGGGCGATGGCGGCGATCGGCGTTGTCTTGCTGCTGCTCAGCCTGACGGTGCTGCACGAAACGCTGCCGGCCAAAAGCGCCGCCTCGGCTACGCGGCAACAGGCTGATGCGCCGGTGCTGAAAAACCGCCGCTTTATGCGCTACTGCCTGATTCAGGCCTTTATGATGGCCGGGCTGTTTTCGTATATCGGCTCGTCTTCGTTCGTTATCCAGAGCGAATATGCCATGAGCGCGATGCAGTTCAGCCTGCTGTTCGGCCTTAACGGTATCGGGCTGATTATCGCGGCGCTGATCTTTTCCCGCCTGGCGCGCCGCTTCAGCGCCGAAGCCCTGCTGCGCGGCGGCCAGCTGCTGGCGGTGGCGTTTGCCGCTATCACCCTGCTCTTCGCCTGGCTACCGCAGCCGACGCTGGCGCTGGTCGGCCTGTTCTTTACCGTTTCCATGATGAGCGGTATCAGTACCGTTGCCGGCTCGGAAGCGATGAACGCCATTCACGCCCGCCAGTCCGGCACCGCTTCCGCCCTGATGGGCACGCTGATGTTTGTGTTCGGCGGTATTGCCGCGCCGCTGGCCGGACTCGGCGGCGAAACGATGCTCAAAATGAGCTTCGCGATGACCCTTTGCTATCTGGCCGCGCTGCTGATTGGCCTGAAAAAGCCGCGCCCCATCGCATAACCTCCTCCGGGGTAATAAAATATTCCAATTATATTACCCCTATTTTTCCCGTCAGTACTGTAATCTCCTATTATTCCTTCAACACCAATCGTGATAACCTTCACAGGAAAGGAATAATTAATTCCTTATACTGCCCGCCACCGTGAATAAAGAGGTTCCTATGAGTATCGACCTGAGCAAACTGCTGACCGAGCGCCGCAACGCCAATAGCGCCAACATTGATATCCTCACCACCGAAGAGATGCTGACGGTGATTAACCAGGAAGACCAGCAGGTGGCTCACGCCATCACCCCCTATCTGCCGCAAATTGCCCAGGTGGTGGATAAGGTCGCGGCGGCGCTGCAGGCGGGTGGTCGACTGATTTACATTGGCGCGGGCACTTCCGGGCGTCTGGGGATCCTTGATGCCAGCGAGTGTCCGCCGACCTTCGGCACCCGCCCGGAGCAGGTGGTGGGCATTATCGCGGGCGGCCATAAAGCCATACTGAGCGCCGTAGAGAACGTCGAAGACAACAAAGCGCAAGGGGCGATGGACCTGCAGAACCTGAACTTTAGCAGCCGCGACGTGCTGGTTGGCTTGGCCGCCAGCGGACGCACGCCGTACGTCATCGGCGCGATGGAGTATGCCCACAGCCAGAACGCTTTTGTCGCCATCGTCAGCTGTAACCCGCACGGCGAAATGGCCCAGCTGGCGGACGTCGCCATTACGCCGGTCGTGGGTCCGGAAGTGGTGACCGGCTCAACGCGCCTGAAGGCGGGCACCGCGCAGAAGCTGGTGCTGAATATGATTTCTACCGGGGCGATGATCCGCATCGGCAAGGTCTACAGCAACCTGATGGTGGACGTGGAAGCGACCAACGCCAAGCTTATCGAGCGCCAGGTGTCCATCGTCATGGAAGCGACCGAATGCGATCGCGCAACCGCCCAGAGCGCGCTGGAAGCCTGCGATCGCCACTGCAAAACGGCGATTGTGATGGTGCTGGCTGATTTAAGCGCCGCGGATGCCCAGGCGCTGCTGGCAAAAAATAACGGCTATATCCGCAAGGCGCTGAGCCACTCCTGACCGCTGACTCACGGGTAATCTGCAATGGCAAAAATAAATAAAGAGATGATAGCGCGGATCCTGCAGCACGTTGGCGGAGCCGGGAACGTCGCGCTGGCGGGCAACTGTATGACCCGGCTGCGCCTGACCCTGCGCGATGAATCACGGGCCGATAGCGCCGCCATCCGCCAGATTGACGGCGTAATGGGGGTGATCGTTAGCGATGAACAGTTCCAGGTCGTCCTTGGGCCCGGCAAGGCGCAAAGCGCGGCGGAAATGATGAATGCGTTACTGGAAGAAGCCCCGGCGGATGCGCCATCGCTGGCCGATGTCGCCGCCGAAAAGAAACAGGCGCTGAAGAGCAAGCAAACCAGCGGTATTCAAAAATTCCTCGCGAAATTCGCCACCATCTTCACCCCGCTTATTCCCGGCTTTATCGCCGTCGGCCTGCTGTTGGGGTTCGCGACCCTGGCGGAGCAGATATTTGTCCTCGAAAACGCGCATCCGAACGCGACATTGATGGCGCTGATCGGCTACATGAAGGTGTTCAGCAAAGGGATGTTTACCTTCCTGAGCATCCTGATCGGCTATAACGCCCAGAAAGCCTTCGGCGGCTCCGGGGTCAACGGGGCCATCATCGCTGCGCTGTTTGTTCTCGGCTATAACCCGGAAGCCACCAGCGGCTTCTATTCCGGGATTTCCACCTTCTTCGGCCACGGTATCGACCCGCGCGGCAATATTATCGGCGTGCTTATCGCCGCGATTATCGGCGCGTGGGTGGAACGACAGGTACGCCGCATCATGCCTGCCAACCTCGATATGATCCTCACCTCGGCGGTGACGCTGCTGATCATGGGCGCGATCACCTTTACCGTCATTATGCCTATCGGCGGCTGGCTGTTCACCGGGATGTCATGGCTGTTTCTGCACCTTAACGGTAACCCGTTCGGCTCTGCGGTACTGGCCGGCCTGTTCCTGCTGGCGGTGATGTTCGGCGTCCATCAGGGCTTCGTGCCGGTCTATTTCGCGCTGGTGGATGCCCAGGGGTTTAACTCGCTGTTTCCGATTCTGGCCATGGCCGGTGCCGGACAGGTTGGTGCGGCGCTGGCGCTGTTCTGGCGGGCGAAGCACGGTTCTCTGCTGCGCACGCAGATTAAAGGGGCGATTATTCCCGGCTTTCTCGGCATCGGCGAACCGCTGATTTACGGCGTGACGCTACCGCGCATGAAGCCCTTTATCACCGCCTGCCTCGGCGGCGCCTGCGGCGGTTTTTTCCTCGGGCTCATCGCCTGGCTGGGGCTACCGGTCGGCCTGAATACGGTATTTGGCCCGTCCGGGCTGGTGGCGCTGCCGCTGATGACCTCCGGCAGCGGCATCTACGCCGGAATGGCGGTGTATGCCGCCGGACTGGCGGTCTCTTACCTGTGCGGCTTTGCCCTGACCTGGCTGTTCGGCAGTAAAAACGTTGATTTGAGCTAAGAGGCGCGTCCGGCGCATAAAAATTGAATCTTTTTTAACCCGCCGAATGGCGGGTTTATTTATTTCTGTGTAATCTACACGTGTAGATTACACAGGAGATGCCCTATGCCAGCCGCAAAACGCAATAAGCAGAACGTCAGCGTGACACTGGACCCAGGCCTGGTCAAACAGGCTCGTGAGGTCGGCATCAATCTGTCTCTAACGTTGACTAACGCTCTAAAAAGCGAAATCCACAGCCTCGAAATAGCCCGCTGGCAAAAAGAAAATGCCCAGGCAATCGACTACCTCAATAATTTAACTGAGGAAAATGGACTTCTCTCTGATGAATACAGGACGTTCTAAATATGCAGTATTACGTTTATAAGAATACAGGTCGAATTGCTGCGTATCCTTACCTCCTTGATGTACAGAGTGACATTATCGGCAAGCGCAATACTCGGGTCGTGATTCCACTGTTTCCACTGAAAAACTATAAAGGTCCACGCGCCGATCGTTTAACACCGCTTGTCACCGTAGAAGGGGAAGAATACGTCGTGATGACTCACGAACTCGCCAGCATCCCACATCGTGTTCTGGGTGAAGAAGTTTGTAATCTGAATCACCAGCGCGAAGTCGTTAAAGCTTCAATGGATTTTCTTTTCGACGGGATCTAACTCGCTACAAGCTTACGCGTCAGATCGCCAAACCCAACGATCTTCCGCTGCAAGGGGCACGCAAATACTCCGACTACCCTTTCCTGCCCCGCTTCCCGCGCGTACTCATGCTATGATACTGCTTTCGCATTATTTTCACCTGAGGGAAAGATGGGCTCCAGCAAAAAAGGGATGCTGAACGTACTGATCGCCGCCGTGCTGTGGGGCAGCTCGGGCGTCTGCGCGCAATATATTATGCAGCAAAGCCAGATGTCATCGCCGTTTCTGACCATGACGCGCCTGCTGTTCGCCGGCCTGATCCTTCTGATGCTCTCGTTCTTCCACGGCGATAAGATTTTCCGCGTCCTGCAAAACCGCAAAGACGCCGCCAGCCTGCTGATCTTTTCGCTGTTCGGCGCGCTCACCGTGCAGTACACCTTTCTGATGACTATCGAGCAATCCAACGCCGCCACCGCGACGGTGCTGCAGTTTCTGTCGCCGACGATTATCGTCGCCTGGTTTGCCATCGCCCGCAAAACGCGCCCCAGCCCGCTGGTGCTCGCGGCCATCGCCACCTCGCTGGCGGGCACTTTCCTGCTGGTGACCCACGGCAACCCGACGACGCTGTCGATTTCCCCCACGGCGCTGTTCTGGGGGATTGCTTCGGCGTTTGCCGCCGCTTTTTATACAACTTATCCTTCGACGCTGATTGCCCGCTACGGCACGCTGCCGATTGTCGGCTGGAGCATGCTGCTCGGCGGCGCCATGCTGCTGCCGTTCTACGCCGGACAGGGCAACCATTTTGTGGTGACCGGCGGCCTGCTGCTGGCCTTTTTCTACCTGGTGGTAATCGGCACCTCGCTGACCTTCAGCCTCTACCTGAACGGCGCGCAGAAGATTGGCGGCGCGAAGGCGGGGATCCTCAGCTGCGCGGAGCCGCTGAGTAGCGCCCTGCTCTCCCTGCTGCTGCTCGGCATCACTTTTACTCTCCCGGACTGGCTGGGCACGCTGCTGATTCTCTCATCGGTGGTGCTGATCGCCATGGATTCGCGGCGGCGGGTTAAAACGGCCTGACGATTATCGGCCAGGAGAGGCTGCGACCTGAGTTTGCAGCATCTTCAGGTCGTCATCCGACAGCTCACAAACCACCTGCACCAGCTCGCACTCAAATCCCTGTTCCAGACATGAACGAGCAATACGCAACGCCTCTTCTCGTTTACCTTCCTGAAATCCTTCATAAAACTCCAGGTATAATTCCAACAGATATCCCAGTAAATACTCAGGTTGTAACTCCTGTGGTATCTCTTCCAGCGGTAGCCTCTCTACAATCTTTATTAATTTTCCCCCATCTTGAGGGATGCATCCTGGAATGCATTCAGATCGTCATCAGAGAGCCCAATAGTCATCCGTACCAGCTCGCGCTCAAACCCCTGCTCCAGAAGTGAACGGGCAATACGCAACGCTTCTTCTTGTCTACCCTCTTGTTTACCTTCTAACTTGCCCTCCAACTTGCCCTCCAACTTGCCCTCCAACTTGCCCTCCAACTTGCCTTCTTGTCTCCCTTCCTGCCGTAGCCTTTCCGCAATCGTCATGAGTACCTCCTTATGTTGAGGAACGCGCCGCTCGACCTCGTGAAGAAATTCACCAAAGTGAGGCGCATCGCCGCACTGCAGCATGTAATTAAACAGCGCTTTCAGTTGGCTGTCATTAGCGCAACCTTTAACCAACAGCTCGGCTAATCGCTCCACCAGGCCAAGTAAATCGCGCTGGCGAATATGCTTTTGAATCAGCTCCAGCAGCGCCACGCGCCGGTGCTGCATAATGTCGTCATCCGGAACCACCGTAATATCCACCAGCGGGAAAGCGGCGGCATAAAGTCTTCGCGCCGTCTGCGTATCAGTAAACTCATCCAGCCAGCAAAGCGAGAAGGGATAGGGACTTTTCGCGCCGTGATAGAACAGCATCGGCACCACCAGCGGCAGCGTTTTATGCCCGGCATCCAGGTGACGCTGCATCGCCGCCAGCGCGTAGCGCATCAGCCTGAAGGCCATATGCGCATCCGGCGTGCTCTGGTGTTCAATCACCACGTAAATATAGCCGTCGCCGTCGCGGGTTTTCAGCGACCACAGCACGTCGGAGTAGCTGGCACGCAAATCTGCCTCAATAAAGCTGCCGGACTCCAGCCTGAGCGTTTGCAGATTACACAGCTGGCGTAGCGAAGCGGGCAGATGAATCTCGATAAAATCCCTGGCGCACTCGGGATGCGATAAAAACTGTTTAAATACCGCATCGTGCGGCGTCGAGGGGGTTCCTTTTTGCGTCATGATCCGCCATCCCTGAAACGTAATGGCTGGAATATATCCGTCCCAAAAAGCGCAAACACCTGCGCATCAACGGCTTTGCTTGCCGGTACGAAAGATAAATTTCAGCGGCTGAAACAGACTCATTCTTATGGAAACCAGCGCGCAAAATGTTGATTCAGGAATGCGTCTATAGTTAGAGGAACCCTTTAATAAAAATAAGGATATCCGTGATGAAGAGAATGAGTTTTGCGCTTTCGCTGGCAGCCAGCCTGATGTTCTCCAGCGTGGCGACAGCCGCACCGCTCTCCGGACTGAAGTTTGAACAGCAAAAGCAGCAGATAGTGAAAGATGTGAGGAAAAATTGCCCTGCCAGCAGCGCGCTGGATGATACGCAGTTTGCTAACCGCGTGCTGGAATCAGCGGAAAATAAGACCGCCGTACAAAGCGCGACGCGGGCGCTGGATAAAAACAACAGCGCCGCTTATCAGAAGGCCATTAGCGGCATTCAGTGCCCTACGCCCTAGTACCGGGCGCGGAGACGTCACCATTAGCGGTTCGGAATGATCAAATCTCCGCGCAGCGGGCTGCTGGCGAGCATTTGCGTCTTCTCGGTCAGCCAGTTGACTATCTGGCTGGCCATCGCGTCCATGGAATATTCAATCGCCGGAATCGTCGGAATACCGGGCAGCTGTAACGAGCCCGCCAGGCTGAACACCATGACTTTTTCCGGTACCGCGCGATTAAACGCCTGGAGCTGCGGCACCACCAGCTGCGCCTGCTGCTCGTTGGCAACCAATAACGCATTAAAATTCAGGGTGGTTGCGTTGTTCACCAGTTCCTGAACCGCCACGGACGGCGAATGGCTGTCGAGAAAAACCAGGTTGCGATTGAACGGCAGAAAATTCTTTTCCAGCGCGTGCTTATAGCCCAGCAGAACCTGGTCAGCAAATCCGCTGGCCTGAGGATGAATCAGCGCAATCTGCCGCCGCCCCTGGCTTATCAGATAGTTGCAGGCCGTTTCCGCCGCAAAGGCGTGGTCAAACTGAATGCTATTCGTTGCGTCGCTTTCCAGGCAGTCAATCAGCACTACGTCGGGCCGGTCGATATTGAGCGGAAACCGCGCGCCGATGATTAACACATTATCGCAGAGGCCGCAGGTCAACTCTTCCAGCGAATGGAGCACTCTGCCGCGGCTGTTGGCAAAACGCAGCAGCAGGTGCATCTGGTGCTGGCTGAGCTGTTTTTCCAGCGCGTAGAGATAGCTGGTGGTTTGATTAATGTTGTCCTGGGCGCAAATGACGCCGATGCAGCCGGTGGTCTGACTCAGCAAAGATTGCGCGATCATATTCGGCCGGTAGTTAAGCGCTTCCGCCGCCTGCAATACCGCCTGTCGGCTGGCTTCCTTTACGCCGCGCGAACCACTCAACACCCGAGAGACTGTGGCTTTAGATACCCCAGCTAACCGTGATACATCGTTGATTGTAGACATTATTTTCCCCTGACAGGGCCAGTCCGATCCCTGTAAATCCTTGAACCTGAATCGCTTCAATAATAACCAGCGGCAGTATATCCGTTTCCCTTTTTATTTGGAAACCGATTTTCCGTTTCATGGAAAATCGTAGCAAAAACTAGGAAAATTTGTGAGCCAAATCTAATTAACACGCCCTTTGACTGACAGATCTTGACGGTTATCACAGTTCTGTTTTTTATAAATGGAAACCGGTTTCCGTCTGATATCAAATCATCCACGCAATAACTTTTTACATTTTGAGGACAATCGTCGATGTACAAGATTATGCTGTGCTGCTCTGCCGGAATGTCCACCAGCCTGTTGGTCAGAAAGATGGTTGATGCCGCGAAGGAACGTAACCTGCCGGTGCAGATTGACGCCTACGGAGTTTCCGAATTTGACATGCAGTTTCCGCAATACCAGGTGGTGCTTCTTGGGCCACAGGTGAAATACATGCTGAAAAACTTAGCTGAGAAAGCCGCTCCCCTGAATATTCCGGTCCAGCCGATTAACGCCATGGATTACGGAATGCAGCGGGGAGACAACGTCCTGGATTATGCCCTGTCGCTGATTGAAGCGCATTAAGAGGTGTGCAAATGAGTTCTCTGTATCAGTCCATGATTGCCGCGATCGAGCAATCAATTACCCCGCTGGCAGGACGCCTTGGGCAGCAGAAATACGTTATCGCGATTCGCGATGGTTTCACTGCCGCATTGCCGTTTATGATCATCGGCTCATTCATGCTGGTATTTATCTTTCCGCCTTTTTCCCCGGATACCACTAACGGTTTCGCCCGCGGCTGGCTGGACTTCTCCCAGCAGTATCGCGAACAGCTGATGCTGCCGTTTAACCTCAGCATGGGCGTGATGACGTTCTTTATTTCGGTGGGGATCGGCGCCAGCCTGGGACGCCAGTTCCAGCTCGACCCGGTGATGTCCGGTCTGCTGGCGTTTATGGCTTTCTTACTGGTTGCCGCGCCGTACGCCGATGGCAAAATCTCCACCCAGTACCTCTCTGGTCAGGGTATTTTTACCGCCTTGATCACCGCCATCTATTCCACCCGCGTTTACGCCTGGCTAAAGCAGAACAACATTACGATTCGCCTGCCGAAAGAAGTGCCGACCGGCGTTGCGCGTTCGTTTGAAATCCTTATCCCGGTGCTGGTGGTGATCGCGACCCTGCATCCGCTGAATCTGTTTATCGAAGCGCAGACCGGTATGATCCTGCCGCAGGCGATTATGCATCTGCTGGAGCCTCTGGTTTCCGCCTCTGACTCCCTGCCGGCGATTCTGCTTTCCGTCCTGATGTGCCAGATCTTCTGGTTCGCCGGGATCCACGGCTCGCTGATCGTGACCGGCATTATGAACCCCTTCTGGATGGCCAACCTGTCGGCGAACCAGGCAGCGCTGGCGGCCGGTGCGGCTCTGCCGCATGTCTATCTGCAGGGTTTCTGGGACCACTACCTGCTGATTGGCGGCGTCGGCTCCACGCTTCCGCTGGCGTTCCTGCTGCTGCGTAGCCGCGTCACCCACCTGCGCACCATTGGCAAAATGGGTATCGTACCGAGCTTCTTTAATATCAATGAACCGATTCTGTTCGGCGCGCCGATTATCATGAACCCGATGATGTTTATCCCGTTCGTCTTTGTGCCGATGATTAACGCCGTTCTGGCTTACGGGGCGACGCGCCTCGGCTGGCTCAGCCAGGTCGTTTCGCTGACGCCGTGGACGACGCCGGCGCCTATCGGCGCATCATGGGCTGCAAACTGGACGCTAAGCCCGGTGGTGATGTGTTTAATTTGCATGGTGATGTCGGCGGTAATCTACCTGCCCTTCCTGCGCGCCTATGAACGCTCGTTAATGAAAACTGAAGTTGAAAAAGCAAAAGCCGCAGTGCCGGTTGCCGAAACGGTCAGCCAATAATTAATCTCTATATTTAATATTATATTTAAAATGACGGCATAAATAATGCGGAAAAGGGACTTTCACTGCATTATTTAAAGAATAAAGTTAATGACCTCAGGATCTATCATGATTGAATTAGAAGATGCGGTAATGGAAATTATCGTTAATGCGGGCCAGTCACGCTCATTATGTTTTGAAGCGCTCCATTGCGCCCGCAACGGTAATATAGATGAAGCGCGCTTGCTTCTGAATGAAGCCGATGGCTATGCCCGCCGGGCGCACCAGATGCAGACCCGGCTTATCGAGCAGGACGCTGGCGAAGCGCGCCAGCCGATGACGTTAATTATGGTCCATGCTCAGGATCACTTAATGAATTCACTGCTCGCCCGTGAATTTTCGGAAGAGTTAATTCATTTATACCAGCGTTAATTTATATCAATATTTAGCAACTGTACCCGAACTAAATATACCAGCTTATCCTGGCGGGATAGCTATTATCTAAATATATCCGTCATATTTCAAGCTGCATGTACGTTGGCTGCGCTCGCTTACCCGAATCACTTACCAAAGTAAGCTCATCGGGATTCACTCCCTTGCCGCCTTCCTGCAACTCGAACTATTTAGGATATATATAAATTATTAAAAGCGAGATAATGATGAAAACTGTAAAAATGCTGCCATTAACCATGGCGGTCGTCGCCGCGCTGTGCCCAATTTCCGTATTCGCACAAGAATTTACTCAGGAACAGATCGACGCCATTGTGGCGAAAGCCGTCGATAAAGCCCTGGCCGAACGCCAGGCGAAAATCGACGCCGCGGCTGATAAAAAAGTGGATGTTATCACCAACCCGCAGACCACCGCGGCCACGCCGGATATGGCGATCCCCTTCGGCCTGAAGTTCAGCGGCTACGCCCGCTACGGCGCGCAGTTCCAGACCGGCGATCAGAAGTTTGTCGGCGTGGATGGCTCCTATAACGGCGCTTCGGCGATCGGCCGTTTAGGCAACGAAGGCAACGGCGGCGAATTCCAGATAACTAAAGCCTTCAAGAGCAGTAAAGGCGCGATCTGGGATATCAACGTCATGTTTGACCACTGGAGCGATGAAGTTAACCTGAAAAAAGCCTACGTCGGCGTCACCAACGTGCTGGAGTCTAACCCCAACGCCTATATCTGGGCCGGCCGCGACTTCCATCAGCGCCCGCAGCAGGGGATCAACGACTACTTCTGGATGAACCACGACGGCCAGGGCGCCGGGGTGAAGAACTTTGATAT
>NZ_VOJB01000007.1:0-761 GCF_007910085.1 Klebsiella sp. ME-303 | reverse complement strand
GACCGTTCCGTGGCAAAGCAAAAGTTCAAAATCACCAACTGGCCCACCTACAATAAAGCCCTCATCAACCGTGGCTCCATAACTTTCTGGCTGGATGATGAAGCTATTCAGGCCTGGTATGAGTCGGCAGCGCCTTCTTCACGAGGCAGACCTCAGCGCTATTCTGACCTTGCCATCACGACTGTGCTGGTCATTAAACGCGTATTCAGGCTGACCCTGCGCGCTGCGCAGGGCTTTATTGATTCCATTTTTTCTCTGATGAACGTTCCGCTACGCTGCCCGGATTACAGCTGTGTCAGCAGGCGGGCAAAGTCGGTTAATGTCAGTTTCAAAACGCCCACCCGGGGTGAAATCGCACACCTGGTAATTGATTCCACCGGGCTGAAGGTCTTCGGTGAAGGCGAGTGGAAAGTCAAAAAGCATGGCCAGGAACGCCGCCGTATCTGGCGTAAGCTGCATCTCGCCGTTGACAGTAAAACACATGAAATTATCTGCGCTGACCTGTCGCTGAACAACGTTACGGACTCAGAGGCCTTCCCCGGGTTAATCCGGCAAACCCACCGGAAAATCAGGTCAGCCGCCGCCGATGGCGCTTACGATACCCGGCTATGTCACGATGAACTGCGGCGTAAGAAAATCAGCGCGCTTATCCCACCCCGAAAAGGTGCGGGTTACTGGCCCGGTGAATATGCAGACCGTAACCGTGCAGTGGCTAATCAGCGAATGACCGGGAGTAATGCGCGGTGGAAATGGACAACAGA
>NZ_VOJB01000069.1:94731-156383 GCF_007910085.1 Klebsiella sp. ME-303 | reverse complement strand
AATTGACTCTCGATTTTTGATGGATACAGCATTTCACCGCCTGGAAATCATCCGTGACAATGGCCTGTATCGCCACCTTCGAATGCAGCAGCCGGGAACGTCCAATTACTACTATGACGTAATTACCTGGCCTGGCTATTTGACTGTGACGGGTGACATGGGAACCTGGACCTTTTCCCGAATAGCGGACATGTTCGACTTTTTTGGTGCCTGGGAAGGTGGAATCAATACCCATTATTGGTCTGAAAAGCTGGAAGCTGGTGCGGGCTGTTCGGCGCGCGAAATGCTGGCGAAAGAGTACAACCACGAAGCGTTTTGCAAAAGCCTGAAAGAGTCGCTTAGTGATTACCTGGAGGGTGAGGAAGGCTCAGAACAAGAAGAGGATGAAGACTGGGACGACGATGACGATACGCCAGATAGCGATAAAGCAAGGGTGCGAGAAATTGTTCGTGAATTATGTCGTGCTGAGTTTAACAACGACTTTGAGGCTTACAACGCCGTTTATGACGCTGATTGGCCTGAAAGGTTTAGCGCATGGGATATATGCGACGGCCTGACCTTTAAAACGTATACCAGCCACTTCCGCTGGATTCTGTTCGCTATCACCTGGGCAATCAGCAAATACCACAACGCGAAGATTGTTGATAAAGCGATGGGTACGTTTCTGGCTGTGAAAGGCTCTATCGCATAAATAGCATGATACGACTGTAGAAACTGAATGATTTCCAATAATCAACATTAAACCGGGGAGCTGATTATAGTTTCCCGGCCATGAGGTTATTTATGGCCGATATTACTCAAGAAGATGAATGGGTGATGGAAAAGGGAATTGTAGCGAAGATGTATATGACTCCCCGGCAAATTAAATCTTACCGGGAGGGACGATGGATCGAGGGCATTCATTATAAGAAGCACCCACCCGATCCAAAAGCTTCAGAAGGAAGGGCGACACTTCTCTACAACTACACCAGGATTAATAGGCTTGTCGGGGAAACTTAATGAATATGCCTGCTGGCGTAGAGCTGCATGGGAAAGGAATAAGGATTAGCTTTCTATATCGCGGCATACGTTGCCGCGAAGTTTTGCGGGGCTGGACTGTATCAAATAGCAATATAAAAAAAGCTGGCAATCTCCGCGCTTTAATTATGAGTGAGATTCAGCAAGGTAAATTTGACTATGCAGAGCACTTCCCTGAATCAAAGGCGCTTAAAAAATTCACCACGACACAAAAAATTAAAACCTTCGGTGAATTATGCAAAGTTTATCTTGATGCCAAAAAGCTTGAGGTGTCAGCTGCCTCATACAGAGGCGCAGAATCACGTATAGCAACACTTTGCGCTATCGTCGGAAGTAATACGCATATTGCGGATATTCAGCATACCGACCTGTTGAATTACAGGAACGCGCTGTTAACTGGTAACACCTTTAGCGATCATGCTCCCTGGCTTAAAAGAAAAGGTCGCGCTGTATCCACTGTCAACGGCCTGATGAACAACCTGACTGCGTTGCTCAAACTGGCGAACCTGAGCGGCTTTATCGAGCATACCCCTCACGAAGGTATAAAGATGCTTAAGCGCTCCAGGAGAGACCCGGATCCGCTTCTCCAGAGTGAGTACGAAGGTTTCATAAAAACGTTATCTCCTCGGTATGCTTTGCTCTGGACTACAGCTATCTTTACTGGCCTTCGGCATGGAGAGCTAACAGCTTTAGCCTGGGAGGATGTGGACCTTGATAAGGGTGAGCTTCACGTCAGGCGTAACCAGACGAATGAGGGCCTGTTTGTGCCTCCCAAAACCGAAGCGGGGATCAGAACTGTAACCCTACTTGAACCTGCGCTGAATGCTCTACGCGAACAATTCAAGCTAACTGGCGCATTAAGCAAAACTGAAATCACTTTCCATCACCGCGAACATGGTTTAACTGAACAACAAAAACTGCGGTTCGTGTTTATCCCGCCCAAAAACTGGCGCGGGGAAACGAAGTATTATGGCTCTCAGTCTCTGGGGTATAGTTGGGAGGCGGGATTAAAGAAGGCGGGAATCAGGAGCAGACGCCCTTACCAGTCCCGCCACACGTTCGCATGCTGGCTTTTAACTGCAGGAGCTAATCCGTCTTTCATCGCAGGACAGATGGGCCACGAGAATGCAAAGATGGTTTATGAGATTTACTCGAAGTGGATCGGAGAGATGGACCGTAACCAGGTGGAAATGCTGAATAGTAGTTTTTCTAACGCTCTGTCCCAAGGGTGCCCCAAACGCAAGGTAGTGGGTATAAAAAGCGTTTAATTTCAGCAAAATAAAATCACTTGCCGGAATATTAACTTTATTCCAACATGAATGCTCACTACGCCGCAACGGCGGCGAAATAAAAAGCAGGAGCGGATATGATTACGCTGTGGGGCAGAAATAACTCGACCAATGTGAAGAAAGTGCGCTGGGTGCTGGAAGAACTCGACCTCCCGTATCAGCAAATTCTGGCAGGCCTGGAGTTCGGTCTGAATCACGATCCGGCCTATCTGGCCATGAATCCCAATGGGCTGGTACCGCTATTGAAAGATGAGACGACCGATATCGTGCTCTGGGAATCAAACACCATTATCCGCTATCTGGCCGCGCAGTATGGTCAGAATCGCCTGTGGGTGGAGTCGCCCGCCGAACGCGCTCAGGGAGAGAAATGGATGGACTGGGCCAACGGTTCGCTCTCGCCGGCCCATCGGCCGATTTTAATGGGGCTGGTGAGAACCCCGCCGGATAAACGCGACCCCGCCGCGATTGAAGCCGGTATTGCCACCTGCGAGACCCTGTTCGCCATTCTCGATGACGAACTGTCGCGCCATCAGTGGCTATCAGGCGACGCCTTCGGCCTCGGCGATATCGCCGTCGCGCCGTTCATTTATAACCTGCTGGAGACCGTGAAAACCTGGCAACCGCGCCCGCACCTGCAGCGCTGGTATCAGCAGATTAACCAGCGCCAGGCCTGGCGCAACGTGGTGATGATCCCGGTCACCTGATATTAGCCCGCCGGGCTCACCCTCAGCAGCTCGCCGTTGGATTCGTCGGTTAAGACATACAGATAGCCATCGGGTCCAACGCGCACATCGCGGATACGTTTACCGCGATCGCCCAGAATCCGCTCCTGTTCCGTCACCTTATTGCCGTCAACCTTGAGGACAATCAGCGACGTATCCTTCAGCGCGCCGATAAAGAGCCTGTGCTGCCACTGCGGGAAGGTCGGCGCGTTGTAAAACGCCATACCGCTCACCGCTGGCGACTTCGCCCAGACAAACAGCGGCGCTTCGGTTCCCTCCAGCGTTTTGCCTTTGGCCTCCGGGATCGGCAGGCCGCTATAGTTAATGCCGTGCGTCGCCAGCGGCCAGCCGTAGTTTTTCCCTTTTTGCACCAGGTTGATCTCATCCCCGCCGCGCGGGCCGTGTTCATTTAACCACAGCGTATCGCTCCACGGGTTCATCGCCATCCCCTGGGGGTTGCGAATACCGTAAGACCAGATTTCCGGCCTGACGCCAGCCTGGCCGACAAAAGGATTATCCTCCGGGACCTTGCCATCAGCCGTTAGCCGCACCACTTTTCCCTGCAGCTTATCGAGATCCTGAGCGGTCGAACGCTGGTTATTCTCCCCGAGACCGATAAACAAATAACCGCGGCCGTCGAACACCAGCCGCCCGCCAAAATGGTTGCCGGTTGAGAGCTTCGGCTGCTGGCGGAAAACCACCTGGAAGTTTTCCAGGCGCTGGAGATCCTCGCTCAGTCGGCCGTAGCCTACGGCGGTCCCGGCCTTGTCGTCACTCCCGCCTTCGGCGTAGCTTAGCCAGACCCGGCGCGACTGGGCGAAATCCGGGGCCAGCGCCACGTCAAGCAGCCCCCCCTGCCCGTTGGCCCAGACCTGCGGTACGCCCGAGATCGCAGGCGCGAGGCCTTTTCCCCGCTGCCACAGCCGGAGCTCACCGCCGCGCAAGGTCATCAGAATGCCCCGATCGTCCGGAAGAAAGGCCAGCGCCCACGGGTGTTCAAGCTGGTTCTGCAGCACCTCTACGCGCTCCCGGGCGGCAAGGGCAGCCGCAGGCAGCAACAGTGCGGTAAGGGCTATCATCAGGGTAATGGTCTGGCGCATGGCATACTCCTTTTGTCAGCAATGCGATAAGGGTAGCCAGCGTGGGAAAACGGGAAGGGATTTTTACATAACATTAATCGGGGGGAGCAGGCTCCCCCCGATCTCAGGCATGAGTAATGGGCTTAGAATCATTCAATTTATGAATATTTAGCCGCAATACCGCCAGGCAGCTTTCCAGCTTATCTACGTCGACAGCGATGTAGGACGGGCAGTCATGATGTCCGCTCAGCAGGCACACCGCCGCGGAAGCGACGGCTTCGCCCGCCAGCCGCAGGGCATCCTTTTCCTCCGGCGCAACGACGTGCTGCAGGCGCGGCGCGTGTTGACGCATTTCATGGCACAGTTCAAACAAGTTATCACGTAGATGGTCGTTTTCGCTGACTGACATATAGCCTTTTGCTTTACGCAGCTGTAAATAAGCATCGAGATCAATGTTGGCATTAATCAGCTTATTCATCAGGTTACGATATAGTCTGTCAACGCTCATCGCGGTTCCTCCTCTGACGTCCTTTACCACAATCATAATATGGTCATTTTTTGTACAAAACGATGAGGCAGATCAATAATTCTCAGGGCATTAACATCCTTTACAATGTTACAACGAAGCTTAAAATCCCCACCTGCGACATCATCTCCTGAAAGCCAAAAATGTTATACGTTCTCATAAAAGTAAAAATTCCAACCCTGGGATATAAAATCATTTATTGCAGTAATGATCACAAATTAGCGCAATTCACGTTGCCAGAAAATGCCGCCGGGTGTCATATCATCAAATAAAATGTATTACGTATAACATTCAATAAGAACGGCAGGCATATCGATCCTGTTTGTAACCTTTATCTCTATCGCTTGAAGGAACTGAAATGATGACGCCCGGCAAAAGAAACTATATCTTGTTGAGTCTTTTCGATTTCCTCTATCTCTTCGCCTGGTCCTCGACCATGGCGTTCTTTGTGATCTGGACGACTCAGCACCTCGGGATTAGCGCAACGAAAACCGGCCTGCTCTACTCGGTCAACGCCTTTATTGCCCTGCTGATGCAGCCCTTCTTCGGCTTTATTTCCGATAAGTTCGGCCTGAAAAAGCGGCTGATCTGGATCCTGGTCGCCATGCTGCTACCGGTAGGCCCGTTCTTTATTTATTTGTACGCGCCGCTGCTGGTGCACAGCTTCTGGCTGGGTGCGCTGCTTGGCGGGGTATACCTGGGGATGATTTTTAACTCCGGCTGCGGGGTGATTGATTCGTATATTGATAAAATTTCGCGGCGCTACCAGTTCGAATATGGCCGGGTAAGAATGTGGGGATCGTTAGGCTGGGCCGCCGCCGCGTGGATCGTCGGCAAGTATATCGACAGCAATCCGAACCTCGCCTTCTGGCTGGCGAGTATCGCCATTGTGATTGCCGCGCTCTGTTTTATGCTGACCAAAATCGAGCTGACCGAAGCGGAAATGCAGAAAACCAGCGCGCTGAAAGTTTCGCATGCCCTGGAGCTGGCGAAGAACGGCCAGTTCTGGATGCTGCTGATCTTTACCCTGTTCGTCACGCAAATCTACGACACCTACGATCAGCAGTTTGCCCAGTACTTTTCTCTGCAGTTCCCGACGCCGGAAGAAGGCAATCGCTGGTACGGCATTTTGGCCTCCATTCAGGTATGCGGCGAGACGCTGTTTTTATGCCTGATGCCGTGGTTCGTGAACCGCACCGGCGCGAAATGGGCGCTGATCATCGCCGGACTAATCATGTCGGTGCGTATCGTCGGCTCCGCGATTCCGCTGGGCCCGGTGTGGATCGGCGCGGTCAAAATGATGCATGCGCTGGAAAAACCGCTGATTCTTGTGTCGGTGTTTAAATTTATCGCCGCCAACTTCGACAACAAGCTCTCCTCGACGGTCTACCTGCTGGTGCTGTTCGTCGCCTCCATCGCCACCGCGATTTACTCGCCGCTGGCCGGGTATTTGTACGACACCATCGGCTTCGCGCATACCTATTATATTCTGGGCGGCATCGCCGGGCTGTTTACGCTGATCTCGGTATTTACGCTGCGCGACAATAGAGAACCGACCGCGCCGGGGGCTGCGCCAGGCGCTGGCGTTGCGCAAAGCCATTAATCAAAATTCGCCCGGAAGCCTCTTTCGGGCGAATTAGCGGAAGCTCCACTGCACGCTCATCACAAATATGGCCGGGACGATAATGCCCGTTTCCACGCCGAAATAATCGGTAAAATTGTACTGCAGGCCATGATAAATATAGGGAGAGAAACCGACGCCGGTGATTTTCTTCGCCGTTCGATAGGTGCCTGAGTCCCCGCAATCGCGAAAGGCTTTAAAGAAAAACTCGCCGGTATAGGCATAGACGCCCTTGAACGTCCAGCCGCTTGCCCCCGCGTACCAGTCTCTTCTCGCCCCTAGCGAGAGGCAGCGGTCGGCAAAGCTATTCTTCATAGTGCCGGCCAACAGGCTGTACTTTGAATCCGCTGACAGCTTGCGCTCAACGGAAAAAAATTGGTTATTGAATTTTTCGTTATATTGACCGTGATTGCCGGTCATGTGATAAACAAAGGAACCGGTATTGACCGAATATAACGCCATCTCGTTGGCATAAACGGGCGTCGCGCCAATCATGGCCAGCGCGCAGACGAAACCACCCAATTTTTTAAACATGGGAAACCTGATAAAAATAAAGACTGAAAGCAGCGGCTATTTTACCGCTTCAGGTTAAACCAGCTCTAAACCGACTTCCCCGGGTTGCAAGATAAAAGATGAATAACTCCCTTATTTTGATTAACAATCTGGATAATCATCCCGATAAAAAGAAACACGGACATCGCCAGGCTAACAAGAAAAGGAGTATAAACTTTCCGCCGATCTCTGTAGAATCCCTGCCCTGACCATCCCAATAATTGAACACTTTTTAAGCTATGAGCAATGTCACCCCTCAGCCGAAGATCGGCTTTGTCTCTCTGGGCTGCCCGAAAAACCTCGTGGACTCAGAACGTATCCTGACTGAACTGCGTACCGAAGGATATGACGTGGTTCCCTCCTACGATAACGCTGATATGGTTATCGTTAACACCTGCGGCTTTATCGATAGCGCCGTGCAGGAGTCGCTGGAAGCGATTGGCGAAGCGTTGAAAGAAAACGGCAAAGTGATCGTCACCGGCTGCCTGGGCGCAAAAGAAGATCAGATCCGCGAAGTGCATCCGAAGGTGCTGGAAATTACCGGCCCGCACAGCTATGAACAGGTGCTGGAACACGTCCACCACTACGCGCCGAAGCCTAAACACAACCCGTTCCTCAGCCTGGTGCCGGAACAGGGCGTGAAGCTGACGCCGCGTCATTACGCTTACTTAAAAATTTCCGAAGGCTGCAACCATCGCTGCACCTTCTGCATCATCCCGTCAATGCGCGGCGATCTGGTCAGCCGTCCGATTGGCGAAGTGCTGGCGGAAGCCAAACGCCTGGCCGACGCCGGCGTCAAAGAGCTGCTGGTGATCTCTCAGGACACCTCCGCCTACGGCGTTGACGTCAAACATCGCAGCGGTTTCCACAACGGTATGCCGGTCAAAACCAGTATGGTTAGCCTGTGCGAAGAGCTGGCGAAGCTCGGTATCTGGGTGCGCCTGCACTACGTCTATCCGTACCCGCACGTCGATGATGTGATCCCGCTGATGGCGGAAGGCAAAATTCTGCCCTACCTCGATATTCCGCTGCAGCACGCCAGCCCGCGTATTCTCAAGATGATGAAGCGTCCGGGCTCCGCCGACCGCCAGCTGGCGCGCATCAAGCAGTGGCGCGAAGTCTGCCCGGAACTCACCCTGCGCTCGACCTTTATCGTCGGCTTCCCGGGTGAAACGGAAGACGATTTCCAGATGCTGCTCGACTTCCTGAAAGAAGCCCGCCTCGACCGCGTCGGCTGCTTCAAGTACAGCCCGGTGGAAGGCGCGACCGCCAACGAACTGGCGGATCAGGTGCCGGAAGAGGTGAAAGAAGAGCGCTGGAACCGCTTTATGCAGCTGCAGCAGCAGATCTCCGCCGAGCGCCTGCAGGAGAAAGTCGGTCGTGAAATTATGGTGCTGATCGACGAAGTGGATGAAGAAGGGGCAATTGGCCGCAGCATGGCCGATGCGCCGGAAATCGACGGCGCGGTCTACCTGAACGGTGAGAGTAAAGTCAAACCGGGCGACGTTGTGCGGGTGAAAGTCGAACACGCCGACGAATACGATCTGTGGGGCAGCCGGGTTTAATTCCGGCCGCTTAACCTATCCCGGATGAAGGCGCTCGCGCGCCTTATCCGGGCGACAAAACCGCACAGGATTAACGTGCGGAGTGCTTTCCCGGACACCTGTCCGGGCTGCACAATCCTTGAACGCCTACCCTTTTATCCTCGGATCCAGCGCATCGCGCAGGCCGTCACCCAGCAGGTTAAACGCCAGCACCGTCAGAAAAATCGCGATTGCCGGGAACAGCGCCACGTGCGGCGCCATCACCATATCCGCCCGCGCCTCGTTCAGCATCGCCCCCCACTCCGGCGTCGGCGGCTGCGCGCCAAGCCCCAGAAATGACAGGCTGGCAGCGGAGATAATCGACACCCCGATACGCATCGTAAAGTAGACCACTATCGATGATACCGTTCCGGGCAATATATGATTAAACAGGATGGTAGCATCGCTGGCGCCGATGCTGCGCGCCGACTCAATAAAGGTCTGCTGCTTAAGCACCAGGGTATTGCCGCGCACCAGACGCGCAAAGGCCGGGATCGAAAAGATCGCCACCGCGATGATGACGTTCGACATCCCGCTCCCCATTACCGCCACGACCGCAATTGCCAGCAAAATCCCCGGGAAAGCGAACAGCACGTCGCAGATACGCATAATGATGCGATCCCACCAGCCTTCGTAATACCCGGCCAGTAGCCCAAGTACGGTGCCGATAGCCGCGCCGATGAATACCGCCAGTACCCCGGCGGCCAGCGAGATCTGCGCGCCGACCAGCACCCGACTAAAGATATCCCGCCCCAGCGAATCAACGCCGAACCAGTGCATCATTGACGGGCCGTCGTTGAGCCGGTCGTAATCAAAATAGTTTTCCGCGTCGAACGGCGCAATCCACGGCGCCACGATCGCCACCGCAATCAGCAGCAGAACAAATACCCCCGCCCCCATCGCCACCGGCTGACCGCGAAACCGCCGCCAGAACTCGTGCCACGGGGTACGTATCTGCCCGGGTTTAATCCCCGGCATCGCGTTGATAGCCGCTTGTCTTCTCCAGTTGAGCAATCGCACCTTACTTGTACCTGATAGCCGGATTAATGGCGGCATACAGCACGTCCACCACTAAATTAATAAGAATAAACTCCAGCGAAAACAGGAGGACTTCCGCCTGAATCACCGGATAGTCGCGCATCTCCACCGAGTCCACCAGCAGACGCCCGAGGCCTGGCCAGTTAAAGACCTTCTCCACCACGATTGAACCGCCGAGCAAAAAACCGAACTGCAGGCCCATCATGGTGACGACAGGAATCATCGCATTGCGCAGGCCGTGCTTGAGCACCACCAGCGTTTCGCTCACGCCTTTCGCCCGCGCGGTACGCATGTAATCTTCATGCAGGACATCGACGAACGAGGCGCGGGTAAAGCGCGCCATCACCGCCGCCACCGCCGCGCCCAGGGTCAGCGAAGGCAGAATATAGTGGCGCCAGCTGTCGGCGCCCACCGTCGGCAGCCAGCCCAGCTCAACGGAAAAGACCTGCATCAGCAGCATGCCGAGCGCGAACGCCGGGAACGAGATGCCGGT
The DNA here is from genome assembly GCF_007910085.1 of Klebsiella sp. ME-303. NCBI lineage: Bacteria > Pseudomonadati > Pseudomonadota > Gammaproteobacteria > Enterobacterales > Enterobacteriaceae > Klebsiella > Klebsiella sp. ME-303. The sequence goes on along the minus strand of NZ_VOJB01000069.1, from coordinate 146,463 downwards.
GACCGCCAGCGCCATTCCCAGGCGATCCGGCCAGCGGTTGCGCCAGACTGCCGCCACGATCCCCGCCGCCATACCGAAGATCACCGCCCAGCTCATGCTGGCGAGCGTTAACCAGAACGTGGGCATGAAACGGCTGGCGATTTCGCTGCTGACCGGGCGACGCGAGGCCATCGAGGTACCGAAATCCCCCTGCACAATATTGCTGATATAGTGCCAGAACTGCACGTGCAGCGGCCGATCCAGCCCCAGCTGCTGGCGCACCATTCCCACCACCTGAGCATCGGCTTCCGGCCCGGCAATCAGCCGCGCCGGGTCCCCGGGCAGCATATGCACGAACAGAAACACCAGCACCGCCACAATCAGCAGCGTGGGGATCAGCCCCAGCAGGCGTTTAATCACATAATTGAGCATGCTTCTCCTTGCGCGAAGTCCCCGCAGCCTGCGCCCGGGGACCCGCAGCTATCTACTTAAGATCCGCCTGTTCAAAGCTAAATCCGGTATCCGGCTGGATGTAGAATCCGGTCAGATTTTTACTGTGCGCCGAGACCAGTTTCTCTACCACCAGCGGCACCCACGGCGACTCTTTCCAGATAGTATCCTGCGCGTCTTTATACAGCCGCGTTTTTTCCTGCGCATCGGTGGTTTTCAGCGCGTCGTTGAGGTCTTTATCCACCTGGGGATTGCTATAGAAAGCCGTATTGAACAGGGTCGGCGGCCAGTTCTGCGACGCGAACAGCGGCGACAGCGCCCAGTCCGCTTCTCCGGTCGACGCCGACCAGCCGGTATAGAACATGCGTACGCCGCTCTCTTTCTGCCCTTTACCTTCCACTTCCGCCGCGCGCTGGCCCGCATCCATCGCCGTCAGCTGCGCCTTAATGCCCACCTGCGCCAGCTGCTGCTGGGTAAACTGCAGCACTTTCTGCGCCGTACTGTGGTTGTGCGACGACCACAGCGTGGTGCTAAATCCATTCGGATAGCCCGCCTCTTTCAGCAGCTCGCGGGCCTTCGCCGGATCGTACGGCCAGGCGCTGTAGCTTTCAGCGTAGGCAATTGACGGCGGTACCACGCCGGTCGCCGGGGTGGCATAGCCCGCAAAGGCGACTTTTACCAGCGCCTGACGGTTAATGGCGTAGTTAATCGCCTCGCGCACTTTGGGGTTATCAAACGGCTTCTGCGTCACGTTCATGCTGATATAGCGCTGCATGATCGACGGGCTGGCCACCAGCTCCAGCTTGCTGTTTTTCGCCAGCAGCGGCGCCTGCTCGTAAGGGATCGGGAACGCAAACTGCGCTTCGCCGGTCTGCAGCATCGCCGCGCGGGTATTGTTATCCACGACCGGGCGCCAGGTGATGGAGTCCAGCTTCGGCAGCCCCGGCTGCCAGTAACCGGCGAACTTCTTCACTTTAACGAAGTCGGTCTGATTCCAGGTGTCGAGCTGGTACGGGCCGGTGCCAACCGGATGGAAACCAATCTCTTTACCATATTTCTTCAGCGCCGCCGGAGAAATCATCGCCGTCGCCGGGTGGGCCAGAATATTGATAAACGCAGAGAAAGGTTGTTTGAGGGTGATTTTCACCGTTGTCGGGTCAACAGCCTCGGTGCTGGCGATATTTTTATACAGGTTATAGCGCTTGAGATGATTTTCCGGATTGCTGGCGCGATCGAGGTTCGCCTTAACCGCTTCGGCATTGAACTCGGTTCCGTCCTGGAACTTCACCCCCGGATGCAGCTTAATGGTATACACCAGGCCGTCCGGGGAAACGGTATAGCTTTCCGCCAGCACGTTTTGCAATTTCATCTCTTTATCAAGGCCGAACAGCCCCTGATAGAACGACTTCGCGACGGCCTGCGACAGCGTGTCGTTAGCATCATACGGGTCGAGGGTCGTAAAGTTAGAGCCGACCGCCACCACCACATCTTTTGCGGCAAAGGCCGGAGCCGCTGTCAGCGCCGAAGCGACGCCCAGCGCCAACAGCCATTTTCCTGAAACGCGTTGAGTCATGTTGTTCTCCTGAAATGCTGCATTATTGGTGTCGTTGTTAGCGCGCCAGCACGTCGGCGGCGGGCTCTCTGGCAACAAAGTGCCCCGGTCCCACCTGCTGTAATGGCGTACTGATCCCCTCTTCGCCCCGCTTGAAGATGTTGCCCGGCAGCTCGTCTGAGAGCAGCACGCGCTGCGGACGACGATGCGCAGGATCGGCCACCGGAACGGCGGCCATCAGTTTACGGGTATAGGGGTGCTGCGGGTTTTCAAACACGGCGCGGCGCGGGCCGATCTCGACAATGCGCCCGCGATACATCACCGCCACGCGGTGGCTGATGCGCTCAACCACCGCCATGTCATGGGAGATAAACAGAAATGCGATACCCATCTCACGCTGTAGATCGAGCATCAGATTGATAATTTGCGCGCGAATCGACACATCAAGCGCCGATACCGACTCATCGGCAATCACTACTTTCGGATTGAGCGCCAGCGCGCGGGCAATACAGATGCGCTGCCGCTGGCCGCCGGAAAACTCGTGCGGATAGCGCCACGCATGCTCCGGCTCCAGCCCGACGCGTTCCAGCAGCCAGCTGACCCGCTCACGAGCGGCATCGCCCTCCAGCAGCCGATGCACGCGCAGCGGTTCCATAATCGAATAGCCCACCGTTTGCCGTGGGTCGAGGGAGGCGTAGGGGTCCTGAAAGATAAACTGGATATCGCGGCGCAGCGCCTGAAGCTTACTGCCCGTCAGCGTATCAATCCGCTGGCCGTTGAAGGTGATGCTGCCGCCCTGAGTTTCCACCAGCCGCAGCAGCGCCCGGCCGGTCGTTGATTTACCGCAGCCGGACTCCCCCACCAGGCTCAGGGTTTCGCCGGGCCATAAATCAAAGCTGACCTTTTCGACCGCATGCACCTCGCGGGTAATGCGGTTGAGAATGCCGCTACGCAGCGGGAAGCGCGCCACCAGATCGCGAACTTTCAGGATCGGTTCCCCGGGCACAACGGTGTTCTGCCCCTCCGGCGACGGGCTCTGGTTTAACAGCGGGAAGCGGCGCGGCAGTGAAGTGCCGCGCATTGCCCCCAGCCGCGGCACCGCGGCCAGCAGCGCCTGAGTATACGGGTGCTTCGGGGCGCGGAAAATCTCCTCCACGCTGCCGGTTTCCACCGCTTCGCCGCGATACATCACCAGCACGCGGTCGGCGATATCGGCGACCACGCCCATATCGTGGGTAATAAAGATAACGCCCATCGCCATCTCTTTTTGCAGGACGGCAATCAGCTGTAAAATCTGCGCCTGGATAGTCACGTCCAGGGCGGTGGTCGGTTCATCGGCAATCAGCACAGCCGGTCGGCAGGAGAGCGCCATGGCGATCATCACCCGCTGACGCATCCCGCCGGAAAGCTGATGCGGATAGCGCGAGAGCATGGCTTCCGCTTCCGGAATGCGCACCTGATCGAGCATTTTCTTCGCTTCGCGCAGGGCCTCATCATGCTTCAGCCCCTGGTGTAAGCGGATAGATTCGGCAATCTGTTCACCGATGGTGAAGACCGGATTCAGCGAGGTCATCGGCTCCTGGAAGATCATCGCCATATCCGCGCCGCGCACGCCGCGCATCTCGGTTTCAGACTGTTCGCTCAGCTCAATCACCTGCCGGCTGCGACGACGCAGCAGCAGCGCATCGCTGCGCACTTCGCTGACCGCCTGGTCGAGCAGGCGCATCAGCGCCAGGGACGTCACCGACTTCCCGGAGCCGGACTCGCCGACAATCGCCAGCGTCTCGCCGCGCCGCAGGGTAAACGACAGGTCGCGGACGGCGGAAAAAGCCTGCTGCTGCTGATTGAACACGACGTTCAGGCCGCGCACCTGCAGAACATCATCGGCATCGATTTCTTGACTATGCGGCAACGCCCTTTCCTCTTATTCGCGATAAATACCAATCGTGGGCGTATCGCCCGCATAACACCAGGCCCGGTACATGCCTTCGCTATTAAACGGCAGCGCCACGTTGCTTTCTCTGTCGATGGCGATCAGGCCGCCGCTGCCGCCCAGCGCCGGAAGTTTCTCCATCACCACCCTTTCGCAGGCCTCCTGCAGGCTGAGCTGGCTATACTCCATCAGCGCCGAAATATCGTAGGCCGCGAGCGTACGTATAAACACTTCGCCGGTACCGGTACAGGAAACGGCGACGCTGGCGTTATTGGCATAGCAGCCCGCCCCGGGCAGCGGGCTGTCGCCGACGCGTCCCGGTAGCTTATTGGTCATGCCGCCGGTGGAGGTCGCCGCCGCGAGGTTGCCCGCCAGATCCATCGCGACCGCGCCGACGGTGCCCATTTTGTGCCGTTCATCCAGCGGCGCGGCGTGGTGATCGAGCACGATATCGTCGCCCTCCTGCGCCTGACGCAGCTGCAGCAAACGCTCGGAAGTCGAAAACAGGCTGTTATCGACCCGCGCCATACCGCGGGAAGCGGCAAACGCTTCCGCCCCCTCGCCAATCAACAGCACGTGCGGGCTTTGCTCCAGCACCAGCCGCGCCGCCAGCACCGGATTGCGTAAATGCTGAACCCCGGCCACGGCCCCCGCCTGTAAGCTGTAACCATCCATCACGCAGGCATCGAGCTCATGGCGGCTATCGCGGGTAAATACGGAGCCAATACCGGCGTTAAATAACGGGCACTCCTCCAGCAGCCGGACCGCTTCGGTTACCGTATCCAGCGCGCTGGCCCCGGCAGCCAGCATTTTTTGTCCACTATCGACAATCGCCGACAGCGCCGCCACGTACTCCCGCTCGCGCGCCGGCGTCATCTGCGCGCGGCTAATCGCCCCGGCCCCGCCGTGAATTGCTATAACCGCCTTACCCATTGCGCCATTCCTTAACGATAAAGTGTATAAATATCATTATCGTGCTGACTGTCCTATACAATTTTTGAATATAGAAAGAGCGGACGGTGATGTAAAGCTTGTCGCCAGATGGGTTATAGCCCGTCTCTCTTTTCTGCCATAATAGGCGTTTTCGATGTTTGCCCGCAGGAGAAACCCATGGATTTTACCGCCGGACTGATGCCGCTCGACACAGCCCTGACCCAGATGCTCACTCGTATTACGCCGCTGAATGCGACGGATACCGTACCGCTGTTGCAGGCCTTTTCGCGCGTGACCGCCCATGACCTCGTTTCGCCGCTTAACGTTCCCGGTTTTGATAACTCGGCGATGGACGGCTACGCCGTGCGCCTGGCGGATCTCACCGACGGCGCAGCGCTGCCGGTGGCCGGCAAGGCCTTCGCCGGTCAACCCTTTGACGGCGTCTGGCCCGCGGGCACCTGTATCCGCATTATGACCGGCGCGCCGGTGCCGGAAGGCTGCGACGCGGTGGTGATGCAGGAGCAGGCCGAACAAACCGATGAGGGTATCCGCTTCCTCGCCCTGGTGAAAAACGGGCAGAATATTCGTCGTCTTGGCGAAGACATCGCCCACGGCGCGGTCGTCTTCCCCGCAGGTACCCGCCTGACCGCCGCCGAGCTGCCGGTCATCGCCTCGCTGGGGATTGCCGAGGTTGAGGTGGTACGTAAAGTGCGGGTGGCAGTCTTCTCCACCGGCGATGAGCTCCAGCTGCCGGGCCAGCCGCTGGCCGACGGGCAAATTTACGATACCAACCGCCTGGCGGTGCACCTGATGCTGCAGGAGCTGGGCTGCGAGGTCATTAACCTCGGCATTATTCCCGACGACCCGGCTAAACTGCGTGAAGCCTTTATTCAGGCTGACCAGCAGGCCGACGTGGTGATTAGCTCCGGCGGCGTTTCCGTCGGCGAGGCGGACTACACCAAAGCGATCCTCGAAGAGCTGGGGGAAATCGGCTTCTGGAAGCTGGCGATTAAGCCGGGTAAACCTTTCGCTTTCGGCAAGCTCAACCACAGCTGGTTCTGCGGCCTGCCCGGCAACCCGGTTTCCGCAACGCTGACCTTCTACCAATTGGTTCAGCCGCTGCTGGCGAAGCTGTCCGGCAACGTCGGGCAAGCTCAGCCGATGCGCCTGCGCGTTCGCGCCGCCTCCGGCCTGAAGAAATCGCCGGGCCGCCTCGATTTTCAGCGCGGCGTGCTGCAGCGCGGTCCGGACGGCGAGCTGGTGGTTAGCAGCACCGGTCACCAGGGCTCGCATATCTTCAGTTCATTCAGCCTCGGCAACTGCTTTATCGTTCTCGAACGCGAGCGCGGCAACGTGGAAGCGGGCGAATGGGTGGAAGTCGAGCCGTTTAATCATCTGTTCGGAGGGCTGTAATGGGCATGGAGCTGAGCGATGCGGAGATGCTGCGCTATAACCGGCAGATTATTCTCCGCGATTTCGATTTTGACGGTCAGGAGCAGCTGAAAGCCTCCCGCGTGCTGGTCGTCGGCCTCGGTGGGCTGGGCTGCGCCGCCGCGCAGTATCTGGCGGCGGCAGGCGTGGGCCTGCTAACCCTGCTCGATTTCGACACCGTCTCGCTCTCCAACCTTCAGCGCCAGACGCTGCACAGCGACGACACCATCGGCCAGCCGAAGGTCGACTCCGCCCGCGCCGCGCTGGCGCGGATTAATCCCCACGTTCAGCTCACGGCGCTCAACGCGCGGCTGGAAGACGAGGCGCTGGCGGAGCAAATCGCCGCCCACGATCTGGTGCTCGACTGTACCGACAACGTCGCGATCCGTAACCAGCTCAACGCCGGATGTTTCCGCCATAAAACGCCGCTGGTCTCCGGCGCGGCGATTCGCATGGAAGGGCAAATCAGCGTCTTTACGTATCAGGAAGATGAACCCTGCTACCGCTGCCTGAGCCGCCTGTTTGGCGAAAACGCCCTCACCTGCGTCGAAGCCGGCGTCATGGCGCCGCTGGTCGGCACCATCGGTTCGCTGCAGGCGATGGAAGCGATTAAGCTGCTGGCCCGCTACGGCAGCCCGGCAACGGGAAAAATCGTCATGTACGACGCCATGCGCTGCCAGTTCCGTGAAATGAGGCTGCCGCGTAACCCTCACTGCGAGGTGTGCGGTACGCCCTGACCCTTTTCCGGCGGCGCTGTCGCCGGATGTTTTGTGACCCGCAGCGGCATTTTAACCTTCATTCTCCTTCCTCTTTCTGCTTGTTGATTTATATCAATACAACTTTCATTCGAAAGTAATTTAATCTTCATATGCAAATAAGAGGGTGAATCATGATCTTCAACATTCAGCGTTATTCAACCCATGACGGCCCGGGGATCCGCACTGTTGTCTTCCTCAAAGGGTGTTCGCTGGGCTGCCGCTGGTGCCAGAATCCGGAAAGCCGCGCCCGCACGGCGGATTTGCTGTATGACGCCCGCCTTTGCCTGGACGGCTGCGACCTCTGCCAGCAGGCTGCGCCGGAGGTGATTACCCGCAAGCTGGACGGTCTGATTATCCACCGCGAAAAGCTCACCGATGCGCATATCGGCAAATTGCGCGACTGCTGCCCGACCACGGCATTAACCGTGTGCGGCGAAGAGAAAAGCGTCGAAGAGATTATGGCTACGGTGCTGCGCGACAAACCGTTTTACGACCGCAGCGGCGGCGGCGTCACGCTTTCCGGCGGCGAGCCGTTTATGAATCCCGAACTGGCCCGACAGCTGTTTGAGGCCAGCCACCGCGCGGGGATCCACACCGCGGTCGAAACCTGCCTGCACGTGCCGTGGAAATACGTCGAGCCCGCTTTGCCGTTTATCGACCTGTTTCTCGCCGACCTCAAGCACGTCAACGAAGCGATTTTTCAGCAGTGGACGGACGGCAGCGCCCGCCGGGTGCTGGATAACCTGCAGCGCGTCGCGCAGGCCGGAAAGAAAATCATCATTCGCGTGCCGCTGATCCAGGGCTTTAACGCCAACGAAAGCGATATTGCCGCCATTACCGATTTTGCCGCTGACCGTTTACAGGTTGGCGAGATCCACTTCCTGCCTTACCACACCTTAGGCATGAATAAATACCAATTACTCAGTCAGCCCTATACCGCTCCGGATAAACCGCTTGCTGCACCCGAGCTGCTCGCCTTCGCGCAGCGCTATGCTCAGAGCAAAGGTTTAACGGCGACTCTACGAGGATAACCTTATGACAACGTTGAAACTGGATACTCTGAGCCCGCGCATTCAGGCGCATAAAATGGCGCTGGTGCATATCGTTAAGCCGCCGGTTTGTACCGAGCGCGCCCTGCACTATACCGAAGCCTATCAGCAGCACCTGGATAAGCCGATCCCGGTACGCCGCGCGCTGGCGCTGGCTCATCACCTGGCGGAACGCACGATCTGGATTAAGCACGATGAACTGATCGTCGGCAACCAGGCCAGCGAAGTTCGCGCGGCGCCTATCTTCCCGGAATACACCGTTAGCTGGATCGAAAAAGAGATCGACGACCTCGCCGATCGCCCCGGCGCCGGGTTTGCCGTTAGCGAAGAGAACAAACGCGTGCTCCACGAAGTGTGCCCGTGGTGGCGCGGTCAAACCGTACAGGATCGCTGCTACGGCATGTTTACCGACGAGCAAAAAGCGCTGCTGGCGACCGGCATTATCAAAGCCGAAGGCAATATGACCTCTGGCGACGCTCACCTTGCGGTTAACTATCCGCTGCTGCTGGAAAAAGGCCTCGACGGCATGCGGGCGAAAGTCGCCGAGCGCCGTTCGCGCATTAACCTGACCGTGCTGGAAGATCTGCACGGCGAGCAGTTCCTTAAAGCCATTGATATCGTGCTGGAAGCGGTCAGCGACCACTGTAAGCGCTATGCCGGGCTGGCGCGCAGCATGGCCGCGACGGAGAGCCGCGAATCCCGCCGCGACGAGCTGCTGGCGATAGCCGAAAACTGCTATATTATCGCCCACGAGCCGCCGAAAACCTTCTGGCAGGCGCTGCAGCTGTGCTATTTCATCCAGCTGATTCTGCAGATCGAATCCAACGGTCACTCGGTCTCTTTCGGCCGCATGGACCAGTATCTCTACCCTTACTATCGCCGCGACGTTGAGCTGGCACAATCATTGGATCGCGAACACGCCATCGAACTGCTGCACTGCTGCTGGCTGAAGCTGCTGGAAGTGAACAAAATTCGCTCCGGCTCGCACTCTAAGGCTTCCGCCGGTAGCCCGCTGTACCAGAACGTCACCATCGGCGGCCAGAATCTGGTGGACGGCAACGCGCAGGACGCGGTGAACCCGCTCTCCTACGCCATCCTGGAATCCTGCGGTCGGCTGCGTTCGACTCAACCTAACCTCAGCGTGCGCTATCACGCGGGCATGAGCAACGACTTCCTCGACGCCTGCGTGCAGGTGATCCGCTGCGGCTTCGGCATGCCGGCGTTCAACAACGATGAAATCGTCATCCCGGAATTTATCAAGCTGGGGATTGAGCCGCAGGACGCGTACGACTATGCCGCTATCGGCTGCATCGAAACCGCCGTCGGCGGTAAATGGGGCTATCGCTGCACCGGGATGAGCTTTATCAACTTTGCCCGCGTCATGCTGACAACCCTGGAAGGCGGCCGCGACGCCACCAGCGGCCAGGTTTTCCTGCCGCAGGAACATGCGCTGTCAAAAGGCAACTTCGACAACTTTGAACAGGTTCTGGCCGACTGGGATACGCAGATCCGCTACTACACGCGCAAATCTATCGAGATTGAGTACGTGGTCGACACCATGCTGGAAGAGAACGTGCACGATATTCTCTGCTCGGCGCTGGTCGATGACTGCATCGAGCGCGCGAAGAGCATCAAGCAGGGCGGCGCGAAGTATGACTGGGTTTCCGGTCTGCAGGTCGGCATCGCTAACCTCGGCAACAGCCTGGCGGCGGTGAAGAAGCTGGTGTTCGATCAGGGCGTTATTGGTCAGCAGGAGCTGGCAAAGGCGCTGGCTGAAGACTTCGAAGGCCTGACCCACGAGCAGCTGCGCCAGCGCTTAATCAACGGCGCGCCGAAATACGGCAACGATGAAGACAGCGTGGATATGCTGCTGGCTCGCGCCTACCAGACCTATATCGACGAGCTGAAGCTGTATCATAACCCGCGCTACGGTCGCGGCCCGATCGGCGGCAACTACTACGCCGGCACCTCGTCCATCTCCGCCAACGTGCCGTTTGGCGCCCAAACGATGGCGACGCCGGATGGCCGTAAAGCGCACTCGCCGCTGGCGGAAGGGGCCAGCCCGGCCTCCGGCACCGACCATCTCGGGCCGACCGCGGTAATCAGCTCGGTGGGCAAACTGCCGACCGGCTCAATCCTCGGCGGCGTACTGCTTAACCAGAAGCTGAACCCGGCCACGCTGGAGAACGAATCCGATAAGCAGAAACTGATGGTGCTGCTGCGCACTTTCTTCGAGGTGCATAAAGGCTGGCATATTCAGTACAACATCGTGTCGCGCGAGACGCTGCTGGAAGCGAAGAAACACCCAGACCAGTATCGTGATTTAGTGGTCCGGGTGGCCGGATACTCGGCGTTCTTTACCGCCCTGTCGCCGGATGCACAGGACGATATTATCGCCCGTACCGAGCATACGCTGTAAGTCACATCCCCCGGCTTGCGCTACGCTTAGCCGGGCTACAGGTTCGAAGCCGTTTGCGGGCCGGTAGCCCGGGTAAGGCGTTTACACCGCAATCCGGGGTTTTCTGCTGCACAGAGGTGAACGCAAACTTTCATTCGAAATAAATTTGTGCTCCCCATCACATTGTAATTAGAATGTTACTGGTCGAAGTTAAGCCAGGAGCATGTGTTATGACCGTTAAAGTTATCGTCACCGATATGGACGGAACTTTTCTCAATGACGCCAAGCAGTATGACCGCTCGCGTTTTCTCGCGCAGTTTGCGCAACTCCAGCAGCAGGGTATTGAGTTCGTGGTCGCCAGCGGCAACCAGTACTACCAGCTGATCTCTTTTTTCCCGGAAATCCGTGATCAAATCTCCTTTGTTGCCGAGAACGGCGCGCTGGTTTACGAACGCGGTCAACAGCTGTTCCACGGCGAACTCACCCGTCATGAATCCCAGGTCGTCATCGGTGAACTGCTGAAAGACCCGCAGCTCAACTTCGTCGCCTGCGGCCTCGAGAGCGCTTACGTCAGCGAGCGCGCGCCCGAGGCGTTCGTCACCCTGATGTCAAAGCACTACCATCGCCTGCAGCGCATTAGCCGCTATCATGACATCGACGACACGCTGTTTAAGTTTTCCCTTAACCTGCCGGATAGCGAAATCCCGCAGCTTATCGACAAACTGCACGTCTCGCTGGACGGCATCATGAAGCCGGTCACCAGCGGCTTTGGCTTCGTCGATTTGATTATCCCCGGCCTGCATAAAGCCAACGGTATAAGCCGCTTGCTTAAGCGCTGGAACATCTCGCCGCAGGCCTGCGTAGCCATTGGCGACAGCGCTAACGATACGGAAATGCTCAAGCTGGTGAAATACTCTTTCGCGATGGCCAACGCCGCCGAAAGCATCAAGGCGGTGTCGCGTTTTGCCACCGATGATAACAACCACGACGGCGCGCTGAACGTCATTCAGGCCGTCCTCGACCACACCGCCCCGTTCAACGAGTAACGCCACACCCGGGGTTTACCGCCCCGGCTTCCCGTTTTGTGCACCTCCGCATAATTTTAAACTTGCATTAACTTAATTTTAACTTAAATTATCATATGTAAGATAAATTACTTTCGAATGAAAGATGAGAGGTCATTATGGCTGTTACCCATACCTGTGAAACTTTACCCGCCGACCCCAAAGCGGCCATCCGCCGGATTAAACAGGAGCTGCGGGCGCAAATTGGCGACGTGCAGGCGGTGTTCGATCGGCTGACGGCGCGTATCGCCGCGCGTCTGGAAGAGATTGACTCCCTTAAGGCCAGCGGTCAGGACGTCTGGCCGACGATCCCGTTCGCCGATATTGCCCGGGGCCAGGTCACGGAAGCCCAGCGCGAGCTCATCAAGCGTCGCGGCTGCGCCGTTATCAAGGGCCATTTTTCTCGCGAACAGGCGCTGGCGTGGGACAACGCAATGCTCGAGTATCTCGACCGCAACCATTTCGATGACGTTTATAAAGGTCCCGGCGATACCTTTTTCGGATCGCTGGAAGCTTCGCGCCCGGAAATCTATCCGATTTACTGGTCCCAGGCGCAGATGCAGGCGCGACAGAGCGATGAAATGGCCGCCGTGCAGTCGTTCCTCAACCGTCTGTGGACGTTTAACCGCGACGGCAAGCAGTGGTTCGACCCGGACGTCAGCGTCATTTACCCGGACCGCATTCGCCGCCGCCCGCCGGGAACCACCTCGAAAGGACTGGGGGCGCATACCGATTCCGGCGCCCTGGAGCGCTGGCTGCTGCCGGCCTATCAGAAAGTGTTTGCCGACGTGTTTAACGGCAACATTGATGCTTACGACCCGTGGGACGCGGCGCACCGCACCGAAGTCGAAGAGTATACGGTCGACAACACCACCAAATGCTCGGTGTTCCGCACCTTCCAGGGGTGGACCGCGCTCTCCGATATGATCCCCGATCAGGGCCTGCTGCACGTGGTGCCGATCCCGGAAGCGATGGCTTACGTGCTGCTACGTCCGCTGCTCGACGATGTCCCGGAAGATGAGCTGTGCGGCGTCGCGCCGGGCAAGGTGCTGCCGATTTCGGAAAAATGGCACCCGCTGCTGATCAAAGCCTTAAGCTCTATTCCGGCGCTGAATGCGGGCGATTCGGTATGGTGGCACTGCGACGTGATCCACTCGGTCGCGCCGGTGGAAAATCAGCAGGGCTGGGGCAACGTGATGTATATTCCCGCCGCGCCAATGTGCGAGAAAAACCTCGCCTACGCGCAGAAGGTCAAAGCGGCGCTGGCGCGCGGCGCTTCGCCGGGAGATTTCCCCCGCGAGGATTATGAAAGCGACTGGGAAGGCCGCTTTACGCTGGATGACTTAAATATCCACGGTAAGCGCGCGTTGGGGATGGCGAATTAATCATCATATAGCCCCTTCGCTTCAACGGCGGTACGGCGGTTACCGGCGCGTATCCGCCGCACCGAATCGCGTACCGCCAGCGTCCCATGCAGGAGTAACGCGCCGTGCGGCGCATCGGGACGGATCAGTCTCTGCTGTAATAAATGTACCGCTTCGACCCCTAATTCATCGCGTGGGACGTGGACGGCGGTTAGCGGTACATCCTGGATCGCCGCCAGGTTAAAGCCGTCGATGCTCATGACGGAAACATCCTGCGGGACGCGCAAACCGCGTTTTTGTAATGCGGCGATCGTGCCTGCCGCCATAAAATCACCGCCCACCAGAAATGCCGTCGGCAGCGGGCCATCGCCGCGCTGATCCAGCCACTCCCCGACTTTTTCCTCGGTATCCCTGGCGCTGAAGTTGGCCACAGCGAGTAAATCCCTGCCGTCAACGAAACGGAGATTACGCGCCCGCCACGCCTGCTTAATGCCCAGCAGACGCAGCTCCATGGTATAGCGGCGCAGGCACATCACGTTCATGATCGCCTGATGCCCCATCTCAAACAGATACCGGGCGGCGAACTGGCCGATCAGCCGATGATCCGGCGCGACGGAGGGTAAACGCATTCCCGCGTCGTGGCAGTTAATCATCACGCAGGGCTTCGCCAGATCGGCCGCCAGATCGTGAATATGCGGATCGTCGATACCCAGTAAAATCGCGGCCTGGGTCGATGCTTCATGCATGCGCTGCAAAAACAAATTGGCATCGCTGTCGTTCTCTTCCAGCGCGCAATAGCGCAGGTGTACCTCATGCGGCATAAGGGCGCTATTGATGCTTTGAATCACCCGATAGTAGTAAATATCCGTGCGTTCATCGAAAGCGCGCTGAGGGGCAAAGACCACCAGATTATTGAGCAGCATTCGCCCGGCGGCGATACCCTCCATCACGCCCAGCTCGCGGGCGCAATCCAGTACCCTCTGGCGAGCCCTGGCGCTGGTATTTGCTTTTCCCGCCAGCACCCGCGATACCGTGCTCACCGACAGCCCGGTACGCGCCGCGATTTCGCTCACTTTCAGCTTTTTGTCCATTTTGTGATCGCGCTCTACTTTGCTCATGAAAAAATTTTCATATTGAGAATGTGAATATTTTTAAGCGATTTGGCGATGTCATACTGCGATCTGGATCGTCCCATGAAAATATTTGCAGAATTGTCGCTATTGCCCGCTCGCATTCTCCCTTAGCCTGAATTGGTCCAACACCTTTGAGATTAGTCAACCAATAGTGTCGAGACATCAACCTTAACAAACAACGAAATAGAAAATTTTAGCGACAACTCAGCAAGCGGGTTGGTCAATTTTCCCTACTACATGTCTCGTGGAGAGTTCTATGAGCCAAGGCCTCAATAATGATATGGCGGTCAGTAAATCGCGCCGCATAGTGAAGAACCTGCGCTGGTGGATGCTGGTGCTGTTTTTACTCGGCGTCACCGTTAACTACATCACGCGTAATTCGTTGGGGATTATCGCCCCGGAATTAAAAACCTCCCTGGGTATTACCACTGAACAGTACTCATGGATAGTCGGCGCTTTTCAGCTGGCGTACACCATTTTCCAGCCGCTCTGCGGCTGGCTTATCGACGTTATTGGCCTCAAGCTCGGCTTTATGATCTGCGCCACCCTGTGGGCCATCGCCTGCATCGCCCATGCCGGGGCGGGGAGCTGGCTGCACCTGGCGATTCTGCGCTTTTTCATGGGCGGCGCTGAGGCGGCGGCGACGCCAGCCAACGCCAAAACGCTGGGTGAGTGGTTTCCAAAATCCGAGCGGCCGATCGCGGCAGGCTGGGCGGGCGTCGGCTTCTCCGTGGGCGCCATGCTGGCGCCGCCGATTATCTACTTCGCACACGCTTCGTTCGGCTGGCAGGGGGCATTCATGTTCACCGGCGCGCTGGCGCTGCTGTGGGTCGTGCTGTGGTGGGCGTTCTATCATAACCCGGAAAAACACCCTAACCTCGGTAAAGCTGAGCTGGCGCTGATCCAGCAGGACAATGAAGCGCCGCCGGTCAAACTGCCCTTCTTTACCGCGCTGAAAACCGTATCGAAAAACAAGCGCTTCTACGGTATCGCCATTCCGGCCTTTATGGCTGAGCCCGCCTGGGCGGTGCTGAGCTTCTGGGTACCGCTCTACCTGGCGAAAGAGCACGGCATGGATTTAAAACAAATCGCCATGTTTGCCTGGCTGCCGTTTCTGGCGGCCGACCTCGGCAGCGTCGCCAGCGGCTATCTGACCAAACTGTATACCCGCTGGTTCGGCTGTTCGCGGGTGAACTCGGTGGTCGCCAGCTCCGTCACCGGCGCCTTCCTGATGATTTCGCTCGCCACCGTGGCGATCACCCGCGATCCCTATATCACCATCGTGCTGATTTCGATAGGCGGCTTCGGCCACCAGATCATCTCCTGCATGCTCAGCGCGCTGGTGGTGGAGTCGTTCGATAAAGGACAGATGGCGACCGTGAACGGGATGCGCGGCTCCGCCGCCTGGATCGCCAGCTTTCTGTTCTCGCTGCTGATTGGCGTCACCGCCGACAAAATCGGCTTCAACCCGCTATTTATCGCCATGGGGTTCTTTGACCTGATTGGCGCGGTATTCCTGGTGGCATTTATTGCTGAACGTCGCGCAAAACGCGCCTGAGAGTGGATGTAAAAAATGAAGACTTTGAAAAACTGGACTTTGCACCAACGGCTGGACCACCACGTTGAGCTGATCGTAGACGGCCAGCACACCCTGTGTCTGTACGTGCTGGAAGAGAATATGTTCCGCGTGCTGCTAAAGCGGCACGGGCAGCTGGCGCTGGATCGCACCTGGAGTATCGCTCCCCAGCAGGACGTGCCGTGGGAAGGACGCCCGCGCGAAGATTTGAGCGGCTTTAGCCTCCCCGCCTGGAAGCTCACGGAGCATAGCGATACCCTGAGCATCGCCACCGATCAGCTGCGCGTCACCGTCCACCAGCCGCTGTGGCTGGAATGGAGCTATCGCGATGAGGGCGGCGAGTGGCAGCCGCTGGTTAACGACCGCCCCACCAGCGCCTACCTGGCGAATGCGCACGGCGACGGCGTTGCCCACTACCTGAGCCGACGCAAAGACGAACGCTTCTACGGTCTGGGCGAAAAAGCCGGCGATCTGCAGCGAAACGGGAAGCGCTATGAGATGCGTAACCTCGACGCCATGGGCTATAACGCGGCGAGCACCGACCCGCTGTACAAACATATTCCGTTTACCATCGCGCAGCGTAGCGATGTCAGCTACGGTCTGTTTTACGACAACCTGAGCAGCTGCTGGCTGGATCTCGGCAACGAAATCGATAATTACCATACCGCCTATCGCCGCTGGCAGGCGGAAGCCGGCGACATCGATTACTATCTTTTTTCCGGCAAACGGGTACTGGATATCACCAAAGCATTCGTACGCCTGACCGGCAAAACGCTCTTCGGACCGAAATGGAGTCTCGGCTACAGCGGTTCGACGATGCACTACACCGACGCGCCGGATGCGCAAAACCAGCTGATGAACTTCATCCGCCTGTGTGATGAACACGCCATTCCGTGCGATTCGTTCCAGCTCTCTTCCGGCTATACCTCGATTGACGGCAAGCGCTACGTCTTTAACTGGAACAACGATAAGGTGCCGCAGCCGAAGGTGATGAGCCAGGCCTTCCACGATGCCGGACTGAAGCTCGCCGCCAATATTAAGCCCTGCCTGCTGCAGGACCATCCGCGCTATAACGAGGTCGCGGAGCGCGGGCTTTTTATCCGCGATTCACAGGCGGATGCTCCCGAGCGCTCCAGCTTCTGGGATGACGAAGGGTCGCACCTTGACTTTACCAACCCGCAGACCGTCGCCTGGTGGCAGGAAGGCGTGACAACCCAGCTGCTGGAGATGGGTATCGACTCCACGTGGAACGATAATAACGAGTATGAAGTCTGGGACGGCGAAGCCCGCTGTTACGGGTTTGGCGAGGAAATTGCCATTAAACATATTCGCCCGGTCATGCCGCTGCTGATGATGCGCGCGTCGCTGGAGGCTCAGCAGCGCTTTGCGCCGCACAAACGACCGTACCTGATCTCTCGCTCCGGCTGCGCCGGGATGCAGCGCTACGTCCAGACCTGGAGCGGCGATAACCGTACCAACTGGGATACGCTGCGCTATAACACCCGCATGGGGCTGGGAATGAGCCTCTCCGGGCTGTTCAATGTCGGCCACGATGTTGGCGGCTTCTCTGGCGATAAACCGGACCCGGAGCTGTTCGTACGCTGGGTACAAAACGGCGTTATGCATCCGCGCTTTACCATTCACTCGTGGAATGACGACCAGACGGTCAACGAAGCCTGGATGTACCCGGAAGTCACGCCGGCTATCCGTTCAGCCATTGAGCTGCGCTATCGTCTGCTGCCGTACCTCTATACGCTGCTGTGGCAGGCTCACGCCGACGATGAACCGATGCTGCGTCCGACCTTCCTCGATCACGAACACGATCCGCAGACGTTTGCCGAATGCGACGACTTCCTGCTGGGTCGCGATCTGCTGGTCGCCAGCGTCGTCGAACCCGGCGCGCGTCAGCGCCGCGTCTGGCTGCCGGCCAATCAGGACGGCTGGTACGACTTTGATAGCCACCAGTGGTTCGCGGGAGGCCAGTGGATCGTCCTTGATGCGCCGCTGGAAAAACTGCCGCTGCTGGTTCGCGCCGGAGCAGGCCTGCCGCTGAGCGAGCGTATCCGCCACGTCGATGCGCAAAAAGACGATTGCCGCGAGCTGAAACTCTTCCCGCTGAAGGGCGTGGGGACCCGTCGCGGCCTGCTGTTTGAAGATGATGGCGAAAGCTGGGGCTACCAGAATGGTCATGCGCTGTGGGTAGAATGGGAAATGGTTTGCGATAGCGCCAGCATCAACCTGCAGGTGAACGCGCGCGGCGATTATCGTCCGGCGTGGAAAGCGCTGAAGGTGTCGTTGCCGGCGGGGGAAAAACGCAGGCTGCTGGTGAACGGTGAAGAAAGGAGCGAGTGGCGAGTGTAGCCCTCACCTTTTTCGCGCTGCCACCGGGGAATTAAGCCACGCTGTGCGCTGCTCCCGGGGGCGGCGCTAACGCGCCTTGCCCGGGCTACAGGTTCACCGCCGTCTGTGGGCCGGTAGCCAGACAGATGCGCAGCATCGCCTCCGGGGAGTTCAGCCACGTTGCGTTCTGCTCCCGGGGGCGGCGCTTAACGCGCCTTGCCCGGGCTACAGGTTCACCGCCGTCTGTGGGCCAGTAGCCCGGACAGATGCGCAGCATCGCCTCCGGGAAATTCAGCCACGCAGCCTCTGCTCCCGGGGGCGGCGCTTAACGCGCCTTGCCCGGGCTACAGATTCATCGCCGTCTGTGGGCCAGTAGCCCGGACAGATGCGCAGCATCGCCTCCGGGGAATTCAGCCACGTTGCGTTCTGCTCCCGGGGGCGGCGCTTAACGCGCCTTGCCCGGACTACAGGTTCACCGCCGTCTGTGGGCCAGTAGCCCGGACAGATGCGCAGCATCGCCTCCGGGAAATTCAGCCACGCAGCCTCTGCTCCCGGGGGCGGCGCTTAACGCGCCTTGCCCGGGCTACAGATTCATCGCCGTCTGCGGGCCGGTAGCCCGGACAGATGCGCAGCATCGCCTCCGGGGAATTCAGCCACGCAGCCTCTGCTCCCGGGGGCGGCGCTTAACGCGCCTTGCCCGGGCTACAGGTTCACCGCCGACTTCAGGCCGGTAGCCCGGATAAGGCGCAGCAGCGCCGCAATCCGGGACAGACAACAGGAATATTATTCGATACCTTTGCTGCGCAGATAATCTTCGTAGTTACCGGTGAAGTCCACAACGCGCTCCGGCGTAATTTCAATCACTCGGGTCGCCAGCGAGCTCACAAACTCACGGTCGTGGGAAACAAAGATCAGGGTGCCCTGATACATCTCCAGCGCCATGTTCAGCGATTCGATCGATTCCATATCCAGGTGGTTGGTCGGTTCATCCATCACCAGGATATTCGGTTTTTGCATCATCAGCTTACCGAACAGCATGCGGCCTTTTTCGCCACCGGAGAGCACTTTCGCCGGCTTCTTGATATCGTCCTGGCTGAACAGCAGACGACCCAGGATGCTGCGCACCGCCTGCTCATCATCGCTTTCCTGCTTCCACTGGCTCATCCACTCGAATACCGTCAGATCGTTTTCAAATTCATATTCATGATCCTGCGCGTAGTAGCCAATCTGCGCGTTCTCAGACCATTTAACGGTACCGTTATCGGGCGTCAGATCGCCGACCAGGGTTTTCAGCATCGTGGATTTACCCACGCCGTTGGCGCCCAGAATGGCAAGCTTCTCCCCCACTTCCAGCAGCAGATTGACGTTTTTAAACAGCGGGCCGTTATCAAAGCCTTTCGCCAGCGCTTCCACTTCCAGGGCGTTACGGAACAGCTTCTTATCCTGCTCAAAGCGAATGAACGGGTTCTGACGGCTGGACGCTTTCACTTCGTCCAGCTTAATTTTGTCAATCTGACGGGCGCGCGAGGTCGCCTGGCGAGATTTAGAGGCGTTGGCGCTAAAGCGGCTGACGAATGATTGCAGGTCGGCAATCTGCGCTTTTTTCTTGGCGTTGTCCGCCAGCAGACGTTCGCGCGCCTGGGTCGCCGCGGTCATGTACTCATCGTAGTTGCCCGGGTAAACGCGCAGCTCGCCGTAATCCAGATCCGCCATGTGGGTACAGACCATATTCAGGAAGTGACGGTCGTGCGAAATGATGATCATGGTGCTGTCGCGATCGTTGAGGGTCTGCTCCAGCCAGCGGATGGTGTCGATGTCCAGGTTGTTCGTCGGTTCATCAAGCAGCAGAATGTCCGGGTTAGAGAACAGCGCCTGCGCCAGCAGCACGCGCAGCTTCCAGCCGGGAGCGACTTCGCTCATCGGGCCGTAATGCTGTTCAACCGGGATGCCGACGCCGAGCAGCAGTTCGCCGGCGCGCGCTTCAGCGGAGTAGCCGTCCATCTCGCCGTACAGCACTTCCAGGTCAGCCACTTTGTAGCCATCTTCTTCGCTCATCTCCGCCAGGGAGTAGATGCGATCGCGCTCCTGCTTCACTTCCCACAGCTCGCCGTGGCCCATAATGACCGTATCCAGCACGCTGAACTCTTCAAACGCAAACTGATCCTGACGCAGCTTACCGATACGCTCGTTCGGATCGAGGGAGACGTTGCCCAGCGTCGGCTCAAGATCGCCGCCGAGGATCTTCATAAAGGTGGATTTGCCGCTACCGTTAGCGCCAATCAGGCCGTAACGGTTGCCGCCGCCAAATTTGACGGAAATATTTTCGAACAGCGGCTTACTGCCGAACTGCATGGTGACGTTGCTGGATACTAGCACGGGGTTATCCTGAAAATAGAGAATGAGAAGTGTGATGAACCAGACATTATGCCAGCAAATGCTTCACTTTTCACGGGGCGTTATAAAATCATCAATGACGCCTGTGTTAGGGTCATGTCATATTGCGCGGTTACACTGCTTAATGCGTAATTTTTTACCTTAATCTGGAAGGAACCTATGACCACACACTCCCGCCATCCGGCTTTCTTATCGCTGCAGGGCGGTATCAACTTTCGTGACCTGGGCGGCCAGCGTACCGCCGACGGCCGTCGCGTGCGTACCGGGAAGTTATTCCGCTCCGGCTCGCTGCATATGATGACGGCAGATGACCTCACCCATCTGGACGCGATCCCGCTTAGCCGGGTGATTGATTATCGCGACCCGGGCGAAGTGAATCGCAGCCCCGATAAGCTGAACGAAGCGGCTCACTACCTCAACGCCCCGGCGAATCCGCACGTTCGCGACGTCAACGCCAAAGTCACCGAGCTCAACGCCGCCACCCTGAACGCCCTTAACGGCGAGCAGTTTATGCTGGCGCTCTACCGCCAGCTGCCGTTCAATAACGCCGCTTATCGCCAGCTGGCCGGTTGGCTGATGGAGCCTTTCGACGGCGCGCTGCTGCAGCACTGCGCGGTGGGAAAAGACCGCACCGGCGTTGGCTGCGCGTTGACGCTGTTCGCCCTCGGCTGCGATCGTCATACGGTCATGGAGGAATATCTGCTTACCCAGGGCATGCTGACGCAGGTCGAAGATTTCATGCTCCAGTCCCTCGGTAATGCGCTGACCCCCCGCGGCCGGCAGAACCTGGCGGAAATGATGACGGTGCATGAGTCCTACCTTGCCGCCGCACTTTCGCAAATCGACGAACGCTACGCCAGCGTCGATGCCTGGCTGGAGAAAGAGTATCAGCTCACGCCGCAGGCGCGAGAAGCGCTCCAGTCGCGGCTTCTGGAGGGGTAATCCCCTCCCGTTTTCAGGCTGCAGAGCCCGCGTTGACGGGCTACACTCAGGGTCACAGGAAAAAAATGTGATTTCGTACACATCTCATTTACCTGTTTGCCGGAAAGCACATATAATGCGCTCCCATCGACTTCCTGTTTAAACTGACAAAGGCCTGTGCGGCATTAACATCGCCCACGACATAAAGATTATGAAATTATCAACACTCTTCGCGGCAGCCTTCGCCATCGTGGGCTTTTGCAACACAGCTTCTGCTGTAACCTACCCTCTGCCCACCGACGGCAGCCGTCTGATTGGCCAGAACCAGGTGATCACCATTCCGGAAGGCAACAAGCAGCCGCTGGAATATTTCGCCGCTGAATACCAGATGGGTTTATCCAACATGCTGGAAGCCAACCCGGGCGTGGACACCTTCCTGCCGAAAGGCGGCACCGTGCTGAATATCCCGCAGCAGCTGATCCTGCCGGACACCGTGCATGAAGGTATCGTCATCAACAGCGCGGAAATGCGCCTCTACTACTATCCGAAAGGCACCAACACCGTCATCGTGCTGCCGATCGGCATCGGCCAGTTAGGCAAAGACACGCCGATCAACTGGGTGACGAAAGTTGAGCGTAAAAAAGCCGGTCCGACCTGGACGCCTACCGCCAAAATGCACGCTGAATATGCCGCAGCCGGTGAACCGCTGCCGGCCGTTGTTCCTGCCGGCCCTGATAACCCGATGGGCCTGTACGCGCTGTATATCGGCCGCCTGTACGCTATTCACGGTACCAACGCTAACTTCGGCATCGGCCTGCGCGTCAGCCACGGCTGCGTGCGTCTGCGTAACGACGATATCAAATTCCTGTTTGAAAACGTGCCGGTCGGCACCCGCGTAGAGTTTATCGATGAGCCGGTAAAAGCCACTACCGAGCCTGACGGCAGCCGCTTCATTGAAGTTCACAACCCGCTGTCCACCACGGAAGAGCAGTTCCAGGGCGGCGAAATCGTGCCGATCAACCTGACCAAATCAGTACAGGCGATTACCAGCCAGACTGACGTAGACCAGAGCGTGGTCGATCAGGCGATCCAGAACCGTTCCGGTATGCCGGTGCGTCTGAACTAAAACGCATCGCGCAGAGTGGCGGGCCCGGTGCCCGCCATTTTTTTATCCGTTATTGACCAGAATAATTCCGCCGTGGTCGTAGCGATAGTGGCAATGGGCATACTCCAGCGGCGTACCGTCCTCCAGATAGATCACCTGCTCCACCTCCAGCACCGGGTCGCTCGCTTCGCAGTTGAGATGCTCCCTGTCCAGCGCCTGCGGTTTCATCGCCCGCACCACCCGATACGATCCCATCATCTTCAGCCCCAGCGTCTCCTGCACGTAGCGAAATACCGAGCTTTCGAGATGCGTTTTATTCAGTCCGGGCACCAGCGCAACGGGCATCACGGTGAGGTCCAGCGACACGGGTTCCTCGTTGAGCAGCCGCAGGCGGACGAAATCATAGACCGGGGCATCGGCGTCAATCAGCAACGAGCTTTGCTCTTTTTCCGACGGAAAACGCAGCTCGAAGCGAATCACCCGGCTGGTCACTTCCCCTACATGCTCCCAGGTTTTGGTGGCGCCAAAATAGTCGCTGCCGGGCAGCTCCCACTGCGAAAGCTGGAGGAAGTTTTTGCGCACGAAGGTTCCCTGCCCCTTACGGGTGTAGATAAGGCCTTCGACAATCAGCTGGCGCATCGCCTGCTGGATGGTCATCCTGCTGGTGCTGAACTCCGCCGCTAAGGCGAACTGGTCGGGTAACGGCGCGCTGGCGGGATACTGCCGGCTGATAATACGTTTTTTGATTTCCCGCGCGATACTCAGATATTTGGCCGTCATTCCCGGATCCTTTTACGTGTCTGATAGTGGCTGGCGGGCAGAATATACCATCTGCCCGCGCGAGGCGCCGCTACATCTCTTCGCCGTGACTGCGGATGGCCCGCTTCAGCCAGGCATAGCTTTTCTTCGGGACGCGCTTAAGGTCCTTAAGGTCGTGGTTTTCACGGTTCACGTAGACAACCCCGTAGCGCTTGCGCATATCGCCCTGCGAACTGAGAATATCGATTAACCCCCAGCCCAGATAGCCAATCACCCGCGCGCCGTCCTCAAACATCGCCTCTTTCATGGCGTTGATATGGTCGCGATGATAGGCGATGCGGTAATCGTCAGCGACCGGATTTTCGCCGTCCCAGGACTCAATCACCCCGATGCCGTTTTCAATCGGGAATACCGGCAGACGCCAGTCGTTGTAGTAGCGGGTAATGATGGTGCGAAAGCCCAGCGGGTCAATCTGCCAGCCCCACTCGGTGGCCTGCAGAAAGTCATTCTTTTTATCGCCAAACTGCATGTAGTGGTTCACCGGCGTGCCCGGCGGGATCGGGTCGCTATCCAGCGCCTTGCTGGCGTAGTAGCTAAAGGCCAGATAGTCGATTTTAACCTGCGCCATCAGCGCCAGATCCTCTGCGCGGTAGATATCCTCAAAGCCTTCACGGGCGACAACGTGCATGACCTCCGGGCTGTAGCCCTCTCCGGCGAAGGCGCGCAGCAGGTTCTGGTTTAAAAACTCATCGAGCTGCTGGGCGCAAAGGATATCGCGCGGTTTGCAGGTCGCCGGATAGACCAGCGCGTGGGCCAGCATGCCGCCCATCAGGCACTGCGGCTTCGCCTGGTGCAGATACTGCGTCAGGTGTACGTGGGCCATCATCACGTGGTGCTGGATCTGATACAGCTCCCGCAGGGTCTTCTCGCCGCGCATATAGCCTGAAATCAGAAACGCGTCCGGCATGTGGTAGAGATTCTGTTCATTAAAGGTCAGCCACCACTTCACCTTGTCGCCAAAGCAGTCGATCATCTTCTGCCCGTAACGAATAAAGGCTTCCATCACCCGACGGTCGGTAAAACCGTTGTAGCGTTCAGCCAGCGACAGCGGCATATCGAAGTGATAGAGGCAGATCATCGGCTCAATGCCGCGGGCAAGCAGTTCATCAATAAACTGGTGATAAAAGGCGATACCTTCTTCATTGAACTCACCGTCGCCTTCCGGGCAAACGCGGCTCCAGGCAATCTGGAAGCGGTAGCAGTTCATGCCCAAATCCTGCATCAGGTCGAAGTCTTCCCGGTAGCGGTGGTACGAGTCGGTTGCCACCTTCCAGTCGGACGCAAATTCCGCCGGCTGGCGGATATCGTAAACCGACATCCCCTTCCCGCCCTCATTCCACGCCCCTTCGGTTTGCATACTGGAAACCGAGTTACCCCATAAAAAATCTGCCGGTAGTGTTCTGTTCATCGCTCGCACCTATGACTAGTCATATTAATTTCATGACTAGTCATATAAACGAAATTCTCCCGTCAGGCAAAGTCCAGGATCGCGTTTTGTGAGCGCAACGGATAAAAAACCGGATCGCGAAACAGACGATCCGGCGTGCAAGAGAGGAAGTTACTGCTAGGCGAGCTGGTCGCGGCGGTATTCGCCCTGGCGCTCCAGCATCCAGCCCGGATACTCTCGCGGCAGCGCGCTGACCGCGTCAAGCCGCGCCAGTTCATCATCATCCAGGGCAATGCTGGTCGCCGCGAGGTTATCGGCGAGCTGCTCAGCGCGCTTTGCGCCAATAATCACGCTGCTTACCGTCGGCTGATGCAGCAGCCAGGCCAGCGCGATTTGCGCCACCGAAACGCCCTTCGCATCGGCAATCTCGCGCATCACATCAATGCAGTCAAAAGCCCGAGCTTTATTCACCGGCGGGAAATCAAACTCCTGACGGCGGCCGCCGCTTGCCGAGTGCCCATCGCGATCGTACTTACCGCTGAGCAGCCCTCCCGCCAGCGGGCTCCAGACCATCAGGCCCAGGCCTTCGCTCTGCATCATCGGCACCAGCTCGCGCTCCAGATCCCGTCCGGCAAGGGTGTAGTAAGCCTGCAACGAGGCAAAACGCGCCAGCCCCAGACGTTCGGAAATGCCCAGCGCTTTGACTATCTGCCATGCCGCCCAGTTCGACACGCCGATATAGCGGACGTGCCCGTGCTGCACCAGGTTATCCAGCGCATACAGCGTCTCTTCGATCGGGGTTGCCGGATCGAAGCCATGGAGTTGATAGAGATCGATATGATCGAGCTGCAGGCGACGCAGGCTCTCCTTCACGCTGCCGATGATGTGATAGCGCGAACTGCCGCGCGAGTTCACGCCTGCGGTGCCGGTTTCGCCAAACACTTTGGTCGCCACGACGACGTTTTCACGCGGCACTTTCAGATTCTTCAGCGCCTGGCCGGTAATCTCTTCCGAGCGCCCTTCTGAATAGACGTCAGCGGTGTCGATGAAGTTGATGCCCGCATCCAGCGCGCTGCCCACCAGCTGCTCTGCCTCCGCCTGGCGCAGCTGCCCCACTTTCCCCCACAGGCCGCCTTCGCCGCCGAAGGTCATGGTGCCGAGGCACAGCTCAGAGACAAAAAGGCCGGTATGGCCCAGTTTTTGATAACGCATAGGACTCTCCTTCAATCAGGGTGATTCACCATCGTGAATAAAGTTATACCCCGGAAAAGGAGAGCGCGAATGTGGCGTTTCTGTCCGTTTCTTGCCCAATTCTCTGAAAATCAGAGCTGCAGCAATCCGTACCCCACCAGCGCGGCCCACAGCAGCATGGGCAGAGAGTAGATATGGAAACGCCACCAGATACGGCGATCGCCAGCCATGCGCAGCGCAATCAGGTTTGCCAGAGAGCCTGGCAGCAGGCCGAACCCGCCGACGTTTACCGCCCAGGCCAGCAGCACCGATGGTGGAACGTAATTGAGCAGCAAAATGGTCGCCGGGACGTTGCTGATAAACTGCGACAGGCCAATCGACGTCAGCCACAATCCGCCTGCCGAGAGCTGGCCGACGCCGTTAAGCGCATGCTGGAGAGCCGGTAGCTGGGTCAACAGGTGAACGTCAATAAACATCGCCATGAAGACCAGCAGCAGCGTCCAGTCGACGTGGATAATGACCGCCCGCGCCAGCAGCAAAAAACCCAGCGCGATCAGCGCCAGTCCCCACAGCTCCTGCTTCAGCTCTAAGGCGGTCAAAAAGACCCCATAGAACGCCAGGCAGCTCCAGACCAGCTTTGGCCGCCAGGAGGGCGCCCTGTCGCTACTCTGATAGTCGAGACGCTTCGCGGGGAAACAGAACCAGCACAGCGCCAGCAGGGTGAGCATCGTCGCTGCCGCCAGCGGCAGCATCTGGCCGATAAAGGCCGGAAAGGAGAGGCCCGAGCGCCCCCAGAGAAGAATGTTTTGCGGGTTACCGATGGGCGTTAACAACGACCCGGCGTTCACCGCCAGCGCTTCAAAAATGATGAGACGGCTTGTCGGGATGGCGCACCATTTTTTCAGAGTCAGCGTGAGCGGCACGACGATGAACAGCGCCACGTCGTTAGTTAAAAAGGTGGATAGCAGCGCGGCCGCCAGCACCATAAAGATGGCCAGCTGGCGCTCGGTCACA
Source organism: Klebsiella sp. ME-303 (assembly GCF_007910085.1). Taxonomy (NCBI): domain Bacteria; kingdom Pseudomonadati; phylum Pseudomonadota; class Gammaproteobacteria; order Enterobacterales; family Enterobacteriaceae; genus Klebsiella; species Klebsiella sp. ME-303. The sequence continues at coordinate 119,672 of NZ_VOJB01000069.1, read as the reverse complement.
AAGCGGCGCGCCATTTTGCGACCTATTACGTCAAAATAGCCGCTCAGTTCAATACCTTTGGTCAGTAGCATCAGCCCGCTAAGGGTGATAATCGTATGCCAGTCAATGGCGTGTAGCCAGCCTGCAGGGGCAAACGGAACAAAAAAGCTTAAAACAACGCCGACGATCAGCAGCAGATGCAAAAAACGGTCGCGGATTAGCGACTGAACAAAGACGAGGTTCATTCTCCCGGTGACCCCTGCTTGAGGGTAAACTGTTTAAACATCGCCAGCGTCTCTTCGCTGACGTGGTGCTCCATGCCTTCGGCGTCGCGACGCGCAATTTCCGGGCTAACGCCGATCACCAGTAAAAAGTTCTCGACGATCTGGTGGCGTTCGCGGCTTTCATGCGCCAGCTTCTCACCTTCCGGGGTTAAAAAGATCCCCCGCCATGGGATCTGTTCGATCAGCCCGACGCTGGCCAGTCGTTTTAACATTTTCGCAACCGTTGGCTGCGACACCCCAAGACGCGCGGCCATGTCCACCTGACGGGCTTCCCCCACCTCCATAATCAGATCGGAGATCAGCTCCACGTAGTCATCAATCAGCTCCCGACGATGCGCCTCGCGCACCTGACGAAACCCCTCAACGTGTTCTTCGACATTCACTAGCTGCGTCACTTTTTTTGTTATTGGCTTACCTGCGCGACGGTTCATTGTGCTTCCTCATTCCTGTGACGCATCAAGCATCATATAAAAGGATCCCTATTGTAATGGATCGCGCACAGAGAACAAAAAATTAACGTTTTAGCCATAGCTATAAAATATAGCCTGTGCTATATCTGTATGTAATACACACATCCTTCAAGGAGTGAAGGACGAAGTTACAGGAGGTCGAGATGAATGAATTCAAGAGGTGTTTAAACGTGTTTACCCATTCTCCTTTTAAAGTACGGTTAATGCTTGTCGGTATGCTGTGCGATCTGATCAACGGCAAGCCCCAGCAGGATAAACCCAACAACTAATGCGGCGTCGCGGTACGCCGCTTCATTTTTTTGTCATATTTCCCTGCCACACTGGCTGATTACTCAGCGCTTCAGCAACTTTTTTTCAAGTTTTGTAAGCTTTCTCCCAAAACAATCCGTTATGGATAGTTGACCTTGACATTTGCAAGCCCTATCTTTTGTCAGCCCTGCCACTACTGCGGCTCGCAGAGACCCTCTTCACGCACTGTCCAGCAGGTTTTACCCCTTGATGCCAGGGGACGCACATGGCTCTTTTTTTGATTGTTTACTATGAATGTCACGCTGAAAGAAACGCTGGTCGCCCGCGGACTGGTACTGAACCCATGGACAGGATTCTACTTTTTACAATCGCTGTTTATTAACCTGGCGCTGGGCTACGACTTTAGCCTGCTCTATACCGTTGCTTTTACCTGCGTGCTGCATCTGCTGTGGCGCAGCTTTCCGCGCGCGCAAAAAGTGGCGATCGGCGCCTATTCGCTGCTGGCTGCCATGTATTATCCTTTCGGCCAGGCCTACGGCGCGCCCAATTTCAACACGCTGCTGGCGCTGCATGCCACAAACATCGAAGAGTCCACCGAGATCCTGACCATTTTCCCGTGGTACAACTATCTGCTGGCCGTGTTTATCTTTGCGCTCGGCGTGATTGCCGTACGGCGCAAGCCGGACGCATCGGCGCGATGGGGGAAAATGGAGACGCTGGGGCTGCTGTTCTGCACCGCTATTTTCTTTCTCCAGCCGGTGCAAAACCTCGCCTGGGGCGGCGTCTTTAAGGTTATCGACACCGGCTACCCCGCCGTACGCTTCGTTAAAGATGTGGTGGTAAATAATAATGAAGTGCTGGATGAGCAGGCGCGAATGGCGCAGCTGGCGAATATGAAAGACAGCTGGCACGTACTGGCGGTAAAGCCCAAATATCATCTGTATGTGGTGGTGATCGGCGAGAGCGCGCGTCGCGATGCGCTCGGCGCCTTTGGCGGCCACTGGGACAACACCCCGTTCGCCAGCTCGGTAAAAGGCTATCTGTTCAATGACTACGTTGCCGCCAGCGGTTCAACGCAGAAATCGCTCGGTTTAACCCTCAACCGGGTGGTCGATGATAAACCGCAGTTTCAGGATAACTTTGTCACCCTCGCCAACCGCGCCGGTTTTCAGACCTGGTGGTTCTCGAATCAGGGGCAAATTGGCGAATACGATACGGCAATTGCCAGCATCGCCAAACGCGCGGACGAAGTTCAGTTCCTCAAGAACGGCGATTTCGAGGCCAATAAAAACACTCAGGATGAGCAGCTATTAAAGTTGACCGCGCAGGTGCTTGCCACCCGTCGCACCCAGCCGCAGCTGATTGTCCTGCATTTGATGGGTTCGCATCCGCAGGCCTGTGACCGCACCAAAGGGAAATACGCGGTTTTTGTTCAGTCGAAAGAGACCTCCTGCTATCTCTACACCATGACGCAAACCGATACGCTGCTGAGCGATCTTTATACTCAGCTACAAAACTCGGGCGAAACCTTCTCGATGACCTATTTTTCCGATCACGGTCTGGCTTTTAAAGAGCGCGGGAAAGAGGTGCAGTATCTGGCGCACGACGATAAGTACCAGCAGAATTTCCAGGTCCCCTTTATGGTGATCTCCAGCGATGATAAAGCGCATAAGGTCATTAAAGCGCGGCGGTCCGCCAACGACTTCCTCAGCTTCTTTTCACAGTGGACCGGCATCAGCGCTCAGGAGATTGTCCCGCGCTATCGTTTTATCTCGGAACAGAAGGCCGGCCCCATCTACATCACTAACTTCCAGCTAAAGAAAGTGGACTATACCCATCTGGGTACCGACGCGTTTACCATCAATTAACAGAGTCGCGTGAACCGCAGGCAAAAAAAATCCGCCCCTTGAGGCGGATTTTTTATATCACCGGAGTGATTAGAAGCGGTAACCTACGCCAGCAATCCAGGTGCCAACGTCAACGTTACGAATGCGAGACTGCTCGTAGGAGAAGTCCAGAGCAACGTTTTCGATCGGGTTGAACTGCAGACCAGCACCGTAAGAGAAACCGTAGTCGCTCATGTCAGATTTGTTCGGGTAGCTGTTGTCCTGGAATTTACCGTAACCAACACCCACTACGCCGTAGATGCTCGCCCAGTCATTCAGACGGTAAGCCGGACCTGCGGTGATGCCGTAGTACTGACCTTTTTTGTAAACGCCAGACTCAGAACGATCTTTTTCGGTGTAGGTGAAAGAACCGATAACACCCAGCGGGTTGTTGTCTTGCTCGTAGCGGTACTTCAGGTTGAAACCGCCTGCTTTGTTCGCTTCACCCTGCATGTCGCTCTGCGCGTAGCCACCGGTAACGGTAGAAGTCGCAGCGAAAGCAGTGGTACCTACGGATGCAGCCAGAACAACGGCCAGTGCTGAAAAACGTGCAATTTTATTCATAACCACCTCAAATGTGTTTCTAATAAGTCCTAAGCATTAAATATAACAAAAACTTTTGGGAAACTCTTTTCACTTTACATTGTCTAACGTACTTTTTCATGTAACTAAAGGTTTCTACGTTTCTATAACAAACTGGAAAACAAACCTTTTTTACAAATATACTCCTATTAAGGCTCATAAAGCGCCAGACGTGTATCCAGATTATTCCTAATCTTCTGGTGAAATTATCTTCAACCCCGCGCTATTGTACTGCTTTTACACCCCTTTTTTTCAACATTAGCTCAACCGGCGCGGGGTAATTCATTTACACTGGAACCTTTACCGCATTTGACAAAATTGACAGGAGAAAGGATGCCCGGCTCGTCCCGCAAAGTACCGGCATGGTTGCCGATACTGGTTATTTTAATTGCCATGATTTCGATCCAGAGTGGCGCCTCGCTGGCCAAGTCACTCTTCCCGCTGGTGGGTGCGCCAGGCGTTACCGCCCTGCGCCTCGCGCTCGGCACCTTCATCCTGGTGGTTATCTTCAAACCCTGGCGCCTGCGCTTTGCCCCGGAGCAGCGCCTGCCGCTGCTCTTCTACGGCCTGTCGCTCGGTGCGATGAACTACCTGTTCTATTTATCGATTCAACGCATTCCGCTAGGCGTCGCCGTCGCGCTGGAGTTTACCGGCCCCCTGGCGGTGGCGCTCTTTGGCTCCCGTCGCCCCCTCGACTTCGTCTGGGTGGCGCTGGCGGTGCTCGGGCTCTGGTTTCTGCTGCCGCTGGGGCAAAGCGTGGCGCAGATCGATCCCATTGGCGCGCTGCTGGCCCTCGGCGCTGGCGCCTGCTGGGCGGTCTACATTCTGACCGGCCAGCGCGCCGGCGAAGAGCATGGCCCCGCAACGGTCGCTATGGGGTCGCTGATCGCTGCGGTGGTCTTCGTCCCGATGGGGATGATCCAGGCCAGCGATACGCTCTTTCAGTGGGGGCTGCTGCTGCCGGGACTGGGGATCGCCATTTTATCGACCGCGCTGCCCTACTCTCTGGAAATGGTTGCCTTGACCCGCATGCCCAGCAAGACCTTTGGCACCCTGATGAGCATGGAGCCGGCTCTCGCCGCGCTTTCCGGAATGGTGTTTCTTGGCGAAACGCTAACCGCGACCCAAACGCTGGCGCTGGGGGCGATTATTCTTGCCTCGATGGGATCCACGCTGACGATGCGTCGGGAAACGAAGATACAAAAGGTCGACATCAGCTAGTGAAAAGGAGCTGATTGACGAGAAAATCAATCATCTCCTTAATTTATAAACTATTTTTCCTGACTAACAGCCCTGCGCTATCAGACCGATAGAGACTACCGCCGCTGCAAAGCTCAAATCCGTTGCTATACTTAATTCCGCAAGTTATTGGGATGAGACGCTCCGAATAATTCGAATTTGAAGTATGACGAGTACAAATATCAAGAGGATATGACACTATGAGTACCGCAAAACTGGTTAAAACTAAAGCAACGAATCTGCTCTATACCCGTAACGACGTCGCTGATAGCGCGAAGAAAGCGACCGTTGAGCTGCTGAATCGCCAGGTGATCCAGTTCATTGACCTGTCTTTGATTACCAAACAGGCTCACTGGAATATGCGCGGTGCAAACTTTATTGCCGTTCATGAGATGCTGGACGGCTTCCGCACTGCGCTCGTCGACCACCTTGATACGATGGCAGAACGTGCCGTACAGCTTGGTGGCGTAGCGCTGGGTACAACTCAGGTCATTAACAGCAAAAGCCCGCTGAAAAGCTACCCGCTGGATATCCATAGCGTCCAGGACCATCTGAAAGAGCTGGCCGACCGCTATGCGATCGTCGCCAACGATGTGCGTAAAGCCATCGATGAAGCCAAAGATGAAGATACCGCTGATATCTTTACCGCCGCTTCCCGCGACCTGGATAAATTCCTGTGGTTCATCGAAGCCAATATCGAGTAAGGCCAACTGCCGTCAGCCACGCTGGCGGCTTTTTTTTCTTTCCACTTCCCCGCCGCGCACCACTTCAGTGCATGAGAATGTACAAAATACGCGCAAAAGTAAATCAATTGTAATAATCACCTCACACAATCGTTACGCCGAGATTGTTTTAACATCAGGGTTTGCGTTAAAAATGCTCTTGTTATGCGATGCCTTTATGACGCACCAAAACGGTGCCCCATATCGGTGCATTTAACGTTATCCGTTATCAAAATTGTGCAACAGGCGCCTTCCTGCTTGTTATAAAACAACAGGTTGTAAAAGTGGCATGATTTTTTCATAAGGCAACTCGTTCTCGCAGGGGATCGTCCCGTGGATATAAAAGGAAATGCTATGAAGTCTGTATTTAAAGTTTCACTGGCTGCACTGACCCTGGCTTTTGCGGTTTCTTCTCACGCCGCTGATAAAACACTGGTTGTCGCGACCGACACGGCGTTTGTACCGTTCGAATTTAAACAGGGCGATAAGTATGTCGGTTTCGACGTTGACCTGTGGGCTGCTATTGCGAAAGAGCTGAAGCTTGACTACACCCTGAAGCCAATGGACTTCAGCGGTATCATTCCGGCGCTGCAGACCAAAAACATCGATCTCGCGCTGGCGGGGATCACCATCACCGACGAACGTAAAAAAGCGATCGACTTCTCTGACGGCTACTACAAAAGCGGCCTGCTGGTCATGGTTAACGCGAATAATAACGATATTAAAGATGTCAAAGATCTGAACGGTAAAGTGGTTGCCGTGAAGGGCGGCACCGGCTCCGTTGATTACGCGAAAGCCAATATCAAAACCAAAGATCTGCGCCAGTTCCCGAACATCGATAACGCCTATATGGAACTGGGTACCGGTCGCGCTGATGCGGTTCTGCACGATACGCCAAACATCCTTTACTTCATCAAAACTGCGGGTAACGGCAAGTTCAAAGCGGTAGGCGACTCGCTGGAAGCACAAAACTACGGTATCGCCTTCCCGAAAGGCAGCGACGAGCTGCGTGAAAAAGTGAACGGCGCGCTGAAAACGCTGCGTGAGAACGGCACTTACAACGAAATTTATAAAAAATGGTTCGGTACTGAACCCAAATAATAATTAGCGATACTCTCTTCCAGGCCTGCTGTGGTCTGGTAGACCTGGAGCTCTCCGGGCTACCCGTCAGCAGGCCTGAATAGTTTTCTCAGGGGGTTTTCCTCTGTTTTCGACACGGTAACAGGAACACATTATGCAGTTTGACTGGAGTGCCATCTGGCCCGCCATCCCAATTTTACTGGAAGGCGCCAAAATGACGCTGTGGATTTCGGTCCTCGGCCTGGTCGGCGGTCTGATAATCGGTCTGGTGGCCGGTTTCGCCCGCTGTTTCGGCGGCTGGATTGCCAACCACATCGCGCTGGTCTTTATCGAAATCATCCGCGGCACCCCAATTGTGGTGCAGGTCATGTTCATCTACTTCGCCCTGCCGATGGCGTTTAGCGATTTACGCATCGACCCGTTCTCGGCGGCGGTGGTGACTATTATGATCAACTCCGGCGCCTATATTGCGGAAATCACCCGCGGCGCGGTGCTGTCGATCCATAAAGGCTTCCGGGAAGCCGGCCTCGCGCTGGGCCTTTCTCGTCGCGAAACTATCCGCTACGTGATCCTGCCGCTGGCGCTGCGCCGTATGCTGCCGCCGCTGGGCAACCAGTGGATTATCAGCATCAAAGATACCTCGCTGTTTATCGTCATCGGCGTGGCCGAACTGACCCGTCAGGGTCAGGAAATTATTGCCGGTAACTTCCGCGCGCTGGAGATCTGGAGCGCCGTTGCGGTTATCTACCTGATCATCACCCTGGTGCTGAGCTTTGTTCTGCGTCGTCTTGAAAGAAGGATGAAAATCCTGTGATTGAATTTAAAAACGTTTCCAAGCATTTTGGCCCAACCAAGGTGCTGCATGATATCGATCTGAAGATCAACCAGGGCGAAGTCGTGGTGATTATCGGGCCGTCCGGTTCCGGTAAATCGACCCTGCTGCGCTGTATTAACAAACTTGAAGAGATTACCAGCGGCGATTTGATCGTCGACGGTCTGAAGGTCAACGACCCGAAGGTTGACGAGCGGCTGATTCGCCAGGAAGCCGGGATGGTGTTCCAGCAGTTTTATCTGTTCCCGCACCTGACGGCGCTGGAAAACGTGATGTTCGGCCCGCTGCGCGTTCGCGGCGCCAATAAAGCGGCGGCGGAAAAACTGGCGAAAGACCTGCTGGAGAAAGTGGGCCTCGCGGAACGTGCGCACCACTATCCTTCTGAGCTTTCAGGCGGACAGCAGCAGCGCGTGGCCATTGCCCGGGCGCTGGCGGTTAAACCCAAAATGATGCTGTTTGATGAGCCGACTTCCGCGCTTGACCCTGAACTGCGTCATGAAGTACTGAAAGTGATGCAGGATCTGGCCGAAGAAGGCATGACCATGGTTATCGTTACCCACGAAATCGGCTTCGCCGAAAAAGTGGCGTCGCGCCTGATTTTTATCGATAAAGGGCGTATTGCGGAAGATGGCGATCCGCAGATGCTGGTGAATAACCCGCCCAGCCCTCGCCTGCGCGAGTTTTTGCAGCACGTAGCCTGATGCCCCCCGGCTCTCCCTTCGCGGGAGAGCCGCTTTCCAGAATCATCCCAACCTCGCTCTGCGGATCTCATCTTCTATACTTATTGGTTTGAGATGCAATGGAGGTGCCTGTGCCGCGGATTTTGTTACTGCTTGCCCTACTCTTCACCGCTCCGCTATGGGCCGCGACGCTGCCCGGCGTTCCGGCAACCACAGCGGACCCGTCCAGCAGCAGTGAACCCGATGTGGCGCAGAAGAAAGCGGCCTACGGCGCGCTGGCCGACGTGCTTGAAAACGCCGACGCCCGTCAGGAGCTTATCGAGCAGTTGCGGAAAGCCGCCGCCACGCCGCCGCCGGACAGTACGCCGAAGCTGACGCCGCCGGAAATAAAAGACGAGACCACGGTGCTGGAGAACGTCACTCACATCAGCCGCGAATACGGAGAGCAGCTCTCTTCGCGCTTCTCCCAACTGTGGCGCAACATCACCGGTTCTCCGCACAAACCGTTTAATTCTCAGACTTTCACCAACGCCGCCTGGCATTTCCTGCTGCTGGCGGGCCTGGTCTTTGCGTTCTGGTGGCTGGTACGCCTGGCGGCCCTGCCGCTGTATCGCAAAATGGGCCACTGGGGACGGCATAAAAACCGCGACCGCAGCAACTGGCTTCAGCTACCTGCAACCATCGCCGGCGCGTTTATTTTTGACCTGCTTCTGCTGGCGCTCACGCTCTTCGTGGGCCAGCTTTTAAGCGACCGCCTGAACGGTAACAATCCCACCATCGCCTTTCAACAAAGCCTGTTTCTCAACGCCTTCGCGCTGATTGAATTTTTCAAGGCCATTCTGCGGCTTATTTTTTGCCCCCGCATCCCGGAGCTACGCCCGTTTAACCTCAGCGATGAAGCGGCGAAATACTGGAACCTGCGTCTCAGCGCGCTGAGCAGCCTGATTGGCTACGGGCTCATCGTCGCGGTGCCGATTATCTCCAACCAGGTCAACGTACAGTTCGGAGCGCTGGCCAACGTGGTGATTATGCTGTGCATTACGCTCTGGGCGCTGTACCTGATATTTCACAATAAGAAATTGATTACCCAGGGGCTTATCCATCTCGCCGACCGCTCGCTGGCCTTCTTTAGCCTGTTTATCCGCGCCTTTGCGCTGATCTGGCACTGGCTGGCCTGCGCCTATTTTATCGTGCTGTTTTTCTTCTCCCTGTTCGATCCCGGCAACAGCCTGAAATTTATGATGGGCGCGACGCTGCGCAGCCTGGCCATCATCGGCGCCGCCGCGCTGGTCTCCGGTATTCTGTCGCGCTGGATTGCGAAAACCATCACCCTGTCGCCGGAAACCCAGCGCAACTATCCCGAACTGCAAAAACGGCTGAACGGCTGGATCTCCGCGTCGCTGAAAGCCGCGCGTATCCTGACGGTCTGCGTGGCGATCATGCTGCTGCTCAGCGCGTGGGGGCTGTTCGATTTTTGGCAGTGGATGCATAACGGCAGCGGGCAAAAAGCGGTCGATGTGCTGATTCGTATCGCGCTGATCCTCTTCTTCTCGGCAATTGGCTGGACGCTGCTCGCCAGCCTGATTGAGAACCGGCTGGCATCGGATATTCACGGCCGCCCGCTGCCCAGCGCCCGCGCCCGAACGCTGCTGACGCTGTTTCGCAACGCGCTGGCGGTGGTCATTAGCACCATTACTATCATGATCCTGCTTTCGGAAGTGGGCGTGAACATTGCCCCGCTGCTGGCCGGCGCCGGCGCGCTGGGCCTGGCGATTTCGTTCGGCGCGCAAACCCTGGTTAAAGATATTATTACCGGGATTTTTATCCAGTTTGAGAACGGCATGAATACCGGCGATCTGGTGACCATCGGGCCGTTAACCGGGACGGTAGAACGTATGTCGATTCGCTCCGTCGGCGTACGCCAGGATACTGGCGCTTATCACATTATTCCGTGGTCTTCGATAACCACCTTCGCCAACTTCGTGCGCGGGATCGGCTCGGTGGTGGCCAACTATGACGTTGATCGACAGGAGGATCTGGATAAGGCCAACCAGGCGCTGAAAGACGCGGTCGCGGAAGTGATGGCGCAGGAAGAGATTCGCGGGCTGATCATTGGCGAGCCCTCTTTCGCTGGATTGGTGGGCTTAAGCAATACCGCCTTCACCCTGCGCGTCACCTTTACCACCCTGCCGTTGAAGCAGTGGACGGTAAGGTTCGCCCTCGACACTCAGGTGAAAAGGCATTTTGACCTCGCGGGCGTGCGGGCGCCGGTACAAACTTACCAGGTTCTGCCGATGCCGGCACCGGCGGGACCGCCGGCACCCGCCGAGCCCACGTTATAAAGCGCGGCGACGTTTGGCTTCGTCCATAAAGGTCCAGGCGATAAAGCGGCTCTGCTTATTCCCCTGGGCCATCTCTTTTTTCACCACTTTCACCGCGCCGACGTCGGTCAGCGCACGGTAGAGCGGCGGCAAATTGTCGCCGCGAGAAACCAGGGAGGTAAACCACTTCACCTGACGGCCAAACTGCTGGCTCTCCGCAATCATCTGCGTAATAAACGCAACCTCGCCCCCTTCGCACCACAGCTCCTGCTGCTGGCCGCCAAAGTTCAGCACGCTCTCCTCGCCCAGTCCCAGGTTGCGACGTTTACGCTCACCGCCCGCCTGCGCGCTGGCGGCGGAATCATGGAACGGCGGGTTGCACAGGGTCGCGTCGTAGGTCTCATTTTTATGAATAATGCCGGTCAGAATCGCTTTGGCGTCTTTTTGACGACGCAGGCGGATCTGGCGAGTCAGGCCGGGATTGCCGTTGACGATAGCCTGGGCGCTGGCGAACGCGTCGGCGTTCACTTCGCTGCCGGTAAAACGCCAGCCGTACTCGTGCACGCCAATGAGCGGATAGATGCAGTTTGCGCCAACGCCAATATCGAGAATGCTGGCGTTGGCCGGGATCGTCCCGCTATCCAGCGCCAGCAGATCGGCGAGATGATGGATGTAGTCCGCCCTGCCCGGCACCGGCGGGCAGAGAAAGCCGTCGGGAATATCCCAGTGTTTCACCGCGTAGAAGTGCGCCAGCAGCGCTTTATTCAGCGCCTTCACCGCCAGCGGATTGGCAAAGTCGATGGTCTGCTCACCCACCGGGTTAAGGGTGATAAAGCCCTGGAGCTCAGGGTGGGCCTGGCACAGCGCGGGCAGGTCGTAGCGTTGTTGGTGACGGTTACGCGGGTGTAACCCCGGTTTCTGGGCTTTCATGGCAATCTCCTTTGAACAGCCGCGTAAGATACCCGTTGACGGCGGCGCGGTAAATAAGTGAGTCTGGTTATCTCTTTTTTTGTCACGGGTGTCGTATGTATTTTTACCAACCTTCGCACGGACACGGGCTGCCGCACGACCCGCTTAACGCTATTATCGGGCCGCGCCCCATCGGCTGGATAGCCTCCCTTGATAACAGCGGCCAGCGTAACCTCGCGCCGTACAGTTTTTTCAACTGCTTTAACTATCGGCCGCCGATTATTGGTTTTGCCAGCAGCGGCTGGAAAGATAGCGTACAGAATATCGCTGAGACTAAAGAGTTCGTCTGGAATCTGGCCACCCGGCCTCTGGCGGTCGCGATGAACGAAACCTCCGCCACCCTTCCCCATAATGAAGATGAATTCATCCGCGCCGGGCTGACTGCCGCTCCCAGCCGCATCGTCAGCGCGCCGCGGGTCGCCGAAAGCCCGGTAAACTTCGAGTGTCGCCTTTCACAATGCATCCAGTTAACAACCGCAGAAGGACGAGCGGTTGACACCTGGCTGGTGCTGGGCGAAGTGGTGGCGGTGCATATCGATGAATCGCTGCTGGAAGACGGAATTTACCAGACCGCCAAAGCCCAGCCGATTCTGCGCGCCGGAGGCCCCAGCGCCTATTATGGCATTGATGAAAGCCTGCGCTTTGACCTCGTTCGTCCGGACGCCCGCTAACCCTCCCACCCGGCCTGTACTAGCGCCGTTTTCCAGGCCGGGTAGCTGAATGCCATTTTCGCGCAACAACCTCGCCTGCCCGGTGCGCCTTTATGTAGAAAAAATGCAGCCAATGTAAATAAATGTATTTATTTTTTTATAAATGAGTGATAGAAATTCGCCTGATGTTTGATAATGATTATCACAATCATTATCAAACTCATTGCTTTTGTAAAAAATCACCTGCAGTGGTCGGGGCGAAGCAACGCTTCGTCTGCGGTCGTTATGGCCTAATTAAAATTATAAGTCACTTATTGATATGGAAAAAAATAACAATTTGCCGTTCAGCAGTTTTCACTCGCTCACTCTCTTCACCGGCTTATGCCTGAGTCTTTCTCCGACCGGCCAGCTGCTTGCCGCGGATAGCACTGAAAAAAATAGCGGCGAAACGCTGGTGGTCGAAGCGCAGACGCCATCGCTGTACGCGCCGACCCGCTCCGCCGATCCTAAATTTTCACGCCCGATTGCCGACACAACGCGGACGGTTAGCGTGGTCTCTGAGCAGGTGATGAAGGACCAGGGCGTCACTAACCTCACCGACGCGCTGAAAAACGTTCCCGGCGTCGGCGCTTTCTTTGCCGGCGAAAACGGCAACTCGACGACCGGCGACGCGATTTACATGCGCGGAGCGGACACTTCCAACAGCATTTACGTCGACGGCATCCGCGATATCGGCAGCGTCAGCCGCGATACTTTTAATACCGAGCAGATCGAAGTCATCAAGGGACCTTCAGGCTCCGACTACGGACGCAGCGCGCCGACCGGCTCGATCAATATGATCAGCAAACAGCCGCGCCTCGATTCCGGCATCGACGCCTCCGCCAGCGCGGGCAGCGCCTGGTTCCGACGCGGCACCCTGGATATTAACGAGGCCATTGGCGAAACCAGCGCGGTGCGTCTGAATCTGATGGGCGAGAAAACCCACGATGCGGGCCGGGACAACGTGAAAAACGAGCGTTACGGCGTCGCGCCATCGGCCGCATTTGGCCTCGGCACCGAAAACCGCCTGTATCTTAACTATCTGCACGTAACCCAGCACAACACGCCCGACGGCGGCATTCCCACCATCGGTCTGCCGGGCTATTCCGCTCCCAACGCCGGCACCTCGGCGCTGAATCACTCCGGCAAGGTCGCCACCAGCAACTTCTACGGCACCGACTCCGACTACGATGATTCCACAACCGATACCGTGACGATGCGCTTCGAGCACGACCTGAGCGACACGACGACGATTCGCAACACCACCCGCTGGTCTCGCGTGAAGCAGGATTACCTGATGACTGCGGTGATGGGCGGCGCGTCAAACATCACTCAGCCAAACCCCAACGATGTCGGCACCTGGACCTGGTCGCGCCTGGCGAATACCAAAGACATTAGCAACAAGATCCTGACCAACCAGACTAACCTGACGTCGACGTTCTATACCGGGGCCATCGGTCATGACGTCAGCACCGGTGTGGAATTTACCCGCGAAACCCAGACCAACTACGGGGTATATCCGCTCACGCCTCCGGCGGTGAATATTTATCATCCGAACAGCGATATCTCCATCGGCGGCCTGAACCGCAGCGGCGCCAACGCTAACGGACAGACGGATACCTTCGGCGTCTATGCTTTCGATACGCTGCAGATAACCCAGGACGTCGAACTTAACGGCGGGATCCGTCTGGATAACTACCAGACCAAATACGATAGCGCCAGCCTGTGCGGCGGTACCGGACGCGGTGCCATCGCCTGCCCGACCGGGGTGGCGAAAAATACCCCCGTCACCACCGTCGATACCTCAACCAGCGGTAACCTGGTTAACTGGAAGGCCGGCGCGCTGTACCACCTGACCGATAACGGCAACCTCTACGTCAACTACGCTGTCTCCCAGCAGCCGCCGGGAGGGAGCAACTTCACCCTCGCGCAAAGCGGCACCGGCAGCAGCGCCAACCGAACCGACTTTAAACCGCAGAAGGCCAAAACCAGCGAAGTCGGCACCAAGTGGGAGCTGATGGATAAGCGCCTGCTGCTGACCGCCGCCCTCTTCCGCACCGATATTGAAAACGAAGTCGAGCAGAACGACGACGGCAGCTATTCGCAGTACGGTAAGAAGCGCGTTGAAGGCTATGAGATCTCTCTGGCCGGTAATATCACGCCCGACTGGCAGGTTATTGGCGGCTATACCCAACAGCACGCCAGCGTTCGTGAAGGCGCGAATACCGCCCAGGATGGCACCAGCGCGCTACCGTATACGCCAGAGCATGCGTTTACTCTCTGGAGCCAGTATCAGGCCACCGATGCGATCGCCGTCGGCGCCGGCGCGCGATACGTCGGCAGCATGCATCGCGGCAGCGACGGTGCGGTCGGCACGCCTTCCTATACCGAAGGCTACTGGGTGGCTGATGCCAAAGTCGGCTATCGCATTAACCGTAATCTCGACCTGCAGCTGAACGTCTACAACCTGTTTGATACCGACTATGTCGCCTCGATTAACAAGAGCGGCTACCGTTATCACCCGGGCGAACCGCGAACCTTCGTGCTCACCGCCAATATGCACTTCTGATCCACCCCGGGGCGGCTACGCCCCGTTTTCTCCGGAGATAAAACGATGATGTATCATATTCCCGCCGTTCTCAGCTCTCAGGAAGTGGACGATTTTATCGCTCAGCTGCAGCAGGCGGAATGGGTCGACGGGCGCGTGACGACCGGCGATCTGGGCGCCCAGGTCAAAAATAACCAGCAGGTTGATACCCACAGCAATCTTTACGGCGAACTTCAGGGCAACGTACTGGCGGCGCTGAATCGCAGCTCGCTGTTTTTTGCCGCCGCGCTGCCGAAAGCGATTTCCAGCCCGCTGTTTAATCGTTATCAGCAGAGCGAAACTTATGGTTTCCACGTCGACGGCGCGGTACGCAGCCAGGCGCAGGGAGGCTGGATGCGCACCGATCTTTCCGCCACGCTCTTTTTAAGCCCCCCGGAGAGCTACGAAGGCGGTGAGCTGGTCGTGAACGATACCTACGGACAGCATTCGGTTAAGCTCCCTGCCGGGGACCTGGTGCTCTATCCTTCAAGCAGCCTGCACTGCGTCACTCCGGTGACCTCAGGCGTTCGCGTCTCCTCGTTCTTGTGGGTTCAGTCAATGATCCGCGACGATAAACGCCGCAGTATGCTGTTTGAACTGGATGGCAATATTCAGAAATTAAAAAGCCGCCACGGCGAAAGTGACGAAGTCCTGTCTCTGCTTAATCTTTACCATAACCTGCTGCGCGAATGGTCAGAGATCTGAGCCTTGTCTGGTCATTTTTTACCCCCATATTCTCTATACTAAAGAGAGGCGAGATAGCGAGGTGAACTATGGCATCAGGCTGGGCGAATGATGACGCGGTGCAGGAACAGATCGACAGCACCATCAACGACGCGATAGCTCGGGCGCGAAACGAACTGTCATCGGGGGAAAGCAACAAATTTTGTGAAGAATGTGGGGAGCCGATTCCTGAGGCGCGCCGACGGGCGGTGGCGGGGGTGAAATACTGCGTAAAATGCCAACAGGAGAAAGATTTACATAACAATACGTTTTCAGGATATAATCGCAGAGGCTCCAAGGATAGCCAGCTTCGCTGACCAATATTTACCGTTCATTACGCACATCGCGTTATCTTTTCGCGCACGTTTTTTGGCAAACGGCGTGGCAAAATGTGCCCTTCCAGCCCCCCGTTCGCCGCCCCGACCTGTTTCGCCGCCGCCGGCTAAAATAATTTATTAATATTCAATAAATTAATAGTCGTTCAAAAAATTAGATGAAGACTGTTAATTTCCTTCGATTTTATCTCCCGCTAAAAACCGTGATACTTATCACATCGACGGAACATCGTCCCCTATACAGAACAACCTGCGAGAGATTAACTATGAAAAACATCAAATATGCTGCCGCCGCTATCGCCCTTTCCGCTCTGTCTTTCGGCGCGTTCGCCGCTCAGCCGGTGACATCGGCTCAGGCAGAGAGCATGAACAAAATTGGTGTGGTTTCCGCTGAAGGCGCGACGACGCTGGATGGACTGGAAGCTAAACTGGCTGAAAAAGCCGAGGCCGCTGGTGCAACCGGCTATAGCATTACCTCCGCTAACAGCAACAACAAACTGAGCGGTACTGCGGTTATCTATAAATAATCGTCAGTTATCCCTGTAGCAACAGCAACACCCTGTAATGCCACTGTTTTAACCCTGTAAGATCCTTTAATACCCTTGCCTTGCCCGTCCATGCCACTGGACGGGCTTTTTTTTGCCTGCGATCCTGCGATAGGGTTACCAGCTCTCAGCCACCTTCGCCAGCCCCTGCTCCAGAGACAAGACCACGCCGGTGGCCAAAAGACAGCAGGCCAGCTGAATTTTCAACGATGACGGCAGCGGTTCGCTCCCGACCATACAGCGCTCGATCCAGCGCGCGGTAACTTCGGGATCTTTTGACTCCGGCAGAGCGACTGCCTGCGCAGCAGCGCCATCCTGACGCTCGTTAACCACCCGCGTACCGGTCTCATCAATCAGGCTAATCTGCGGGCAGCGCTGCGGGTTAGCGTAAACCTCGCCTTCGGTACCGTGCATCAGCAGCGCCCGGCCGCCGATCCCGGCAAAAAATTTCGCGACCCGACCGACGTACTCAGGATGCGAAACGCTCGACAGGCGCAGCGCCGCATCTTCGGCAAACGGCGTCGCCAGCTTGGCCAGGGTGTGTGCGCTGTTACGCACGCCCATGCGCCAGCGCATCGCCAGCTGTTTTTCCAGCGGCGGACAAAATACGCCGACCGGAACGTAAACCGGCTGGTGACTATCTAACCGCGCCTGTGCCTGGCCCGCGTGAAGCGTTGCCGGGATCCCCATCAGGTCAAAAATGGTTTCCGTCAGCACGCGGGTGGGATCGTGGCTCACGCCGTGAACGATAACCGGGAAGCCGAGCTTATGCAGCAGGACGGCCAGCAGCGGCGTCAGGTTAGCCTGTTTACGCGCGCCGTTATAGCTGGGGATCACAATCGGCATCGGCTTGCCGACCGGCGGCGTCAGCTTAATGGTGTGCTCCTGCATCGCTTCATAGAAGCCCTTCATCTCCGCTTCACCTTCGCCCTTGATGCGCAGGGCAATAAGAATGCCGCCGAGCTCAAGGTCAGGCACCTCGCCGTTAAGCATCCGCGAGTAGAGCGCGCGGGCCGTTTCCACGTCCAGGTCGCGAGCGTGGTTTTTTCCGCGCCCGACTTCTTTAACGATCTTGCTGTAGTCCATTGCAGGCTCCTCTGAGCGTCTCACCGCGTCGACATTGCACCGCTAACGCCGTTTGCGACGCGTCTGTTTTGTTTTAGTTTTTACTATAACCTCAGGGACGGCTGGCTGCTCTATCGGAAATATGGGTAATGCATTCAATAAACGCTTACCGTAGTTTTTGGTCAACAGGCGTTTATCATAAATTACCACCTCTCCCCAGCAGCTATGGCTACGGATCAGGCGGCCAACCTGTTGAATCAGGTTGAATGACGCGCTGGGCAGGCTCTGAACTTCGAACGGATAGCGGTTGAGGCTTTTGAGCCATTCGCCTTCGGTGATCACCACCGGGCTGTCAATCGGCGGGAAAGCGATCTTGTGGATATGCACCTGGCTTAACAGTTCGCCTTTTAAATCCAGGCCTTCCGCGAAGGATTGCAGCCCAACCAGTACGCTGCGCTCGCCGCCTTCAACGCGTTTACGATGCAGCTCGACCAGCCGGTAGCGAGGCTTATCCCCCTGAACCAGCAGCAGCAGGCGCAGATCGGTAACCTGTTCGAGAAACCGCTGCATCGCTCTTCCGCTGGCGAAGAGTACCAGCATGCCGAGATGCTTTTTGCTCTCAACCTGTTCCCGGAAATAGGCGGCCATCTCGGCAATATGCTGCTCTTCGTTATCGATAAGCGGTTCATAATGCATCTGCGGAATGACGATTTTACCCTGTTCGACGTGATTAAAGGGCGAATCCAGCGCCACAAAGCGGTCTCCCGCTTTCTCTTTCAGCCCGCTCATCTCCTGCAGACGCGAAAAGCTATTAAGCGAGCGTAGCGTCGCAGAGGTAACGACGATATGCGGGACGCTGCGCCACAGCAGCCTCTCAAGCTGATCGCTGACGCGGATCCCCACGCAGTGGAACCAGATATGCATCTGGCCATCCCGCAGGTCGCGGGTGACCCATTTGGTCACCGGCGCGCCGGAGGACTGCGCCAGCGATGCCAGCCGCCACAGTTTACTTTGGCTTTCAAACATCCCCAGCGCTCGGTTCATCTGCAGCAGAACCCGGTGCAAACGCACCACGTCGTGACTGCCGGTTTTTTCGCCCAGATCGTTAAGGAACAGCTCCGCCAGACCGCGCAGCGTTTCGGTGAGCTTCGCCAGCCGCTGGCAAATCTCCATCACTTCCTGCGGCAGCTCCCCCATCGGGAAGCGGTGCTCCGCCTCCTGCCCGGCCGGCATGTACAGATTGAGGATATTATTCAGGGAGGAGATAAGCTCATAGAGCTCCTCGCAATGCCCATTCAGACGCTCGGGATTCGCCAGCGGCGGCGTGGTTTTAGGGCGAAACTGCTCCATGCAGGTCGCGACCAGCTTCGTAAAAAGATCCAGTTGCAGGCGGTACCAGGGGGCGGTGATTTCCGCGCTCATTTCCAGCGCATCGCGGGCCACCTCCGGAAGATGGTGGCCTTCATCCAGCACCAGCAGCAGATGCTTCGGTTCCGGCAGCACCGCTTCGCTTTCCATCGCCGCCATCACCAGCGCATGGTTCGCCACCACCACTTCTGCTTCCTGGATTTCCCGGCGGGCGACAAAAAACGGACATTCGCGATAATAGTGGCAGTTGCGGTTCAGGCAGCTGGCTTTATCGGTGCTCAGGCGGCTCCATAATGAATCATCCACATTTTTATCGGTATGATCGCGCAGGCCGTCCCATTTGTAGCTATCAAGGTCCGCTTTCAGCGTCGCGCACAGCTTCTGTTCCGCCTGGTTGTTAGGCGTGAGTTCGTCATCAAGAAAGGCCAGTAAATCCTGCTGCGTTGGCTCGGTGCTGGCAAGCGCGGCCAGGTTACGCGGGCAGACGTAGCGCCCGCGGCCAAAGGCGGCGGTAAATCGCAGGTCGGGAATGATTTTGCGCAGCAGCGGCAGGTCTTTACTGTAGATTTGGTCCTGCAGAGCAACGTTGGCGGTACTGACCACCAGCGTTTTTTGTTCTTCACGGGCAATGGCGATGCCGGGAATCAGGTATGACAAGGTTTTGCCGACGCCGGTCGGGGCTTCTATCGCCAGATGTCGCCCCTCTTCCCCGGCGAGCGTCTTCGCCACATCGGCAATCATCTGCCGCTGCGGAGGACGGGGAATAAAGTCAGGGATTTGTTCCTGAAGCGCCTTATACCAGGCGGCGATTTGCGCTTTCAGCGCTGCGGTCAAAGCCATGAGAAAACCTGAATACTGTATAAACAGCCACTATTGTGCCATTTTTTAGCCGTCGGAAGGAACGTCTTTCTGAGCAAACTGGAATCACGCTCGAGGTTATGCTGAGCGAAGCGCGTCCGGGTAAGGAGTCTTACCCGGACAACCCATCAGTGGCTTAGCCGCGCGATCGCGGCTCTCGCCACAGGAGTGACGGGATAGTGTTACTCCGCCGCGGCGGGTTTGCGCGGGCGACGACGGCGAGGAGGCTTACCGTCCTGAGTTCGCGCTTTCGGCGCTTCGCCATCGGTACGACGCGGAGCGGACTGCTGACCGCGACCTTGCCCCTGGCCACCGCGGCCCTGACTCTGGCCACCGCGACCGCCGCCGCGCTGCTGCTGACGACCGTTCTGAATCGGCTCGGCTTTAATCGATGGATCCGGCTCGTAGCCCGCCAGGGCAATACGCGGGATCTCTTTTTTCAGCAAGCGTTCGATATCATGCAGCAGTTTATGTTCATCAACGCAAACCAGCGACAGCGCTTCACCCGTGGCCGCGGCGCGCCCGGTACGACCGATACGGTGCACATAGTCTTCCGGTACGTTTGGCAGCTCGTAGTTCACCACGTGCGGCAGCTCTTCAATATCCAGACCGCGCGCGGCGATATCGGTGGCCACCAGTACGCGAATGCCGCCGGATTTAAAGTCAGCCAATGCGCGGGTACGCGCGCCCTGGCTCTTGTTGCCGTGAATAGCGGCGCTGCGGATGCCGTCTTTATTGAGCTGTTCCGCCAGATGGTTTGCGCCGTGCTTGGTGCGGGTAAAGACCAGCACCTGCTGCCAGTTACCTTCACCGATCATCTGCGACAGCAGCTCACGTTTGCGCTTTTTATCGACAAAATGCACCAGCTGGCTCACCTGCTCAGAGGCGGTGTTGCGGCGGGCGACTTCGATCTCCAGCGGGTTATGCAGCAGCTTTTCCGCCAGCGATTTAATGTCATCGGAGAAGGTTGCGGAGAACAGCAGGTTCTGACGTCTGGCCGGCAGCTTCGCCAGCACCCGGCGAATATCGTGAATAAAGCCCATATCCAGCATACGGTCGGCTTCGTCCAGCACCAGCACTTCGACTTTGTCGAGGCTCACGGCGTTCTGATGTTCAAGATCCAGCAGACGACCCGGCGTTGCCACCAGGATATCGACGCCGCTGCGCAGCTTCATCATCTGCGGATTAATGCTCACGCCGCCGAACACCACCAGCGAGCGAACGTTGAGGTATTTGCTGTAATCACGGACGTTCTCGCCAATTTGCGCCGCCAGCTCGCGCGTTGGGGTCAGGATCAGCGCACGCACCGGGCGACGCCCTTTAGCATGCGGCTCCTTTTGGATCAGATGCTGAAGCAGCGGCAGCGTAAATCCCGCCGTTTTGCCGGTACCGGTCTGAGCGCTGGCCATCAGATCGCGACCCTGTAATACTGCCGGGATAGCCTGCTGCTGAATTGGGGTTGGCTCAACGTAGCCCTGCTCAGCGACGGCGCGCAGGATTTCAGGATTCAGGCCAAGGGAATCAAAAGACATAACAACTCCGAACCGCCCCGGCCCGTCACAGGCGTAGTTTTCAGGGAGATTATTGCGAAAGAGATGGCAAAAACCACAATGCCATGAAGCTGCGCAGTCTAGCAGATTTTGTGACGAACCGCATAAAATCTGCCGAAAAGAATCCTCCGGCTAACAAACCACTGCTCCCCGTCCTGTCGATGAGAAGCGGCGATGGCGCTTCGCGCCAGGCGTCCCCGAAATAGCCCGTTTAATGCCTCGACGGGGAAACCGCGAACAAAAGCAGAGAAACGCCGCCGCAGAACGCGGCGGCGAAGGCGATTAACGCAGGCGATACTTAATTTTTTCGACCATCTTCGCGGTGGAGATGCCGTAGCGGTCGTGCAGCGTCGGAAGCGCGCCGGCCAGCAGGAATTCGTCAGGCAAACCGACGGTATCCAGCTCGCAGCGTACGCCTTTACGCATCAGCAGCGCGGCAACCGCCTCCCCCAGCCCGCCGACCGACGTGTGGTTTTCCGCGGTCACCACCAGACGGCCGGGCTTCGAAGCCTGCGCAACGATCGTTTTTTCATCAAGCGGTTTGATGGTGGGGACATGCAGCACCGCCGCGCTGATATTATCGGCCCGCAGTTTTTCAACCGCCTCGAGGGCGCGCATGGTCATCAGCCCGGAAGAGATAATCAGTACATCGTTACCGTCCTCCAGCAGCTTCGCCTTGCCCAGCTCAAACTGATAATCATATTTATCGAGCACCAGCGGCACCTTACCGCGCAATAGACGCATATACACCGGACCGTCGTGGTCGGCAATCGCCGGTACCGCCTGCTCTATCTCCAGCGCATCGCAGGGATCGACGATGACCATGCCGGGAATGCCGCGCATAATCGCCAGATCTTCCGTTGCCTGATGGCTCGGCCCGTAGCCGGTGGTCAGGCCCGGCAGCGCCGCGCAGATCTTCACGTTCAGATGCTCTTCGGCGATGACCTGATGGATAAAATCATAGGCGCGACGGGTGGCAAAAGCGGCGTAGGTGGTGGCGAAGGGAATAAATCCCTCCTTCGCCATTCCCCCGGCGGCTCCCATCAGCAGCTGCTCCGCCATTCCCATCTGGAAGAAGCGATCCGGAAAGGCCTGGGCGAAAATATGCAGATCGGTATACTTTGACAGGTCCGCGGTCATACCGACGATTTCCGCGCGCTGGGCCGCCAGCTTCGAGAGCGCGACGCCAAACGGCGCGGAAACGGTCGCCTGACCTTCATCAGCAATGGAGGCGATCATCGCCGACGTTTTTAAGCGTGGTTTACTCTGGCTCATTACAGCACTCCTTCCGGTTTGTTGGCGTCCAGCACCGCAATCGCTTTTTGCCATTCGTCGGCATCGACGCGGATAAAATGGTTCTTATCGCGGGTTTCAAGGAACGGCACCCCTTTGCCCATCAGCGTGTCGCATAAAATGACCCGCGGCTGGTTGCCCGCATGATTTTTCGCGTTATCAAAAGCGGCCACCACCGCCGCCAGATCGTTACCGTCCACGCGCTGCACGTACCAGCCGAAGGCGGCCCATTTTTCATGCAGCGGCTCAAAGCCGAGAATTTTGCGCGAATCGCCGTCCGCCTGCTGTTTGTTCACGTCAACGAGGTTAATCAGGTTAGTCAGGCCGTAGTGGGCCGCCGACATCGCCGCTTCCCAGGTTGAACCTTCGTCCAGCTCCCCATCCGACATAGAGTTAAAAACCCAGGATGCGCTGCCCTTCTTCTTCAGACCGAGCGCCATCCCGACGGCGATGGAGAGCCCCTGCCCCAGCGAGCCGCCGGACATCTCCATTCCAGGCGTATAGGTCGCCATGCCCGACATCGGCAGGCGGCTGTCGTCGGAACCGTAGGTCTCCAGCTCCTCTTCCGGGATAATTCCCGCTTCCAGCAGCGCCGCATAATAGGCGATGGCGTAATGGCCGTGAGAGAGCAGAAAACGGTCACGCCCTTCCCACTGCGGATCTTCCGGACGGTAGCGCATCGCGTGGCTGAAGGCGGTGGCCAGCACATCCGCATAGCCTAATGCCTGGCCGATATAGCCCTGTCCCTGGACTTCGCCCATTTGCAGGGCATAGCGACGGATACGCCACGCCGCCGCGGCAACTTGTTGTGTTTCTGTCATCTTCATCTGATTGCCTCGCTTAGTGGATTAACATGCCGCCGTTCACGTCCAGGGTGATACCGGTCGAGTAGGAAGAGAGATCGCTGCCGAGGAACAGGGCGGCACGCGCGATATCCACCGCATCGCCCAGACGGTTCATCGGGATCCCGGCGAGGATATTGGCCGTCATGTCGTCGGTCAGCTTGCCGGCGGTAATATCGGTCTGAATCAGCCCGGGCGTGATGCAGTTTACGCGGACGTTATCTGGGCCAAGCTCGCGCGCCATCGCCCGCGCCAGGCCGAGCACACCGGCTTTTGCCGCGCTGTAGTGCGGGCCGCCGAAGATACCGCCGCCGCGCTGGGCGGAAACCGAAGAGATACAGACAATGCTGCCTGATTTTTGCGCCCGCATCGCCGGAATAACCGCCTGCGACATCAGCAGCGTGCCGCGCAGGCTGACGTCCAGCACCGCGTCATAGTTGGCGCGCTTAATTTCCATCAGCTTCAGCGGCTGGGTAATGCCGGCGTTATTCACCAGCACATCGACCCGGCCATATTTCGCCAGAATCTGTTCGATTGCCGCCTGCACCTGAACTTCATCGGCGACGTTCGCTGCCAGACCAAGATGGCCTTCGCCCAGAGCCGCCGCAGCGGCTTTGCTGGCTTCGCCATTGAGGTCGATAATGACCACGCTGGCGCCGTTCTCGGCAAATAATTTGGCGGTGGCAAAACCCAAACCGCGTGCGGAGGCCGCGCCAGTAATAATGGCGACTTTATCTTTTAATAACATATTTTCACTCCATGACATGACGTCATATTAATTAACAGAAATATTGCCGTTATTGTGGCTCATCGAGGAAAAGAATCACCACCAGACCTATTGCGGCGCAGATACCAAAATAGGTAAATACAGAATTAAAGCTGCCGGTCTGATCAAGTAAAAAACCGGCGGCCATCGGGGCGACAAAGCCGCCAAGGTTGCCGCCGCTATTAATAATAGAAGAGGCAATTGGATAGGTTTTACTGTCCGAAACGGCCATTCCGTAGGCGGTAAAAGCCGGCCAGCCAATATTCAAACAAAAACCGACAAAGAATAATCCAATACATACCGCCCAGGTGCTTGCTGGAATGTTCAGCATAATGAGCATCATGACCACGGTTGAAATCGCGGTGAACATCATGGTGGGTTTACGCCGGCGGCCTAACACTTTATCCGAGATCCAGCCTCCGCCAATCGCGCCAATAAAGCCGCCGATGCACGGCATACTCGCCACGAAGCCCATACTCATCACGTCAAAACCGCGCTCTTTCACTAAATACAGCGGGATCCACGTTAATAACCCGTACAGCACGCTGACCATCATAAAATAGGCCAGACAGTCACCAAGAATATTTTTCGAGGTAAATAATCCTTTCGCCGTATCGACAGGCGCCATCTTTTTCACCCGAATAATTTTATCCAGCCAGGTGAAGCGGTCGGCAATTAATATATTTTCGCGGACGGCGTTTTTATCAGTTTCACGCCCGGCATTAATCTCTTCCAGTTCGCGTTGCGAAACAAATCCGCTTTCCGCGGGCGTTGACTTAACCAACAGGTACCACGCGACCGCCGCCACAATCCCCGGTATCGCAAAGGAGAAAAAGACCCATCGCCAGCCCCAGGTAACCGCGATCCACACCGCCAGCGGCGGTACGATTATCGGCGCAAACATGGTGGCGGCGATGTAGACACCCGTTGCCGTGGCTTTCTCTTTCGGCGGGAACCAGTTATTAATGGTTGAAGCCAGCCCCACCGGGCACGGCCCTTCGCTAAGCCCCAGCCCCAGTCGCACCAT
>NZ_VOJB01000069.1:86939-94706 GCF_007910085.1 Klebsiella sp. ME-303 | reverse complement strand
TTCAGGCCAAACACCGAGCTCACGGTGCCCATCAGCCAGGTAAAAGCGGAAAAGCCGAAAATAGACAGCGAGACCAGTCCCCGGGTGCCGCGTCTGGCAATAAAAAAACCGGCCGGGATCTGGCTTACCGCATAGCCGAGGAAAAACATGCTGGCGATGGCCCCGGCCTCAAAGTTGTTGATATGAAACTCGTCAATAATGAACGGCAGTACCGCGCCGATATTCGTTCTGTCGGCGTAATTTATGGCATACACCAGGAAAATCATCGTCAATACCACGAAACGATATTTTGTTTTTCTGGCGTCAGTACAGACAACAGTATCTATACGTGACATAGGGTATCCTCTTTATTTTTTTATGTTTTTGTCGCGACCCTTACCGCATCGCGCCCTGTTATCAGGCCTGTAGTTGCAATATAACAATCCCAAAAAGAAAGGGTATTCAAAAAAGCTCAATTACGCGTGAGAAAAATTTGCTTCGTGACTGCACTCAAATTCCTGTCAATTATTTTTTCGAGAGTTGTGCATTTAAAACTGTTAACTTCATCACGGATTGCGCCATCACTTATTTTCCGGCTGTGCTATGCTGACCATCATTTTCTGGGATAACGGCTGGACGTCCTTCTTTCTGAGTAAAAAAATCGCCTTGCGTTATTCCCCCCCGCCGGAGGAAATCATGAACCAGCCGCTGCAGAATAAAAGCTTGCCGATGCCATCCTTACGTAATATTCAGGCATTTATTGAAGTGGCCGATACCGGCAGCCTGAACCTGGCGGCAGAGAATCTTAATATTACGGCCTCCGCGGTAAGTCATCAGATAGCCAGCCTGGAACAGTATCTGGGAAAAAAGATATTTTCCCGTAGCAGTAAAGGGATGGTATTAACCACAATTGGCGAAAAATACCTTAAAGAGGTTTCCGGGGCGTTAAATATTATTGGTCAGGCCACTAACCAGGTGATTAATGATATCCACCAGGATTATTTACGGATTCATTCCGCGCCGAGCTTTGGATTATTGTGGCTGATGCCCCGTCTGGATAAATTTCGCCAGGCCTGGCCGGAGCTTAAAATTAGCCTGACCTGCTCTTATGAAAGCATCCAGTTCTCCCGCGATAATATTGATATCGATATTCGCCACGGGCTCTCACAGTGGCCAACCCTGGTGGTCAAGACCATAAAAAATGAACGCGTGCTCCCCTTTAGCTCATCGACT
Organism: Klebsiella sp. ME-303; assembly: GCF_007910085.1. NCBI lineage: Bacteria > Pseudomonadati > Pseudomonadota > Gammaproteobacteria > Enterobacterales > Enterobacteriaceae > Klebsiella > Klebsiella sp. ME-303. The sequence continues at coordinate 93,494 of NZ_VOJB01000069.1, read as the reverse complement.
TATTTAGCCGGCCGCGACGTTCAGTCCATTGAAGACCTGCTGGCCTGCGACCTTATTCATTCCGATAGCACGCTGATCGGCTGGAGCAACTGGCTGTCGTGGCATAAGGTTCGCGGCTGGAATAAAAACTTTATTTTTAATTTCGACCGCTCCTATATGAGTATTGAGGCTGCCCGGATGGGAATGGGGATTATTCTTGAGAGTAATTTGCTGGCCGGGCAGAGCGTGAGCCAACGCCACCTGGAACCCGTCTTTACCCGCGACGTCAGCATGCCGGTTAACGCGCATCACTTCGTTTTACCGCACCCGAATGAACAAAAAGAGAAAGTGAAGATCTTCTTTGCCTGGGTTGCCGAAGAGCTGAGTCGCGAAGGATTTCATATCTAGCAGCAAACGGTGGACAAACCGCCAACCTGCGCCTAGAGTTAATCAATCGATTGATTAACTTTTCTCGCGCGATGACAACCACTCCCACGACCAGTAAGGGCGAGCAGGCGAAAAGCCAGCTTATCGCCGCCGCAATCGCCCAGTTTGGCGAATACGGCCTGCACGCCACAACCCGCGATATTGCCGCCCAGGCCGGGCAGAATATCGCCGCCATTACCTACTATTTTGGTTCCAAGGACGATCTCTATCTCGCCTGCGCCCAGTGGATTGCCGATTTTATCGAGCACAATTTCCGCCCCCACGCGCAGGCGGCGGAAGCGCTGTGCGCTGAGCCTGTTCCGGATAAAGCCGCCATGCGCACCCTGATACTGGGCGCCTGCCAGAATATGATTTTGCTGCTGACCCAGGACGACACCGTCAATTTGAGCAAATTTATCTCCCGCGAGCAGCTGTCGCCAACGCCGGCCTACCGGCTCATCCACGATCAGGTGATTGCTCCGCTACACTGCTACCTGACCCGCTTAATCGCCGCCTATACCGGCCTTAACGCTGACAGCACGGAAATGGTCCTCCACACCCACGCGCTGCTGGGCGAAGTTCTCGCTTTTCGCCTTGGTCGGGAAACGGTGCTGCGCCGCGCGGGCTGGGCTGAGTTCGATCGGGACAAAACCGCGCAAATTATTGAGGTTATCACCTGCCATATTGATTTCGTTCTGGAAGGATTATCGCAAAGGAGTCTGGAGTCATGAAAAAACCGCTCATCGTCGTTGTGCTGCTTCTCCTGCTGGCCGCTGTCATTGGCGGAGGCTGGTGGTGGTACCAGAGCAGCCAGCAGAAAGCGCTCACGCTGTATGGCAACGTGGATATTCGTACCGTCAACCTCAGCTTCCGCGTGGGCGGGCGGCTGGCGTCGCTCAGCGTCGACGAGGGCGATGCGATTAAAGCCGGGCAGACCCTGGGCGAGCTGGACCGCGCGCCCTACGAGAATGCCCTGCAGCAGGCTCAGGCCAACGTTTCCACCGCCCAGGCGCAGTACGACCTGATGATGGCGGGGTATCGCTCGGAAGAGATCGCTCAGGCCGCCGCCGCGGTCAACCAGGCGCAGGCCGCTTACGACTATGCGCAGAATTTTTACCAGCGCCAGCTGGGGCTGCGCAAAAGCAGCGCCATCTCCGCTAACGACCTGGAAAACGCCCGCTCATCGCGCGATCAGGCCCAGGCGACGCTGAAGTCCGCGCAGGATAAGCTGCGCCAGTACCGCGCCGGTAATCGTCCGCAGGAAATCGCCCAGGCCAAAGCCAGCCTTGAACAGGCGCAGGCCGCGCTGGCACAGGCGAAGCTGGATCTGCACGATACCACGCTGGCCTCGCCGTCCGACGGGACGCTGATGACCCGCGCCGTCGAGCCGGGCAGCATGCTCAGCGCTGGCGGCACGGTGATGACGTTATCGTTAACCCATCCGGTGTGGGTACGCGCCTATATCGATGAAAAAAACCTCGGTCAGGCCCAGCCGGGTCGCGAAGTGCTGCTTTACACCGATAGTCGCCCGGATAAACCCTACCGCGGCAAAATCGGCTTCGTCTCCCCAACCGCTGAATTCACGCCGAAAACTGTGGAAACGCCGGACCTGCGCACCGATCTGGTTTATCGCCTGCGTATTGTGGTCACCGATGCCGACGACGCGCTGCGCCAGGGAATGCCGGTCACCGTCACCTTCAGTCACGGAAACGGCCAATGAGCGAGGACGTGATTACGCTGAGCGGCCTGACCCGGCGCTTTGCCGGCATGGATCGCCCGGCCGTCGCGCCGCTGGACTGCACCATTCACTCCGGCTATGTGACCGGTCTGGTGGGCCCGGATGGCGCCGGAAAAACCACCCTGATGCGCATGCTCGCCGGGCTGCTGAAGCCCGACGCAGGCAGCGAAAAAGTGATCGGCTTCGACCCGATTGCCGACGACAGCGCCCTGCATGCGGTGCTCGGCTATATGCCGCAGAAATTCGGCCTGTATGAAGATCTGACGGTGATGGAAAACCTGACGCTCTACGCCGATCTGCGCAGCGTGACCGGCGAGGCGCGGGAAAAAACCTTCGCCAGGCTGCTGGAGTTTACCTCCCTCGGCCCCTTTACCGGCCGGCTGGCGGGCAAGCTTTCCGGCGGCATGAAGCAGAAACTTGGCCTGGCCTGCACCCTCGTCGGCGAACCGAAAGTCCTGCTGCTGGACGAACCCGGCGTCGGCGTCGACCCTATCTCGCGCCGTGAACTGTGGCAGATGGTGCACGAACTGGCGGGCGACGGAATGCTGATCCTCTGGAGCACCTCTTATCTTGATGAGGCCGAGCAGTGCCGGGACGTTCTGTTGATGAACGAGGGCCAGCTGCTCTACCAGGGGGCGCCAAAAGAGCTGACGCAGACCATGGCCGGACGCAGCTTTTTGGTTTCCAGCGCCCGGGAGAATAACCGCCGCCTCCTCCAGCGTACGCTGAAGCTGCCGCAGGTCAGCGATGGCGTGATTCAGGGTAAATCGGTACGCCTGATCCTTAAAAAAGAGGCCAGGATCAGCGATGTACAGAAGGCTGGCGATATGCCGCCGCTGGAGGTCGCCGAAACCGCGCCGCGCTTCGAGGATGCCTTTATCGACCTGCTGGGCGGCGCCGGGACTGCCGAATCGCCGCTGGGCAACATTATCCACACCGTGGGAGGCTCCCGTGAGGACACGGTGATTGAAGCGCAGACCCTGACCAAGAAATTCGGCGATTTTGCCGCCACCGACCACGTCGATTTTCAGGTCAAACGCGGGGAGATTTTCGGCCTCCTCGGGCCTAACGGCGCGGGAAAGTCCACGACGTTTAAGATGATGTGCGGCCTGCTGGTCCCCACCTCCGGGAAAGCGCTGGTGCTGGGCATGGACCTGAAAGTCAGCTCCGGCAAGGCGCGTCAGCATCTGGGCTATATGGCGCAGAAGTTCTCGCTCTACGGCAACCTTTCCGTTGAGCAGAACCTGCGCTTCTTCTCCGGCGTCTACGGCCTGCGCGGACGGGCGCAGAACGACAAAATCGCCAGCATGAGCGAGGCGTTTGGCCTGAAAAGCATCGCCCGGCAGGCCGCCGACGATCTGCCGCTCGGCTATAAACAGCGCCTGGCGCTGGCCTGCTCGCTGATGCACGAGCCGGATATCCTGTTTCTTGATGAACCCACTTCCGGGGTCGATCCCCTCACCCGCCGCGAATTCTGGCTGCATATCAATAGCATGGTGGATAAAGGCGTGACGGTGATGGTCACTACCCACTTTATGGATGAAGCGGAGTATTGCGATCGTATCGGCCTGGTCTATCGCGGCAAACTGATCGCCAGCGGCACGCCGGACGATCTGAAGGCGCTGGCGGCGGATGATGAACAGCCTGATCCAACGATGGAGCAGGCGTTTATCACCCTCATTCACGACTGGGATAAGGAGAACGCCGGTGAGCGGTAAACTGCTATCGTGGCGGCGCGTACGCGCCCTGTGCGTGAAAGAGACGCGGCAGATTGTCCGCGACCCCAGCAGCTGGCTGATTGCGGTGGTCATCCCCCTGCTGCTGCTGTTTATCTTTGGCTACGGGATTAACCTCGACTCCAGCAAGCTGCGGGTGGGCGTGCTGCTGGAGCAGCAGAGCGAAGAGGCGCTGGATTTTGTCCATACCATGACCGGCTCCCCTTATATCGACGCCACCATCAGCGATAACCGCCAGGAACTGGTGCAGATGATGCAGGCGGGACGCATTCGCGCCCTGGTAACCCTGCCGGTGGACTTCGACCAGAAGATGGCCCGCCCCGGCGACGATGCGCCGATCCAGCTCATCACCGACGGCAGCGAACCCAATACCGCTAACTTCGCCCAGGGCTACGTCGAAGGCATCTGGCAAATCTGGCAGCAGCAGCGGGCGGAAGATCGCGGCGAAACCTTCGAGCCGCTAATCGACGTGCAGACGCGCTACTGGTTTAACCCGGCCGCGATCAGCCAGCATTTTATTATCCCAGGCGCGATTACCATCATTATGACGGTAGTCGGCGCGATCCTGACCTCGCTGGTGGTGGCCCGCGAGTGGGAGCGCGGCACCATGGAGGCGCTGCTGTCGACCGAGATTACCCGCGCCGAGCTGCTGCTGTGCAAGCTGATCCCCTACTATTTCCTCGGCATGCTGGCGATGCTGCTGTGTATGCTGGTGGCGGTGTTTATTCTCGGCGTGCCGTTCCGCGGTTCGCTGGTGATTCTGTTTTTTATTACCAGCCTGTTTTTGCTGAGTACCCTGGGCATGGGGCTGCTGATTTCCACCATCACCCGTAACCAGTTTAACGCCGCGCAGGTCGCGCTGAATGCCGCGTTCCTGCCTTCAATTATGCTGTCCGGGTTTATTTTTCAGATAGACAGCATGCCGGCGATAATCCGCGCGGTGACCTACGTGATCCCGGCGCGCTATTTTGTCAGCACCCTGCAAAGCCTGTTTCTGGCGGGCAACATCCCGGTGGTGCTGCTGGTGAATGTGATGTTTTTAATCGCCTCGGCGGTGATGTTTATCGGCCTGACGTGGCTGAAAACCAAACGGCGTCTGGATTAATTTGCCTGCGCGCCCCCCGGTACAAGGGCTGGCAAACGGGTAGCCCGGATAAGCGCAGCGCAATCCGGGGCTCACAAAGAGAGAATATGAGATGTTTCATCGCTTATGGACGTTAATCCGCAAAGAGCTGCAGTCGCTGTTGCGTGAACCGCAGACGCGGGCGATTTTGATTATGCCGGTGCTCATTCAGGTGCTGCTGTTCCCCTTTGCCGCCACGCTGGAGGTAACGAACGCCACCATCGCCATCTATAACGAAGACAACGGCAAGCACGCCGTGGAGCTGACCCAGCGCTTTGCCCGCGCCAAAGCCTTCACCCACGTGCTGTTACTGAAAAGCCCTCAGGAAATAAGACCGACCATCGATGAACAAAAAGCGCTATTGGTCGTGCGTTTCCCGGCGGATTTTTCGCGCAACCTCGACACCAACCAGACCGCCCCGCTCCAGCTGCTGCTGGACGGGCGCAACTCCAACAGCGCGCAAATTGCCGCCAACTACCTCCAGCAGATCGTCAAAAGCTATCAGCAGGACCTGCTGGAAGGCAAAGCCAAACCGAACAATAGCGAGCTGGTGGTACGCAACTGGTATAACCCGAATCTCGATTACAAATGGTTCGTGGTGCCGTCGCTGATCGCCATGATCACCACCATCGGCGTAATGATCGTCACCTCGCTCTCCGTTGCCCGCGAGCGCGAACAGGGGACGTTCGACCAGCTGCTGGTCTCGCCGCTGGCAACATGGCAGATCTTTATCGGTAAAGCGGTCCCGGCGCTGATTGTCGCCACCCTTCAGGCGACCATCGTGCTGGGGATCGGTATCTGGGCCTACCAGATTCCCTTCGCTGGCTCACTGCTGCTGTTTTACTTCACGATGATCGTTTACGGTCTGTCGCTGGTAGGATTCGGACTGCTGATTTCGTCGCTGTGCTCCACGCAGCAGCAGGCGTTTATCGGCGTATTCGTCTTTATGATGCCGGCGATTTTACTCTCCGGCTACGTTTCGCCGGTGGAAAATATGCCGGTATGGCTACAAAACCTGACGTGGGTGAACCCGATTCGTCATTTCACCGATATCACCAAGCAGATCTATTTGAAGGATGCGAGTCTGGAAATCGTGTGGGGAAGTTTGTGGCCGCTACTGGTCATAGCGGCCACCACCGGCTCGGCGGCGTATGCGATGTTCCGAAGAAAGATCGCGTAATACTCGTCATCGTTCAAGCCACAACTGCGTTGGCTCGCCTTGCTCCCCCCAGTCACATAGTTATCTATGCTTCTGGGGATTCGCTGCGTTGCCGCCTTGTTGTAGCCCGAACGATTTAGCGTATCTGTTTTTATCTTTCGCCAGCAGTGAAACCACCGCCGGACCGGCCAGTATTGCCAGCCCGGCGAGGGCCAGCAGCAGGTTATTGTGCAGCACGCGCGACAGCAGCCACAGCACGATCACCGCGGTACCGAAGTACCAGGTGGTGGTGAGTTCCTCAAGGAAATCACCGACGTCGCGCCAGCGCTCATCGTGATGGCGCTGCAAAAACAGCATCGACACTAACGTGACGCCGTACAGCACGCACAAACCT
>NZ_VOJB01000069.1:72920-86906 GCF_007910085.1 Klebsiella sp. ME-303 | reverse complement strand
GCAACATAATCTGCCAGCAACTAAGACCCGTTGCGACGCGTACACGTTGTTGCCACTTCATGGCTTCTCTCCTGAAGGATTTTTCTCTGCTACTCAGAGTACCGCACTTTACGGAAAATTCCGTATCACCGCATCTTTTTGTGACCTCTACTACACTATTTCCTACAGGAAAGTGACATTGCCCAGAGAAATAAGGACAAACAAATGCCGCGATTTTCGTTAAACGTGCTGACAATTAACACCCATAAAGGGTTTACTGCGTTCAATCGCCGCTTTATTTTGCCCGAATTACGCGAAGCGGTGCGCAGCGTCAGCGCCGACATTGTTTGCCTGCAGGAGGTGATGGGGGCGCACGAAATTCATCCGCTGCATATCGAAAACTGGCCGGATACCACCCACTATGAGTTTCTGGCCGATACCATGTGGAGCGATTACGCCTACGGCCGCAACGCCGTTTACCCGGAAGGGCATCACGGTAACGCGGTCCTCTCCCGCTTTCCCATTGAACATTATCAAAATCTCGATGTTTCGGTCGGCAACAGCGAAAAGCGCGGCCTGCTCTACTGCCGCATCGTCCCGCCGGAAAGCGGCATCGCTATCCATTTATTCTGCGTACACCTGGGACTGCGCGCTCATCAACGCCAGGCCCAGCTGACGATGCTGGCGGACTGGGTGAACGGTTTACCCGCGGGCGAACCGGTGGTGGTAGCCGGTGATTTTAACGACTGGCGGCAGCAGGCGAACCGCCAGCTTAAAGCCCAGGCCGGGCTGGAGGAGATTTTTACCCGCGCCAGAGGGCGCCCGGCGCGCACTTTCCCGGTCAGCTTTCCGCTGCTGCGACTTGACCGCATCTACGTAAAAAACGCCCACGCCAGCCAGCCCAGAGCGCTGGCGTTAAAACAGTGGCGTCATCTGTCCGATCATGCACCGCTTAGCGTGGAGATACATCTGTGAAATGCAGCTGGCAGGAAGGAAACCGCATTCGGCTATTAGAAAATGGCGATAACTATTATCCGGCGCTGTTTGCCGCCATCGGCCGAGCGCAGCAGCGGGTGATCCTTGAGTCTTTTATCTGGTTTGAAGATGACGTCGGCAAACAGCTCCATGCCGTTCTGTTAAAAGCGGCCCAGCGCGGCGTGCGCGTCGAGGTCTTACTGGACGGCTACGGCTCGCCGGATTTAAGCGAAAGCTTTGTGGGCGAGCTGACGTCGGCTGGCGTGATTTTTCGCTATTACGATCCGCGCCCGCGCCTGCTCGGCATGCGCACTAATTTATTTCGCCGTATGCATCGCAAAATCGTGGTGATCGACGACGTTACCGCCTTTGTCGGCGGCATTAACTACTCCGCCGAGCACATGACCGATTACGGTCCGGAGGCCAAACAGGATTACGCCGTACAGGTCGAAGGGCCGGTGGTGATCGATATTCTGCAATTTGAACTCGAAAACCTCCCCACCAGCGAAGCGACCCGACGCTGGTGGCAGCGGCGTCGGCATAAGCCTGAAATCAACCGCAACCCCGGCGAGGCGCAGGCGCTGTTTATCTGGCGGGATAATCAGGATCATCGCGATGATATTGAGCGTCACTATCTGAAGATGCTGACCAGCGCCCGCCGGGAAGTGATTATCGCTAACGCCTACTTTTTCCCAGGCTATCGGCTGCTGCACGCTATGCGCAACGCTGCCCGCCGCGGCGTGCGCGTTAAGCTCATCGTTCAGGGTGAGCCGGATATTCCGATTGTCAAATTCGGCGCGCGCCTGCTCTACCACTATCTGGTAAAAGGCGGCGTGCAGATTTTCGAATATCGCCGCCGTCCGCTGCACGGCAAAGTGGCGCTGGCGGACGATCACTGGGCCACGGTGGGCTCCAGCAACCTCGACCCCCTGAGCCTGTCGCTGAATCTGGAAGCCAACCTGGTGATTCACGACCGCGAGTTTAACCAGACGCTGCGCGATAATCTCAATGGCTTAATCCTTAACGACTGCCGCGAGGTCGATAAGCGCATTTTGTCGAAACGAACATGGTGGCGGCTCGGCATTAGCGTGCTGGCGTTCCACTTCCTGCGCCACTTCCCTGCCTGGGTCGGATGGCTACCGGCCCATACGCCGCTGCTGTCGCGGGTTCAGCCCCCGGTACAGCCAGAAATAGAAACCCAGGACCGCGTGGACCCGGAAAACCAGGAGGTGAAATCCTGATGGCGAAATCTCACCCTCGCTGGCAGATGGCGAAAAAAATCCTGACGGTGCTCTTTTTTATCGCCGTCGTCGTTCTGCTGGTGGTCTACGCGCAAAAAATCGACTGGCAGGACGTGTGGAAGGTCATTCGCGATTACAACCGTACGGCGCTGCTCAGCGCCATCGGGTTGGTTATCGCCAGCTACCTGATCTATGGCTGCTACGACCTGCTGGGGCGCGCTTACTGCGGCCACAAGCTGGCGAAACGCCAGGTGATGCTGGTGTCGTTTATCTGCTACGCCTTTAACCTGACGCTCAGCACCTGGGTGGGTGGGATTGGTATGCGCTATCGGCTCTACTCGCGCCTCGGCCTGAGCGGCGCAACCATTACCCGTATCTTCTCCCTGAGCATTACCACCAACTGGCTGGGCTATATTCTGCTCGGCGGCATTATTTTTAGCTCCGGCATGGTGAAGGTGCCCGAGCGCTGGTATATCAGCCAGTCGTCGCTGCAAATTCTGGGCGTCGTTTTACTGCTGATTTCCGCGTTTTACCTGTGGGCCTGTGCCTTTGCTAAAAAGCGCCATCTGACGATAAAAGGCCAGCGGCTGGTGCTGCCGTCCTGGCGCTTCGCGATATTGCAGATGGCGGTTTCCAGCCTGAACTGGATGGCGATGGGGGCGATTATCTGGCTGCTGCTGGGCCCGCAGGTGGACTATTTTCTCGTGCTCGGCGTGCTGCTGGTCAGCAGCATTGCGGGGGTTATCGTGCATATTCCGGCAGGCATTGGCGTGCTTGAGGCGGTATTTATCGCCATGCTTTCCGGGGAAGAGATTTCGCGCGGCGCGATTATTGCCGCCCTGCTTGCCTATCGCGCCCTGTACTACTTCCTGCCGCTGCTGCTGGCGACCATCGGCTACCTGATTCTGGAGAGCCGGGCGAAGCATCTGCGGGAGAAAAACCAGCGCAAGCTGGCGGGCGAGTAGTCAAAAAAGCCCCGGTCGCTGATGCTGACCGGGGCTACAGGTTTACCACCGCCTGAGATCCGGGAACGAGTTAACGACGGTTGCCGAAAATGCGCAGCAGCATCAGGAACAGGTTGATAAAGTCCAGATACAGCGTCAGCGCCCCAAGAATCGAGTATTTGCGCAGCGTTGACGCATCGCGAACGTCAATCTGCTCGCCGATGTTTTTCAGCTTCTGGGTGTCATAGGCGGTCAGGCCGACGAAGACGATCACCCCGATGTAGGTCACCGCCCACATCAGCGCTTCGCTCTTCAGCCAGAAGTTAACCAGCGACGCCAGCAGGATACCGATAAGCGCCATAAACAGCATATTGCCGAAGCCGCTCAGGTCGCGTTTAGTGGTATAGCCGTAAAGGCTCATCACGCCAAACATCCCGCCTGCCACCACGAAGGTACTGGCGATCGATGAGTAGGTATAGACGAGGAATATACTGGATAAGGTGAGCCCGGTTAGCGCCGAATAGAGCATAAACAGGGTGGTCGCCATTCCCGCGCTCAGCCGCTGCACCATGCCGGAGAGCACGAATACCAGCCCCAGCTGGGCGATGATCAGGCCGAAAAAGGTTATTTTGCTGGAAAAGACAAACATCATCACCGCAGGGGTGTTGGCCGCAAACCACGCGATAAACGCCGTGAGCAGCAGCCCGACCGTCATCCAGCCGTACACCTGCGCCATATAAGTTTGAAGTCCGCTGCGACCCTGTACGATCGCCCCGGAACGAGGATATCTATCCATGACTGTCTCCTGATTAACGAAATTTATCTTCTAAGCGTACCACACTACCAGCGTTCTGCCGCTTCACGGTCGCTATCTCGCGCATCGACCCAGCGCTCGCCTTCCGGCGTCGCCTCCCGCTTCCAGAACGGCGCGCGGGTCTTCAGGTAATCCATAATAAACTCCCCCGCCGCAAACGCGCTACCGCGGTGGGCGCTGGTGACGCCGACAAAGACAATCTCCTCCCCGGGCCACATCTCGCCGATACGGTGAATCACCGTCACCCGGCCCAGCGGCCAGCGCTCGCGCGCCTGTTCCACAATCTCCGCCAGCGACTTTTCCGTCATCCCCGGATAATGTTCGAGGGTCAGCGCTTTGACGCTGTCGCCAAGGTTGTGGTTGCGGACCTTGCCGGTAAACGTCACTACCGCGCCGTCTTCATCGCGCTCGGCCAGCCAGGGGTATTCGTCGCCGACCTTAAAGCGGTCATGGCTGACTATAATACGCGTCTGCGTCATGTTATCCCCCGGTAACCGGCGGGAAAAACGCCACTTCATCACCGGCCGCCAGCGGGTGATCAAACGTCGTCAGCGTCTGGTTTACCGCCGCCAGCAGCTTGCCCTCCTCCAGCGCCAGCGCCCAGCGGTCGCCGCGGGCGATCAGCTGCTGGCGAACGGCTTCAACCGTGGTCAGGCCTTGCGGATTGAGCTTCAGGGAGTCGGTGCCGAGCAGTTCGCGCACCTGGGCAAAAAAAAGAACCTTAATCATGGCTATCTTCCACTCTGAAATCGCCGGACTTGCCGCCGCTTTTCGCCAGCAGGCGCACCGGACCTATCACCATATCTTTCTGCACCGCTTTGCACATATCGTAAATCGTCAGCGCGGCGACGGAAGCGGCGGTCAGGGCTTCCATCTCAACGCCGGTTTTCCCGGTCAGACGGCACAGGGATTCGATACGCACCCGGTTATGCTCGGGCTGCGCCTGCAGATTGACTTCGACTTTGCTCAGCATCAGCGGATGGCAAAGCGGAATCAGCTCCCAGGTGCGTTTTGCCGCCTGGATCCCGGCAATGCGCGCGGTGGCAAAGACATCGCCTTTGTGATGGCTACCGTCGATAATCATCGCCAGCGTCGTGGCCTGCATTTCAACATAGGCCTCGGCGCGCGCTTCGCGAACCGTCTCCGCTTTCCCTGAGACATCGACCATGTGCGCTTCGCCGGCGGCGTTAATATGGGTCAACTGCGTCATAAATTACTTCTTAAGATGAGAGATAAAGTTGCACGGGCGCGTGCGCGCATCGAGCTGCGGCGCAATAATATTGTCCCATGCGGTACGACAGGCTTTGGTTGAGCCGGGCATCGCAAAAATCAGCGTGCGGTTCGCCACCCCGGCAACGGCGCGGGACTGCAGGGTCGAGGTACCGATCTCTTCGAAGGAGAGCATGCGGAACACCTCGCCGAAACCTTCCACTTCGCGGTCAAACAGCGGCAGCAGCGCTTCCGGCGCCTGGTCGCCGTCGGTAAAACCGGTGCCGCCGGTAATCAGCACCACCTGCACCTCATCGCCGGCAATCCACGCCGACACCTGGGCGCGAATGGCGTAGCGGTTCTCTTTCACAATCGCCTTATCGACGATGACGTGCCCCGCCTCCTCAGCCGCGTCGCGCAGCCAGTGTCCGGAGGTGTCGTCTTCTTCGCCACGTCGGCTGGAGACGGTGAGAATAGCAATACGGGTCGGGATAAACTCAGCGCTTGCCTGGCTCATCTGATCGCTCCTTAAAATGAATTATCCGCCAATATAGGACAGGTTCTGGGTAATACCGGTGTTGCCCTGATGCAGGAAATGGGTCTGTTTTTTATGCGTTAACGCCTCGGATATGCGCGCCTCCAGCGCCGGCTGCTGCCGCTCATCGGCGAGCAGATCGCGCAGATCGACGCCGCCTTCGCCAAACAGGCACAGGTGCAATTTACCCACGGAAGAGACGCGCAGACGGTTACAGGTGGCGCAGAAGTCTTTTTCATAGGGCATAATCAGACCGATTTCCCCGGCATAATCCGGATGGCAAAACACCTGCGCCGGGCCGTCGCTACGCTGGCGGATCTGATGGATCCAGCCGCGACGCAGCAGCTCATCGCGCAGCACCATGCCCGAGATATGATGGCGGCGGAACAGATCGCTGCCTTCGCCGGTTTCCATCAATTCAATAAAACGCAGCTGAATGCGGCGCGGCTGGATCCACGCCAGAAAAGTGTCGAGCTGGTGATGGTTAACGTCGCGCATCAGCACGGTATTGACCTTCACTTTTTCGAAGCCAGCGGCAAATGCGGCATCGATGCCGTCCATCACCTGATGAAACTTGTCCTGGCCGGTGATGGCGTGAAACTGACGCGCATCGAGGCTGTCCACGCTGACGTTAATCGCCGTCAGCCCGGCATCGCGCCAGCTTTCAACGTCGCGCGCCAGCCGGTAGCCGTTGGTGGTGACCGCAATCTGGCGAATAGAAGGGTTTTCCCGCACCGCGGCGATGATGTCGGTAAAATCGCGACGCAGCGAGGGTTCGCCGCCGGTCAGGCGCACCTTTTCCGTCCCCAGGGCGGAGAACGCGCGCGTCACGCGGCGAACTTCATCAACGCTGAGAAAGCCTTTATTGGTGACGGCGCCGGGCTTATAGCCATCGGGGAGACAGTAGGTGCAACGAAAGTTGCATACGTCGGTAATTGATAAACGCAGATAGTAAAACTTCCGCGCAAATGCATCGGTAAGCTGTGAAGCCATAGACACCTTTCCAAATACGGGAGACGCGGTCATTTCTTTTCGCGCCCTGGTGGCAACCGAAGTTGTCACGGCCAAAGCACCATATCTTTCGACACAGGCACAGAGGCTAGAGTGTTAGTGGGTTACGCCGAATAGTAGCGCTTTAATAACGGTTATGCCATTTCCAGTTTCGTTATATAATCATGTATATATCGATACGATCGCGTATTTTCGCTACAGAATAGCTAAAAACCACGCTTTTGCATTGATGTCGGTCAGTTTGTCAGATTCAGCCCATCGTCTTTTAGGGGTAGATCGGTTACTGTGAGCCCGATAAATGGTTATAAGGGATTTTTATGCGCAATCGCACTTTCGCCGATCTGGATCGCGTGGTGGCACTCGGCGGCGGGCACGGGCTGGGCCGGGTAATGTCATCCCTCTCTTCGCTCGGTTCACGCCTCACCGGCATCGTCACCACGACCGATAACGGCGGCTCTACGGGGCGCATTCGTCGCGCGGAAGGCGGCATCGCCTGGGGCGATATGCGCAACTGTATTAATCAGCTCATCGCCGAACCCAGCGTGGCCTCGGCGATGTTTGAGTACCGTTTTAGCGGCAACGGCGAGCTTTCCGGGCATAACCTCGGCAATTTGATGCTTAAGGCGCTGGATCACCTGAGCGTGCGCCCGCTTGAAGCGATCAATTTGATCAGGAATCTTCTTAAGGTCGACGCGTTTCTGATCCCGATGTCGGAACAACCGGTCGATCTTATGGCCATCGACCATGAAGGGCACGAAGTTTACGGTGAAGTGAATATCGATCAGCTTGCCAGCGTGCCGCGCGAGCTTATGCTCTCCCCGCCGGTGCCCACCACTCGTGAAGCGATAGAAGCCATCGCCGAAGCCGATTTAATCCTGATTGGCCCCGGCAGCTTCTATACCAGCCTGATGCCGATTCTGCTGCTTGATGAGATGGCGAAGGCGCTGCGCCGCACGCCCGCGCCAATGGTGTTTATCGATAACCTCGGCAAAGAGCATAGCCCGGCAGCCAGCCTGACGCTGGCGGACAGGGTCGCCATTATGGAGCAGCAGATTGGTAAACGGGTGATTGACGCGCTGGTTGTCGGCCCGAAAGCCGATATCGCAGGGGTTAAGGATCGGGTCGTCATTCAGACGCCTCTGGACGCCAGCGATGTGCCCTATCGTCACGATCGCCAGCTGTTGCGCCGCGCGCTGGATAAAGCGATTCAGGCCTTAGGCTAATCCTCAACGCGGCCTTATCCTCGCGACAAAAACAGGCAGGCTTAAAATCTTAAGGTTGTCTTAAAAAAAAACGGGCAGCATAGCGAACATCTCTTTATGTGGACTTCGCTATGTCGTTATTTTCTTTACGTCGGCCAATGCTTAACCGTACGGTCTATTTGATTCTGTTCGCCTGCTATATTGGCCTGGCGCTGAACATTGCTTTCTATCGCCAGGCGTTTACCCTGCTGCCGGTCAACGGCCTGCATAACTGGCTGGTGTTCCTCAGTATGCCGATAGTGGCTATCAGCGTGATGAATATCATCACCACGCTAGCGTCATTTCTTAAGCTTGACCGCCTCGTTATCAGCCTGTTTATTCTGCTTAGCGCCTCGGCCCAGTATTTTATCTGGACCTTTGGCGTGATTATCGATCGGGCGATGATCACCAATATTCTCGATACCACTCCCGCCGAAAGCTTTGCGCTACTCTCCGGAAAAATGGTCCTGATCCTGGGACTCTCCGGCATCCTGGCGGTGGTCGTGGCCTGGTGGGTTAAAATCCGCAAACCGGCAACCCTGTGGCGCAGCGTGGCGGTAAGGCTGTTGAGCATCGTGGTTTCAGCGCTGCTGATTATTCTGGTCGCGGCATTTTTCTATAAAGATTACGCCTCGCTGTTTCGCAATAACAAAGAGCTGGTTAAGTCCCTGAGCCCGTCAAACAGCATTGTGGCCGTGAACTCCTGGTATGCGCATAACAGGATGGATAATCTTCCGCTGGTCAAAATTGGCGAAGACGCGGTTCAGAAGCCGGAGATGCGCAGCGGACCGCGGAAAAACCTGACTATCGTGGTGTTAGGCGAAACCTCAAGGGCGGCAAACTTTTCCCTGAACGGCTACGCCCGCGAGACCAACCCGCGCCTGAAACAGGATAATGTCATCTATTTCCCCGACACCACGTCCTGCGGCACCGCGACCGCGGTTTCTGTACCGTGCATGTTCTCTAATATGCCGCGGGCCCACTATGATGAAGAGCTGGCGCACCATCAGGAAGGCGTGCTGGATATCCTGCAGCGCGCGGGAATTCAGGTTCAGTGGAATGATAACGACGGCGGCTGTAAAGGAGCCTGCGACCGGGTACCGCACCAGAACGTCACCGATCTCAAGCTTAGCGGCCAGTGCATCGACGGAGAATGCTACGATGAGGTGCTGTTCCATAACCTGGAGAACTATATCGATAATCTGCAGCAGGACGGGATTATCGTGCTGCACACTATCGGCAGCCACGGCCCAACCTACTACAATCGTTATCCGGCGCAGTTTAAACAGTTTACGCCCACCTGCGACACCAACGAGATTCAGAGCTGCACCCAGCAGCAGCTCACCAATACCTACGATAATACGATTTTGTATGTCGATTATGTGGTCGACAAAGCGATAAAATTACTGCAGTCAAAGCAGGATAAATTTACCACCAGCCTGGTGTATCTCTCGGATCACGGCGAGTCGCTTGGCGAGGATGGGGTGTATTTACACGGGCTACCGTGGTCCATCGCCCCGGAGACGCAAAAACACGTCCCGATGCTGCTGTGGCTGTCAGCGGATTATCAACAGCGCTATGGCGTGTCCAGCCAGTGTTTGCAGCAAAAAGCGAAAACGCAAGCGTATTCGCAGGATAATCTTTTCTCCACCCTGCTCGGTCTGCTCGGGGTCAGCACCCGCGAGTACCAGGCAACAGACGATATTTTAACGCCATGTAGAGAGGCAGGCCGATGAAAATTTTAGTCATTGAAGACGATGCGCTCCTGTTACAAGGGTTAATTCTGGCGATGCAAAGCGAAGGCTACGTTTGCGACGGCGTATCAACCGCCCACGAAGCCGCCCTCTCTCTGGCCAGCAACCACTACAGCCTGGTGGTTCTCGACCTCGGCCTGCCGGATGAAGACGGTCTGCACTTCCTGGCGCGCATGCGACGGGAGAAGTTCAGCCAGCCGGTGCTGATCCTCACCGCCCGCGATACCGTTGATGACCGCATCAGCGGCCTGGATACCGGCGCGGATGACTACCTGGTTAAGCCGTTTGCGCTGGAAGAGCTGAACGCGCGCATTCGCGCCCTGCTGCGTCGTCACAATAATCAGGGCGATAACGAACTGTCCGTCGGCAATCTGCGCCTGAACGTCACCCGGCGGCTGGTCTGGCTCGGCGAGCAGTCCCTGGATTTAACGCCCAAAGAGTACGCTCTGCTTTCACGCCTGATGATGAAAGCGGGCAGCCCGGTGCATCGCGAAATTCTCTACAACGACATTTACAGCTGGGACAACGAACCGGCCACCAATACGCTGGAGGTGCATATCCATAATCTGCGCGATAAAGTCGGCAAATCACGCATCCGCACCGTCCGGGGCTTTGGCTATATGCTGGTTGATAACGCGGAGACCGAATAACGCTATGGCTTTTTTTGTCAGTGAAAACTGGACTATGCGTCATCGGCTGCTGCTGACAATTGGCGCTATTCTGGCCGTTTGTCAGCTCATCAGCGTGTTCTGGCTGTGGCATGAAAGTCAGGAGCAGATTCAGCTGCTGGTCGCCAGCGCCATTGAAGGGCATAACAATCAGAAGCATATAGAGCATGAGGTTCGCGAAGCGGTAGCCAGCCTGCTGATCCCAAGCCTGCTGATTATCGGCCTGGCGCTGTATATCTCCCTGCTGGCGGTGAAAAAAATCACAAAGCCGCTTTCCAGACTGCAGCTCGAGCTGGAAAGTCGCACCCCGGACAACCTGCAGCCTATCACGCTGAAGGAATCGGTTCCTGAAGTCACCGCGGTGACCACCGCGATTAATCAGCTGGTGTCCCGCCTGAATTTAACCCTCGATCGCGAGCGTCTGTTTACCGCCGATGTCGCCCATGAGCTGCGCACGCCGCTGGCCGGACTGCGTCTGCACCTGGAGCTTCTGGCGAAAGTGCATGGCGTTAGCGTGGACCCGCTAATTCAGCGTCTCGATCAAATGACCAATAGCATTACCCAGCTGCTTCAGCTGGCGCGCGTTGGCCAGTCATTCTCCGCCGGAAGCTATCAGCAGGTTGCGCTGAAAGAGGATGTAATCGAACCGCTGCAGAGCGAGCTTGAGACAATGCTGCAGCAGCGCCAGCAGACGCTGGCGATCAACGTTAAGGATGGAGAGGCAATCGTGTCGGGCGACGCTACGCTGGTGCAGGTTATTTTACGTAACCTGGTCGAAAACGCGCATCGTTATAGCCCGACGGGGTCGACGATTAAAGTGTCGATAGCGCCTGGCCCAACGCCCATTCTGGCCGTTGAGGATGAAGGACCGGGAATTGATGAGGCTAAAAGCGGTGAGTTAAGCAAAGCGTTCGTCCGCATGGACAGCCGCTATGGCGGTATTGGTCTCGGGTTAAGCATCGTCACCCGCATCGCTCAGCTGCACGACGCGCAGTTCTTTTTACATAACCGACAGCCCGGGCCCGGCGTTCGCGCCTGGGTACTCTTCCCTAAAGCTTCGCGTCAGAACGTCAGCACCCACTGATGGAAAAAGGCAACGACGATAACAAACGCGCAGGTGACTGCCAGGTATTCGCGGAAGGTTAATTTTTGCATGGCGCTATCCTCAGTAAAGTGAGGATAGTTTCGCCAAACAAGATTAAGCCAACATTAAGCATCACGGAAAATCGCGACAGAGGGGCAACAAATAACCAAAGCGTTCTGGCCACCTCGTTTTGGCTCATGTGCCCGCTTTTCTGTCGGGTGGCGGCTGGCGTCTTACCCGGCCTACGAAAAACACATTCCGTCCATCGCCCGAAGACCCGGTAAGGCCCGGGCGATATTTAGCTGGCAACGCCGCTACGAAGCGGCGATAAACAGCTCGCGCAGCTGGTGAAGCTGGTCGCGAATTTGCGCCGCCTCTTCGAACTCCAGGTTCTGCGCGTGCTGCATCATCTGCCCTTCCAGCTCGTGAATCTTCTGCTGGAGCGCCTTCGGCGTTAGCGCGACGACATCCGCCTCAACCGGTGAGCGAGACTTGCCGCGCCCCTTGGTTTTGGTTTTCGCGATATTCTGACCGAGGGCCAGAATATCGACCACTTTCTTATTCAGACCCTGCGGAACGATACCGTGCTCTTCGTTGTACGCCTGCTGCTTCTCGCGGCGGCGCTCGGTTTCCCCGATCGCTTTCGCCATCGACGGGGTAATTTTATCGCCGTAGAGAATCGCTTTGCCGTTGATATTTCGCGCCGCGCGGCCAATGGTCTGAATCAGCGAGCGTTCAGAGCGCAGGAAGCCTTCTTTATCGGCATCCAGGATCGCCACCAGCGAAACTTCCGGCATATCCAAACCTTCACGCAGCAGGTTGATCCCCACCAGCACGTCAAACTCGCCGAGGCGCAGGTCGCGGATAATCTCCATGCGCTCCACGGTGTCGATGTCCGAGTGTAGGTAGCGCACCCGCTCGCCGTGCTCTTCCAGATATTCGGTTAAATCTTCCGCCATGCGTTTGGTCAGCGTCGTGACCAGCACGCGCTCGTTGATCGCGGTGCGGATGCGAATTTCCGAGAGCAGATCGTCGACCTGGGTGCCTACCGGACGCACTTCGATGACCGGATCCAGCAGCCCCGTAGGACGGACGACCTGGTCCACCACCTCGTCGCCGGATTTATCCAGCTCATAGGCTCCCGGCGTCGCCGAAACATAGATGGTTTGCGGCGCCAGGGCCTCAAACTCTTCAAACTTGAGCGGACGGTTATCGAGCGCCGACGGCAGGCGGAAACCGTACTCCACCAGCGTCTCTTTGCGCGCCCGGTCCCCGCGGTACATACCGCCGATCTGCGGGATCGTGACGTGGGACTCATCGATGACCAGCAGACCATCGGCCGGCAGGTAGTCAAACAGCGTCGGCGGCGGTTCGCCCGGCCCGCGGCCCGACAGATAGCGCGAGTAGTTTTCAATCCCCGAGCAGTAGCCCAGCTCGTTCATCATTTCGAGGTCGAACTGCGTACGCTGGCTCAGACGCTGCTCTTCCAGCAGCTTGTTGTTCTCCAGCAATCGCTTACGCCGCTCCGACAGTTCAACTTTAATCTCTTCCATCGCCTGGACGATACGCTCGCGCGGGGTGACGTAGTGGGTTTTGGGATAAACGGTGAAGCGCGGGATCGTCGACTCAATATGACCGGTCAGCGGATCGAACAGCGACAGGCGCTCAACTTCCTCATCGAACAGCTCAACGCGCAGCGCGATATCGTCAGACTCCGCCGGGAAGATATCAATCACCTCGCCGCGCACGCGGAAGGTACCGCGCTGGAAGGCCTGATCGTTGCGGGTATACTGCAGCTCGGCCAGGCGGCGCAAAATAGCGCGCTGGTCGATAATCATGCCGACCGTCAGATGCAGCATCATTTTCAGATACAGATCCGGATCGCCCAGACCGTAGATAGCGGAGACCGAGGCCACCACCACCACGTCGCGACGCTCCAGCAGCGCTTTGGTCGCCGACAGACGCATCTGTTCAATATGTTCGTTCACCGACGCATCTTTCTCGATGAAGGTGTCCGAGCTTGGCACGTAGGCTTCCGGCTGGTAGTAGTCGTAGTACGAGACGAAATACTCCACCGCGTTCTCCGGGAAGAACTCTTTCATTTCGCCGTATAGCTGCGCCGCCAGGGTTTTGTTTGGCGCCAGCACCATCGTCGGACGCTGCAGGTCAGCAATGACGTTGGCGATGGTAAACGTTTTACCTGAGCCGGTGACCCCGAGCAGGGTTTGATGCGCCAGGCCATCTTCCAGCCCCTCTTCCAGGCGACGAATGGCTTCCGGCTGATCGCCGGAGGGACGGAAAGCAGAATGCAGCTTGAACGGTTTACTCATCAATCAGAACCTGAAGAAGGGTTGAACGGCAGGTGTTTAATTCTACTCGCCGGCTCAGCTTTTGCCAATAAAAAATACTGGATATAAAAACAGTGCCGTATTATCGTAGTCGGACTAAATAGCGCTTTTTACCGCCAACATGGACGAATAAAAACCGCTTTACGGGATAATCGACCACGCTTCAGGGTTATCCCCAAAAAG
>NZ_VOJB01000069.1:72609-72861 GCF_007910085.1 Klebsiella sp. ME-303 | reverse complement strand
ATGGCCATTTAACATTTGTCAAGCGAGGGGATGAATGTTTTATGGCAGTCGGTGACACTTTTCTTACAGGCATTGATTTTATTTAAATAATTGATATTTAATAGAATTTAATAAAAGACGGGTTTCGCGCCAATTCGGCCGCAGGCCGCGTACTCTCTAGCTTACCGCAAGTTTTCTAACTCTAATACACAAGGTTATCCACAGGAATAGTGGATAACTGTCTGCAGCCCATGACCCGAGCCACCCGAACAA
>NZ_VOJB01000069.1:31057-72590 GCF_007910085.1 Klebsiella sp. ME-303 | reverse complement strand
GCCCCGGCCAAACCCGCCGCGAAAAAAATTAATTGAATTTTTTTTGCTGTTTATTGGCGAAGAGTGGCTAGATTTTTTGTTATTTTTTGCACCACATTTCAGCGCGCGGGCACCGGGAAAGTGCAAGGTCGGTCCGCTTGTGCCCGGTCGCACCTGTATTGACCAGCAAATACCGAGAGTTCTTTTTCCTGGCAAGAGATTTGCAGAATCTTCTCGTCGCCTGCTATCCCAGGAAAGGAGAAAACGTCTATGTTGAGTCTACGCGCCGTGAACCACTATTACGGAAGCCAGCACACGCTGTGGAATGTTGACCTTGAGCTCAAACCCGGTAAATGCACTTGCGTCATGGGGCGCCAGGGAATGGGGAAAACCACGCTCGTCAACTGTATTACCGGTCATCTACCGGTGGCCAGCGGCACTATCACCTGGCAGGACGGAGGATCGGCGCCCTATGACCTGATGCCGCTCTCCGCGCAGTCTCGCAGCGCCATCGGCATTGGCTATGTACCGCAGGATAAACGGATCTTTTCGCAGCTGAGCGTGGAGGAAAATTTGCACATTGCCCTTGCGGCGGGCGGCGAACCGGCGTCAGCGGTCGCCGGAGAGATTTACGATCTGTTCCCCGAGCTGTACGCTCTGCGCCAAAGTAAAGGGATTACCCTGAGCGCCGACGATCAGTACCAGCTGGCGCTGGCCAGGGCGCTGATAACCCGTCCGCGCCTGCTGATCCTCGACGAACCTTCGCGCGGCGGCGGCCAGCGCTTCCTGCACAAGCTCGGGGATTTACTGATGCGCCTGAACCGCGATATTGGCCTGACGGTGCTGATCGCCGAACAGCACCTGCCGTTTATTCGTCGGGTGGCGGATCGTTTCTGTCTGCTGCACTGTGGACGCAGCGTAGCTCAGGGCGACGTTATCCAGCTGGATGCCCCGCTGCTGGCGAAGTGGATGACGCCCGATCCAGCGCGCTGAGGTCGAGATACTGACCGAGATCCTCGCGCTGAGCCGCCTCCACCAGCCACGGGATCTCGCCAAGAAACGGCGCGGGCAGCACGCGTTTCAGCGTTGCCAGATATTCAGGGTGGCGCCTGGCGGGCGGCTGGATATCGTTGGCTATCCAGCCCGCCAGCGGCAGTCCGGCCTGTAGCACCGCCTGAGCGGTCAGCATGGCATGGTTGATGCACCCCAGCTTAACGCCGACCACTAAAATCACCGGCAGCCGCTCTTCCTGTACCCAATCGGCAAAGGTCAGCGTTTCTGACAGCGGCGTAAACCAGCCCCCCGCCCCTTCCACCAGTAGCCAGTCGGACAGCGCTTCCAGCTCGCGCAGTCCAGCAGAAATCGCGGCGGCGTCAATCGGTCTCCCTTCATCGGCGCTGATAATATGCGGTGACGTCGGTTCAGCAAAGGTGAACGGATTGACCTGCTCGTAGCACAGCGCCACGCGGCTATTGCGCTGTAAAGCCAGCGCATCCTCATTACGTAATCCCTGGGCCGTACAGTCGCTGCCGGAAGCCACCGGTTTGTAGCCAGCGCTTTTAAATCCCTTGCGATTGGCCGCCTGCAGCAGCGCGCAGCTGGCGACGGTTTTCCCCACCTCGGTGTCGGTGCCGGTAACGAAGAAACGTTTAGTCACGTTCGATAACTCCTGTAAAAAGATGATACGTCAGCGGGCACTGGCCCTGCTGCTGCGGCCAGGCGAGCTGGAGCTGCCGCAGCTTGCCGCGGCTGAGCGGCGCAGGGCTGCGTCCGTGGTGCAGATGGGTCGCGCCAATGCCTTTAAGCGAGCGCATCGCGCTGAGCGCGTCGGGAAACGGCAGCGTGATGGCGTGGACGTGGCCGCTGGCGCGGCGTTCGGCCAGCGCCTGACGCACCGCCTGCTCGCTGAGAAAACGGTTGGCGTGCGGCCGCTCATCGATGGCTTGCCAGGCCTGAATGAGCTCAGGTAACGAACCTGACAGCAGCGTACTAAACGCCACGCGGCCGCCGGGCCGCACGACCCGGGACAGCTCATCAATGGCGGTCGCGAGATTGTCGCACCACTGAACCGCAAGGTTGCTCCACGCCAGATCAACGCAGCCGTCCGCCAGCGGCAGCGCTTCGATGTCGCCCTCGACGTAGCGGTGCGCGCAGTTTCCGCGGCGGGCCTCCGCCAGCATGTCGACGGAAAGATCCAGCGCCGTCACCCGGCTCCCTGCATCGCGCCAGAAGCGGCTTATGCTGCCGGGGCCGCAGCCCGCGTCCAGCACCTCAGGAAAGGTCTTGATATCGAGCTGTTCCAGCAGCAGCGAGGCGCTAAGACGCTGTAATTCGTCGTGCTGAGCGTAATGTCCCGCCGCGCGGCCAAACGCCGCCGCGACGGCGCGCTTATTCACCGCCGTCATGCAGCACCTCCAGCAGGCGGGCGATATCGGCAGACTCGTGCGCGGCGGTCAGCGTCAGGCGCAGCCGCGCGCTGCCGACGGGAACCGTCGGCGGGCGAATAGCCGTCGCCCAGCAGCCTTCCTCACGCAGACGCGCCGCCAACCGCAGCGCGCGGGCGTTGTCGCCGACGATCAGCGGTTGGATCGCGCTGCCGGAATCAGTGAGCTCCCCGGGATAGTGGGACATTCCCCGGCGAAAGTCGGCGATATGGCCGGCCAGCGTTTCCCGCCGCTGCTGACCCTCGTCGCTGCGAATCACGGCCAGCGCGGCGCTAAGCGCCACCGCCTGCGCCGGCGGCATGGCGGTGCTGTAAATCAGATGGCGGGCAAACTGCAGCAGATAATCCGCCAGCGCCTCGCTGCACAGCACCGCCGCGCCGCTGACGCCAAACGCTTTACCGAAGGTGACGATAAGCAGATCCGGGCGTACCTGCTGCGCGTAGCAGCTGCCGCGCCCCTCTTCGCCGAGCGCGCCGATACCGTGCGCGTCGTCAACCAGCAGAAGCGCGCCGGCCGCCCGCGCCGCCTGATAAACCTCAGCCAGCGGCGCGCTATCGCCGTCCATGCTAAAAATGCCTTCGGTCACCACCAGCTGCTGGCCGGATAGCGGTTTCGCCAGCAAATCGTCAAGATGGCGGCTGTCGTTGTGCTGAAAACGCCGCAGCTGCGCCGGGCTTAGGCTGGCGGCTTCCAGCAGCGAAGCGTGGCTGAGACGGTCGGCGACAATCCGATCCTCTTTGCCCGCCAGCGCGGCAATCACCGCCTGATTCGCGGCAAAGCCGGAAATAAACAGCAGCGCGCGCGGATAGCCCAGCCAGCCGGCCAGCTGCTCCTCCAGCGCGCGGTGCGCCTCGCTATAGCCGCTGACGTGGCCGGAGCCGCCGCTGCCGACGCCGTAGCGATCCGCCCCCTGCTGCCAGGCCTTGACGATAGCCGGATGCTGGCTGAGGCCAAGATAATCGTTGCTGGAAAAATTGAGCCAGCGCCGCCCTTCGCGGCTGAGCCAGCGTCCTGCGCCCAGCGTCACCGGCAGGCGACTGCGCAAGGCATCCGCCGCCTGCCGTTCCGCCAGCGCCAGCTCGATGCGGTGCTGCCAGCTCATAGCGCCGCCGCGTTGTAATATTCCTCGGTATCCGGGTTCATCAACGCCTGCTCCAGCCGCTGCTGCTGGGCGTTATCGCCTTCAAGTACCTCGGTCTGCTGCGGATTAATCCCCAGCTTGCGGAACAGCTGCAGGTCTTTGTCCTCTTCCGGGTTTGGCGTGGTCAGCAGCTTGCAGCCGTAGAAAATCGAGTTCGCCCCGGCCATAAAGCACATCGCCTGGGTCTGTTCGTTCATCTGTTCACGACCGGCGGAGAGGCGCACGTGCGAGGTCGGCATCATGATGCGCGCGATGGCGATAGTACGAATAAAATCAAAGGCGTCCACGTCGTCGTTATCCGCCAGCGGCGTGCCTTTGACCTTCACCAGCATGTTAATCGGCACGCTTTCCGGCGGCGTCGGCAGATTGGCCAGCTGTAGCAGCAGCCCGGCGCGGTCTTTGACCGTTTCCCCCAGCCCGACAATACCGCCGGAGCACACTTTAATTCCGGCATCGCGCACTTTATCGAGGGTATCGAGGCGCTCCTGATAGGTGCGGGTGGTGATGATATTGCCGTAGAATTCCGGCGAGGTATCGAGGTTGTGGTTGTAGTAATCCAGACCGGCGCCGGCCAGACGCTGGGCCTGGCTATCGTTGAGCGTGCCAAGGGTCATGCACGCTTCCAGCCCTAGCGCTTTCACCCCTTTCACCATCTGCTCAAGATACGGCATATCGCGATCGTTCGGATTCTTCCACGCCGCCCCCATACAGAAGCGGGTTGAACCGGCTTGTTTCGCCTGTCGCGCCGACTCAAGCACCTGTTCAACCTCCATCAGGCGTTCGGATTCCAGACCGGTTTTATAGCGCGCGCTTTGCGGGCAGTATTTGCAGTCTTCCGGGCAGGCGCCGGTCTTAATCGACAGCAGCGTGCTGACCTGAACCTGGCGCGGGTCGAAGTGCTGGCGATGGATCTGTTGCGCTTCAAACAGCAGATCCAGAAAGGGTTTATTAAATAACTCAGTAACTTGCGACATTGTCCAGCGGGGGTGGTGAGCCATTAGCCTCTCCAAAGGGTTTTGTTAATTGTTGGTTCGGTTTATACTCGTAAACCTAAATGTTTTCAAAATGGTTTACAAGTCGATTATGACAACGGACGACCTCGCTTTCGATCGGCGCCACATCTGGCACCCTTACACTTCAATGACTTCGCCGCTGCCGGTCTATCCGGTCGTGGCCGCCCACGGCTGTGAGCTGACCCTCGCCGACGGCGGGCAGCTGGTTGACGGCATGTCGTCCTGGTGGGCGGCCATTCATGGCTACAATCACCCGCGCCTGAACGCGGCGATGAAAGCGCAGATTGACCAGATGTCGCACGTCATGTTCGGTGGGATTACCCACCCTTCCGCGGTCGCCCTGTGCCGCCAGCTGGTGGCGATGACCCCGGAAAGCCTCGAATGCGTGTTCCTCGCCGATTCCGGCTCCGTCGCCGTCGAAGTGGCGATGAAAATGGCGCTGCAGTACTGGCAGGCGAAGGGAGACCCGCGCCAGCGCTTTCTCACCTTCCGCAACGGCTATCACGGCGATACCTTCGGCGCGATGTCGGTCTGCGATCCGACGAACTCAATGCACAGCCTGTGGCAGGGCTATTTGCCGGATAACCTCTTCGCCCCGGCGCCGCAGAGCCGCTTCGACGGCGACTGGGATGAGCGGGATATGGTGCCGTTCGCCCGTCTGATGGCCGCCCACCGCCATGAAATCGCCGCGGTGATCCTCGAGCCGATTGTTCAGGGCGCGGGCGGAATGCGGATGTACCACCCCGAGTGGCTCAGGCGGATCCGCAGGATGTGCGATCGCGAGGGTATCCTGCTGATCGCCGATGAGATTGCCACCGGCTTTGGTCGAACCGGTAAGCTGTTCGCCTGCGAGCACGCGGGGATTGCGGCGGATATTCTGTGCCTCGGCAAAGCGCTGACCGGCGGCACCATGACCCTCTCCGCCACCCTCACCACCCGTCAGGTGGCGGAAACTATCAGCGACGGGGAAGCCGGCTGCTTTATGCACGGCCCGACCTTTATGGGCAACCCGCTGGCCTGCGCGGCGGCGACCGAGAGCCTGCGCCTGCTGGAAAGCGGCGAATGGCAGCAGCAGGTGGCAGCCATTGAAGCGCAGCTCAGCGCCGAGCTGGCGCCGGCGCGCGAATCCGCGCAGGTTGCCGATGTGCGGGTGCTGGGAGCGATTGGCGTGATCGAGACGCATCGGCCGGTGAATATGGCCGCCCTGCAGCGCTTTTTCGTCGAACAAGGCGTGTGGATCCGCCCGTTCGGTCGCCTGATTTACCTGATGCCGCCGTACATCATTACGCCGGAGCAGCTGAGCCGCCTGACGCGGGCGGTAAACGCCGCGGTTCAGGAAGAAACATTTTTTAGCGAATAAGCGACGGTAATGGCGCCTCTCTCGCGCTACACTTTCTGGCTAATCAGCGGATGACTACGAGGAGAGACGATGAAATTAATCAGTCATGATTTACAGGATGGTGAGAAGCTGCCCAATCGTCATGTCTTTAACGGCATGGGCTACGATGGCGATAATATCTCGCCGCATCTGGCGTGGGACGATGTGCCGGCCGGAACCAAAAGCTTTGTGGTGACCTGCTTCGATCCCGATGCGCCAACCGGCTCCGGCTGGTGGCACTGGCTGGTGGCCAATCTTCCGGCCGATACCCGCGTGTTACCGCAGGGAGCCGGCTCCGGACAGGCGGAACTGCCCGAAGAGGCGATTCAGACCCGTACCGATTTTGGCCAGGCCGGATACGGCGGCGCGGCGCCGCCAAAAGGCGAGACCCATCGCTATATCTTTACCGTCCACGCGCTGGACGTCGAAAAAATTGCGGTCGATGAGGGCGCGAGCGGCGCGATGGTCGGCTTTAACGTCCATTTCCACAGCCTCGGCAGCGCGTCGATTACCGCCCTGTTTAGCTAAGCCCCGGATGGCGGCGTAAACGCCTTATCCGGGCTACAGGTGAGTGCGATTGGGTAGCCCGGGTAAGGCGTCAGCCGCAACCCGGGTAAACCAAAACAATCACGACTCCGTCACCGCCTGCACGGCGTTTTTGCGCACCCGCGCAAACCACACCGCCGTCAGCAGCCCGAGCCATACCAGACCGGCGATAAGCGCAATCCGCGTCTCCTCCACCATCCCCAGCACCGCGATGACCAGTCCCATAAACAGCAGCGTCAGCAGCGGCGCCACCGGCCAGAACGGCACCGGGAACGCGATATTGCCGCGCTCTTCAGCGGACAGGCCGCGACGCATCGCAAAGTGGGCCAGCAGGATCATCAGCCAGACCCACACCGTAGCAAAAGCTGCCAGCGAGGCAATCAGCACAAACACCTGCTCCGGCATCAGGTAGTTCAGCACCACCGCCGCCAGCAGCGCCACGCCCATCACCACCACCGTCATCCACGGCACCCCGTTGCTGGCGATGCGCTGGAAGCTCTTCGGCGCCAGCCCCTCTTTCGCCATGCCGTACATCATGCGCCCCGCGCCAAAAATATCGCTGTTAATCGCCGAAATACTGGCGCTGATCACGATGATATTCAGGATGGTAGCCGCCGCCGGAATCCCCAGACCATCAAAAATCAGCACGAACGGACTGCCCCGCTCGCCGAAGCTGTTCCACGGGAAAATCGCCATCAGAATCGCCAGGGTGCAGACATAGAACAGCACGATTCGCAGCGGGATAGTATTGATCGCCTGCGGGATCACCTTCTGCGGATTCTTCGCTTCCGCCGCGGTCACGCCGATAATCTCGACGCCGCCAAAGGCAAACATCACGATACCGAGCGAGGCTATAATCCCCTCCCAGCCGTTAGGGGCAAAGCCGCCGTGGCTCCACAAATTCTCCAGCCCGGTTGCCGGAAAGGCGTTACCGAATCCAAAGAAAATGATGCTGCCGCCCGCCACAATCATGGCAATAATCGCCACTACTTTGATCAGCGACAGCCAGAACTCCATCTCGCCGAAAACGCGCACGCTGCACAGGTTCATGGCGCCGATAAAAAAGATAATGCTCAGCACCCAGATCCAGCGGGGAACATCGGGATACCACAGCCCCATATAGATGCCGAACGCGGTAACGTCCGCGAGGGCGACGATCACCATCTCAAAGGTGTAGGTCCAGCCGGTAATAAAACCCGCCAGCGGGCCAAGATACTGGCGCGCGTAGCTGCTGAAGGAGCCGGAAACGGGGTTGCGTACCGCCATTTCCCCCAGCGCCCGCATCACGATAAACACCGCCGCGCCGCCGATCAGATAGGCCAGCAGTACCGCCGGGCCCGCGGCCTTGATCGCCGATGCCGAGCCGTAGAACAGCCCGGTACCGATGGCGGAGCCGAGGGCGATAAAACGAATGTGCCGGGCATTCAGCCCGCGCAGCAGGTGTGGCTTGTTTTGTTGTTGCATATGCAAGTGTCCTGATAGTTTTTATACGACGACAAATATGCGTGTAGGGTGGCCGGGAGGAAGAGATCCTCCCGGCGCAGGTACAGAGAACAGCGATGGTTTAGCGTTGGTCTCAGAGCACGGCAGGCAGCAGCCGCGTCAGATGACGCGCCGCCAGGAGCGCAATGGCGTTTTCGATGTCCGGGGCGAAGAAGCGGTCCTCGGTGTAATGGGTCACCCGTTCGCGCAGCAGGTGGCGCGCCTCTTCCAGCAGCGGGCTGCTGCTCAGGCCTTCGCGCATATCCAGACCCTGCACGGCGGCCAGCCACTCAACGGCCAGTACGCCGCGGGTATTTTCCGCCATCGCCCACAGGCGGCGGCCGGCGGCCGGGGCCATCGAGACGTGGTCTTCCTGGTTAGCGGAGGTTGGCAGACTGTCCACGCTGTGCGGGTGCGACAGCGCTTTGTTCTCGCTGGCCAGCGCCGCCGCCGTCACCTGGGCAATCATAAACCCGGAGTTGACGCCGCCGTTTTTGACCAGGAAAGGGGGCAGCTGCGACATATGGCTGTCCATCATCAGCGCGATACGGCGCTCCGACAGCGATCCGATTTCGGCAATCGCCAGCGCGATATTATCCGCCGCCATCGCCACCGGTTCGGCGTGGAAGTTACCTCCGGAAATCACGTCGTTCTCGCTGGCGAACACCAGCGGGTTATCGGATACCGCGTTGGCTTCAACCAGCAGCACTTCCGCCGCCTGGCGAAGCTGGGTCAGGCAGGCACCCATCACCTGCGGCTGGCAGCGCAGAGAGTACGGATCCTGCACCTTGGTGCAGTTATGGTGCGACTGGGAAATCGCGCTGTCGTCGGTCAGCAGATGGCGATAGTGCGCCGCGGCGTCAATCTGCCCGCGCTGACCGCGCGCTTCGTGAATGCGCGGATCAAACGGACGACGCGAACCGAGCGCCGCTTCGGTGGTTAACGACCCGCAAACTACCGCGGAAGCGAACAGGTCTTCGGCTTCGAACAGGCCGCGCAGGGCAAACGCCGTCGACGCCTGCGTGCCGTTGAGCAGCGCCAGCCCCTCTTTCGCCGCCAGAGTAATCGGCTCAAGCCCCGCCTGACGCAGCGCTTCCGTCGCCGGCAGCCACTCCCCGCCGCGCACGCGCGCTTTCCCTTCGCCAAGCAGGGTCAAAGACATATGCGCCAGCGGCGCGAGGTCGCCGGAGGCGCCGACCGATCCCTTCGCCGGGATCCACGGCGTCACGCCCGCGTTGACCAGGCCAATCAGCGCCTGAATCACGCTCAGGCGAATGCCGGAAAAGCCGCGCGACAGGCTGTTAATTTTCAGCACCATAATCAGACGCGCGAGGTCATCATCCAGCGGTTCGCCAATCCCCGCCGCGTGCGACAGCACCAGCGATCGCTGAAGGTTTTCCAGATCTTCGGTTGAGATGCGCGTCTGCGCCAGCAGGCCAAAACCGGTGTTGATACCGTAGGCGGTGCGGCCTTCCGCCAGAATCGCGTTGACGCAGGCAACGCTGTCATCAATCGCCGCGAACGCGCTTTCGTCTAGCGTAATGTTCAGCGGCTGGCTGTAGACGTCGCGCAGCTGCGACAGGCTGAGTTGACCCGGAATCAGTGTTAAAGCGTTCATTTAGCGTGCCCCTGCGTTGCTGCCACCATCGGAAGATTCAAACCTTGTTCTGTCGCGCACTCAATCGCGATATCGTAGCCCGCGTCGGCATGACGCATCACGCCGGTCGCCGGGTCGTTGTGCAGGACGCGGGCAATGCGCACCGCCGCTTCATCGGTACCGTCGCAGACGATAACCATGCCGGAGTGCTGCGAAAAGCCCATCCCGACGCCGCCGCCGTGATGCAGCGACACCCAGGTCGCCCCGCTGGCGGTATTCAGTAAGGCGTTGAGCAGCGGCCAGTCGGAGACGGCGTCGGAACCATCGCGCATCGCTTCCGTCTCGCGGTTCGGGCTGGCGACGGAGCCGGAGTCCAGATGGTCGCGGCCAATGACGATCGGTGCGGAGACTTCGCCGCTGCGCACCATTTCGTTAAACGCCAGCCCCAGCTTCTGCCGCCATTCGAGGCCTACCCAGCAGATACGTGCCGGTAGCCCCTGGAAACTGATACGCTCGCGGGCCATATCCAGCCAGTGATGCAGGTGCTTATCGTCTTTAACGATCTCTTTCACTTTCGCGTCGGTTTTATAGATGTCCTGCGGGTCGCCGGACAGGGCAACCCAGCGGAACGGGCCGATGCCGCGGCAGAATAGCGGGCGGATATAGGCGGGAACGAAGCCAGGGAAAGCAAACGCGTTGCCAACGCCCATCTCCTGGGCCATCTGGCGAATGTTGTTGCCGTAGTCAAACGTCGGCACGCCCATTTCGTGGAATGCCAGCATCGCCTGCACGTGGTCGGCCATTGCGCGTTTCGCCGCCAGGATAGTGCCCTGCGGGTCCGACTCGGCCTTAGCCTGGTACTCTTCCCAGTTCCAGCCTTTCGGCAGATAGCCGTGCAGCGGATCGTGGGCGCTGGTCTGATCGGTCACCATATCCGGGCGCACGCCGCGTTTGACCATTTCCGGTACGATCTCTGCCGCGTTGCCGCACAGTGCGATAGAGATTGCCCGGCCTTCGGCGGTGTATTTTTTGATGCGCGCCAGCGCGTCATCCAGCGACGTCGCCTGTTCATCAACGTAGCGGGTACGCAGGCGGAAATCGATGCGGCTCTGCTGGCATTCGATATTCAACGAGCAGGCGCCCGCTAAGGTCGCGGCCAGCGGCTGCGCGCCGCCCATGCCGCCCAGACCGGCGGTCAACACCCAGCGCCCCTTCAGGCTGCCCTGGTAGTGCTGGCGGCCTGCCTCAACGAAGGTTTCATAGGTGCCCTGCACGATGCCCTGCCTGCCAATATAGATCCAGCTGCCGGCGGTCATCTGGCCGTACATCGCCAGCCCTTTGGCATCCAGCTCGTTAAAGTGTTCCCAGGTTGCCCAGTGCGGCACCAGGTTGGAGTTGGCGATCAGCACCCGCGGCGAGTTTTCATGGGTTTTGAATACGCCCACCGGCTTACCGGACTGCACCAGCAGCGTTTCGTCGCTCTCGAGGTTTTTCAGCGCCTTCACGATAGCGTCATAGCATTCCCAGTTGCGCGCCGCGCGTCCGATGCCGCCATACACCACCAGCTCATGCGGGTTTTCGGCGACATCCGGGTCGAGGTTATTCATGAGCATACGCAGCGGAGCTTCGGTCAGCCAGCTCTTCGCATTTAACGTTGTGCCACGCGGTGCACGTACGTCCTGCTGGCGGTATTTGCTTTGCGACATCGGGGGGTTCTCCTGACAATTAACGTTGTGTACGTAGATACATATACTTGTCTATACAAGCATACGCAAGCCAGGATTTAACACAAAAGATACATTTTTGTTATATTGCGTCAGCAATCACGTTTTGCCGACGCGCAGGAAGATCAGGAACCAAAATGGCCCTGCAGACGGTAGCGGCTGCCGGGGAAAATCAGGCGCGCGTGGGAAACGATATGGGTGGTGGACCAGGTGCGGCGGCGGATCAGCAGACACGGGTCGTGCGCGTGAATATGCAGCAGCGCGCACTCCTCCGCCGTTGCCTGCACCGCCTCAACAATGTGCTCCCCTTCGGTCAGAGGGGCGATCAGCGACAGATAGTCGTGGGGCGTGGTCGCGGTATAGTCCTGACGCAGATAGTCCGGCACCACGGCGGCGTTGACGCAGCGGTCCTCAATCTGTACCGGTACCTCATTTTCAAAATGCACCATCAGCGAATGGAAAATCCGCGTACCGGCGGCCACATTGAGCGCCGCGGCCTGAATCAGATCCGCCTGCGTTTCCTCCAGCAGCACCACCTCGCAGCGGTGCTGATGATGACGAGAGGTAATTTCCTCCGCGATGCTGCGCACTTCAAACAGCGCCGACTGCCCTTTCGGCTCCGCAACAAACGTCCCCACCCCCTGTAATCGCACCAGCCGGCCTTCATCGGTCAGCTCGCGCAGCGCCCGATTGATGGTCATCCGGCTAAAGCCAAACTGCGCCACCAGCTCCGCCTCCGAAGGAATGCGATCGTGTGGACGCCAGACGCCGCTGTGGATCTTTTCGCTAATAGCCTGTTTCACCTTTTCATAGAAAGGCGCAGGCGCGGAACGAGGTTGCGATGAGAACATGGCCGGGCTTCCTTGTGCGAATGGGCGGCGAAACGTCCAGAATATACTGAATCGCTACTGCCACCAATG
Source organism: Klebsiella sp. ME-303 (assembly GCF_007910085.1). Taxonomy (NCBI): domain Bacteria; kingdom Pseudomonadati; phylum Pseudomonadota; class Gammaproteobacteria; order Enterobacterales; family Enterobacteriaceae; genus Klebsiella; species Klebsiella sp. ME-303. Next base: position 60,366 of record NZ_VOJB01000069.1, on the reverse strand, counting down.
GGCGATTTGCCGCGCCTCCGCGCTGTGGTCGCGTCCCTGCCAAATCCCGGCGGCCGTCGGTTGTCATAGCTTCATGCGATTTCTCCTCGCACCACGCGCTGCCAGAGCGGGCTGCGCCCCGGCTCGTAAACCATCTCAACCGGATGCTCCGCGTCCCAGATAGCAAAATCAGCAACGAAGCCCGGCGCCAGCTGACCGTGGCTCGCCTGGCGGCCCAGCGCCTGAGCCGCATGACGGGTTACGCCTGCCCACGCCTCCTCCGGCGTTAAGCCAAATTTCACGCAGGCCATATTCATCGCCAGATGCAGGCTGGCGAAGGGGCTGGTGCCGGGGTTGTAGTCCGTCGCCACCGCCATCGGAACCTGATATTCGCGCAGCAGTTCAACCGGCGGCCTGCGGGTTTCGTTAAGGAAATAGAACGCGCCGGGCAGGAGCACCGCCACGGTGCCGCTGCGGCTCATCGCCGCCACGCCCTCTGGGGTCAGGTATTCAATATGGTCGGCGGACAGGCCTTTATAGCGGCTCACTAATTCGGCGCCGCCCAGCGAAGAGAGCTGCTCAACGTGACCTTTTACCGGGATACCTAATGCCTGGGCCGTGCTGTAAACCCGTTCAGTTTGCGCGGGGGTAAAGCCGACGTTTTCGCAGAAGGCATCGACGCTTTCAAATAGCCCCTCTTCCCACAGCGTGGGCAGAATGGTTTCGCATACCAGATTGATATAGCCGTCCGGGTCGCCTTTATATTCCGGCGGCGTGGCGTGGGCGGAGAGTAGCGTGGGGGAAATCTCAACGGTATGCGTTGCGGCAAGCTGTTGTACAACCCGCAGCATTTTACGTTCGTTTGCGAGATCCAGCCCGTAGCCGGACTTGATCTCCAGGGTGGTGACCCCTTCGCGCAGCAGACGAGCCAGCCGCTGCCGGGCCAGCGCCAGCAGCTCCGTTTCGCTGCTTTCCCGGGTGGCGCGCACGGTCGCGTTAATGCCGCCGCCGTTGGCGCTAATGGTCTGGTAGGAGACGCCGTTGAGGCGCTGCTCCCACTCCTGCGCCCGGCTGCCGCCGAAGACCAGGTGCGTGTGGCAATCAATCAGCCCCGGCGTGAGCAGCCTGCCGCCGAGGTCAATACTTTGCCCTGCGGGCGCCTCGCTTTCGGGCACAATGGCTTCAATGCGTCCATCGCGCACCAGCAGCGCATGATGCTCCACGAGTCCATACGGCTGAGAGAAACGCGGATCGAGCGTGGCCAGGCGGACGTTTCGCCAGATTAGGCGTTCGGAAGGTGTGTGTGTCATAGCGGTCAACTTGTCATGGGTTGTATAGACATTTATTTTGATTCTGCGAGAAATGTCAACTCAGCCCCCGGCAAATGTTATTTATTTGTGATCAAAAGCGGCCCCTTCCCGGCTCTTATTATGTAAAGAAGCAACTTTTTTGCGCTACGTCTTCCCGTTTCGCTTAAGTTGGTATAAAACAGCAGGCTTTAAAGGACCTATACCCTTAATTTATTCTTGCCCGGAGCAACATGAACACATATTCCGTTTCCCGCCTGGCGCTGGCGCTGGCCTTTGGCGTGACGTTGTCCGCCTGTAGTTCGACGCCTGCCGATCAACAGCCCTCAACGCAAACAGCGCCGGGCACGGCCTCTCGTCCAGTTTTAACCGCCGATGAGGCGAAAAACTTCTTACCAGCGAGCTATTTCCAGTCTCTCGATCCTAACGCCGCTGCGTGGAGCCCGTCCGCCATCAGCCTCCCGGCGCAGCCGGATTTTGTCGTGGGTCCTGCGGGTACCCAGGGGGTAACCCACACCACGATTCAGGCCGCGGTGGATGCAGCGATTACCCGCCACTCCAATCGTCGTCAGTTTATCGCCATCATGCCGGGTGAATATGCGGGCACCGTATACGTTCCGGCGGCGCCTGGCGCGCTGACCCTGTACGGCACCGGTGAGAAGCCGATTGATGTAAAAATCAGCGCAGCGATTGATTCAGAAATGGATCCGGTCTCCTGGCGTCACCAGGTTAATCCGGGCGGCAAATATATGCCGGGCAAACCGGCCTGGTATATGTACGACAGCTGCCAGAGCAGACGTGCCGCCACCGTTGGCGTGATGTGCTCAGCGGTATTCTGGTCGCAGAATAACGATCTCCAGCTACAGAACCTGACTATCGCCAACAACCTCGGCGACAGCGTAGACGCGGGCACCCATCAGGCCGTGGCGCTGCGTAGCGATGGCGATCGGGTACAGATTAACAAGGTGAATATCCTCGGTCGCCAGAACACCTTTTTCGTGACCAACAGCGGCGTACAAAACCGCCTGCAGGATAACCGTCAGACCCGAACCCTGGTCAGCAACAGCTATATTGAAGGCGACGTCGATATCGTTTCCGGTCGTGGGGCGGTCGTGTTCGATAATACCGACTTCCGTGTGGTCAATTCGCGCACCCAGAAAGAGGGCTACGTCTTTGCGCCAGCGACCCTGAAGAGCGTGACCTACGGCTTCCTGGCGATCAACAGCCGCTTTACCGCTTCCGGCGATAACGTCGCGCAGCTGGGCCGCTCTCTGGACGTTGACGGCAACACCAATGGCCAGGTCGTTATTCGCGATAGCGTCATTAATGAAGGCTTTAATATTGCCAAACCGTGGGCTGATGCCGTCGGTTCAAACCGTCCGTTTAGCGGCAACACCGGTACTGCGGATGCCAAAGGCAACCCGCAGCGTAACCTGAATGACGCTAACTTCAACCGCATGTGGGAATACAACAACCGCGGCGTGGGAAGCTTTGTCGTCGCTGAACCGAAGCAGTAACGCTTACGCCAAAAGGGGGAAGCTATTCCCCCTTTGTCTCTTTCTCTTCCCGCTGTGCCCTTCCCGCTTCTTCACCGCTATCCCCTCATCCTGTAGGTTATCCCTGTACAGACGCCGTCCTGTACAACTTTTTCACATTATCTTTACAAAAAATAACTATACAAAACAATATGTTATAAGCCAATGTTAAAAAAACCAACTAAATGTACAAAATTAATTCGGAAAAATTGTACATCCTGAAGATCGTGACTATAGTTATTACGTAAGTTTTAAATTCTGCATTACAGCATTCTTATGATTTTAAAAAATGCACACCATTTCCTTTGAAATGGTAAAGAACCGTAGAGCAAAGATGATTTTTATCCCGCATCTTTGTTTGTTGATTTATTGTCTAACATAACCCGAGATATACCATGCAGATTAAAAATACTATTCCTGCAGAGTTTATTTCTAACTCTGCTTTGCTGAAAAATATCGAACACATGGTGCAGACCCAGACGGAGAGCGAAGCCGTTAGCCATGAGCGTTTAATCGTTGAGGTTCAGCGGCGCCTGAATCTCGAGAAAAATGAAATACTCGCCGATTTATATATCCAAACGCTGCATGTGCTACGTGGTAAAAACCATCACTAAGCATGATATGTGATTTGTTAAATTAAGCCATTATTAACATTTCTACCTCGGAGGACAAATGAATAACGACAAGCAAGGTCACTTTTTTAATCATTACGATCTTTGGATTAACAATAACCTTCTTCGTCAAGGATTACAGCTTGTACTCGATTCATTATCACCAGGCTGTTTTCATGGAAAATATGTGTTTTTCACCAGCGATAACTATTATGCGGTGCTTAATCATCATTACGATCGCAAAAGAGTTCGTTTTGTCCTGCTCACCGACGGTAATGATTTGAACTTCCTGAGCGAAATACCAATGTACAGAATCCCGGCGCGCTCAACGCCCGCTGAGATAAAATCGTTTATTCTCCGCCCCACCTTGTTCGGTAAGAAGCCGGACCGGGAATCTGAAAGTATCGTTTTTACCAATCGCGAAAAAGAAGTGATTCGCCTGATGAACGATGGTGAAGCGATGGCAAATATAGGGAAGTCGCTGAATTTACATATTAAAACAATTTATCAAATTCGCCTGACCTTAATCAAAAAGCTCGGCTGCTCGGGTCGGACAGATTTTTTTAATATTAGCCGCAGCGAAACGTTTAAAGCCTGGACCCAGCTCAATTTCTGATAATTTACCTGCCAGCGCATGTTGCCATGCTTCAGGAAGACAAGCGGCGGAATAACATCTCTAAAAATGTTCCGCTGCTAACCCTCTAAGACGCTTACTCTCCGTGAAACTCAATGGTGAAGCCCTGGCTTTGCCAGTGGCTAAGTAATTCTGCCTGCAAGGGGGTCAGCGCGCGGCCGGTCCAGACAAAAATGTGCTGACCAGGAAACAGTTCCGGGCGAGGAGAATCCAGCGGCTCCGCCAGCACGTTGACGTGCCAGGCGCGCTGCGATAAACGCCACGCTTCCAGCCACAGACGGGTACGGTCTTCATTACCCCACCCCACCAACAGCGTCTCTTTCCCCACCTTTTTGCGCGATTCCGCAAGAATGGACGCTACGCAATCAATCAGGATACCGTCCAGCATACTGATAATCGCCATGGAGGTATTCGGATCGAGATTGAGCTTACTGCGGACGGGGACAAAGAGCCGGTCAATCAGTTTATCTACGGGATATTCATGGCTGAGGGACATGATGCGGGTGCGTAATTTTGAGGGCTGGACACCTCGCAGAAGCGTCATCATCTCTTCCTGGAGCAGGACGGCAGCGTCTTGCGTTTCAGGTTGATGGCCTTCCAGAAGCGCCTTAACCTTGCCCACGGAGACCCCGCGATCGATCCAGCGTTTGATTTCCTCAATGCGCTGAACGTCCTCCTCGTCAAACTGGCGGTGGCCTCCCTCGCTTCTCTGCGGCTTTAGCAAACCATATCTTCGCTGCCATGCACGCAAAGTCACGGGGTTGATTCCGCAACGTTCGGCAACCTCACCGATGCTGTAATATGCCATTAGCGCCCTCTAACCTGATAATACTTTACCGACTAAATTAACGAATTTAGCCTGGTTGTACAATTAACTTTTCTTGTACAGCTAAAATAAACAGGTCGGGCGCCGATATACCGGGCAAAAAACAGGGCTTATTTTACCGTTATACACCGCTTTTTAACCGACACGCTGCGCTGAGCCGGGGTCAAAATTTAAAGAAGCTCACACGCTACTTTTTTCTCTGGCCATGCTACCGGCGGAATGCCTCCCAGACACGGACTGGCAAATAAATTTCCCTGGAAATGCGTAATCCCCGCTGACTCCAGCCACATCCACTCCTCCGCCTGCTCGATACCTACCGCAGAAATGGCGATTTCCAGGGAGTGACAGCATTTAATAATCGCCTGAACGATTGCCTGTTTTGGGCCGTGCTTATGGATATCTTTAACCAGCTGGCGATTAATCTTGATGCGGTCCGGCTGAAACTGAGCCAGCAGCAATAGCCCGGCAAACCCGGCGCCAAAATGATCGATAGCCACGCGAATTCCCGCAGACTTGAGCTTACGCACGGAATCGGTGAATTCATCAAGACGGGAAATGGCTTCGCTTTCGGTAAATTCCACAATAATTTGCTCAGGGATCAAACCGCTGGCTTCAATTTCCGCTAACAGAAATTCGACAGCGTTGGGAACATTCACCAGCGTCATGGGCAGCAGATTAATCGACAACGTGCGTCCACGGAGGTGCAAAAGTCCCGCCATGGCGAAGGCAATGCGCTTGCTGTGGAGATCCGTCCAGTAGATTTCCTCTCGCGAAAGTCCGTCAAAATAGACCGCTGGCGAATCACCGGAAGTCGTGCGCAGCAGCGCTTCGTAGGAGACGACCTCTTTGGCAAACGGATCGATGACCGGCTGAAAAGCAAAGCTGCATTCGGCCTCTTGCAGCGGAGTTTCAGGGTAGCAGGCAGCGTCTTCTATCACAAACTCCCAGCTTTCAGCCGCAGGAATTTCGTAATAGTTTTCCTTTTCCGTGGCTTCGACGAAGGTACGGAAAAAATGGAGCGCTCTGTCGTCATAGGTGAGCTGATATTTTGTGGTCCCTTTATCCAGCACAGCCTGCAGCACTTCATCGCGGTCAAACTCTCGTAAATCAAAGAGTTCCATGCCAATTTTACCAAAGCGCCGCATCGGTCCATGATCCCTGAGCAGCTCCACGAGGTTATGGTGCCGCGGGTCTGCGCAGATACGGCGGTAAATTTCCTCGACCTTCTCTTCAGGTCCTTCTAATAGCTGAAAAAAGTGGGTGCCGTTAAAAAGCAGAATACCCGACACGTTTTCCTGACTATTCTTGACATTTGCTTCAGCAACCATGCTTTCGAGCGATTTAATTGACACGTTGTCGCAGATATGGCTGCGATAAATGATGGTAGTGAGCATGAAGTTTCCGACAGAAGAGATGAAAGCCAATAAGATATTACAGTAGCAGGTCTACCCGCATAAGTCCTGTAAAAGAGCCCGAGTCATTAACAAATAAATCACATTAACACCCTCTTTTCGCTGGCGTTCTTGCCTTCCTGCATACCTGTACAACTCGTACATCTCCACTCGATGTTTACCTTAAGATTTGTACAATTTTAAAACCATACAAATCAATATGTTACGAAAAACATTAAGAAAATTAACATATTTTTTCCATTTTCTATGTACAAGTTGATAAACATTGTATAACTTTAATCGCAACTTCACTGATAATTGAACTGACAGGAGCACATATGCAGCAGAACGGTTACATTCCTGACACGGCTAACGCTATTGCCCACTACTTCAATAAAGCGTCGTTACCTTCGCAGCAGGAGACGTTAGGGCAGATTGTAATGGATATCCTTAATGAAGGACGCAACCTGAATCGCAAATCCCTGTGTACGAAACTGCTGGGTCGCCTTGAAGTGGCTTCAGAACCTGAAGAAGAAAACCATTATCAAACGTTGATTGGTCTCTTGTTTGAGCATCAGTGATAAAAGTGGCTTCAGCTATCTGGTGATTTAAGTCGTTACTGAATGAGGAAATATAAGGGATGGGCCAGTATCTGACACGGATTACCGGCTTGCTACTAAATTCCCAGTCAAGGAGATGACAATGATCAGAGATACCGTTATGAATCGCAATGATTATGATCCACTAACCGATTTATTGATTGGAGAGGCTGTCCTCTCTCTACTCAAAAATAAGGGGCCTATTAGTAAACAAGCACTGATCGGGAAACTCCAGGCCATGCAGGCTGGGGAACAGGATAAAAAGCGGCGGAATGCAATTGGGCGTATTATCGATGAAATCAGTAATATGGTAGCTCGCCGTGGAAAAAACAATACCGTGGATACTTCAGGCGCTAAGCATAATTGGGATGAGCCGAATTCGTTATTAGGTTCCCCTCAGCAGCCAGGTACGAATAAAATACACTGACCACTACTGGTCTAATGTTTAACTTACAAAGTAGAGAATATGATGAGACAGACTATGCATCAGCAACCGGATATTTACGCAGGCCTGAACGATACCGCACTCTCTGAATATTTCCGCAACGCAGGCGACAGACTGATCGATGAATCAGCGGTGATGTCGCTGGCTATCAGCAGCATCCTTGAGTCTGAGGGTCATCTCAGCAACAAGGCGATTATTTTGTGGTTAATTACGGCGCTGGAAACCACCAGCGATGTCGTAACTGCAGACGTTATCCGCAAAACCCTGGAAATCGTCGTCAGCTACACCATGGATGATATCTGATTTATTAACCGGCTGTAATTAAACAGGGAAGTCACATATCGCTAAGCGAATGGTTATATTATTACAGAAGCCGTGGATATACTTTAAATCCAGGCGCGGTATCTCTCTTTTTAAAACGCTGCCCCTATTGTCAGATGAATAATCAGGACGGGGCAGGTTTTCCAAAAAGATAATCTTTGTCTGCAATATAACCCGGCAATGAATGCCATTAATCCCCTGCAAAATATTTCCCGTATTGCTGAGCTAAAACATCGCAGCCAGGCGGCGAATTCCCTCGGTCAACACCGCTGGGGTATGGTTTGCAAAACCGAATAAAACTCCTTCGCGCGACATCGGCCGCTGACAATAGCGCTCAAACGTCTGCACGCCGAAACCTTGCTGGCGCGCCTTAGCGACGACCTCTTCTGCCTTTAAACCCGCTGATAGCCAGCAGACTATGTGAATACCCGAATCCGTTGGATGTACGACCATGCGCCCGGCAAAGTAGCGTGCAATCGCCGCCTCCAGCGCGCTTTTTCGCTCAAAACAGGCTTTGCGAATACGACGGACGTGGCTGGCATAGTGCCCCTCGCTGATGAAACGGGCCAGGACGGCCTGTTCGAGATATCCACTACAGAGATCGGTGTAATATTTCGTCATGGCAAACTGTTCACGCAAATGCTCGGGGACCACTAAAAAGCCCAGCCGGAACTCCGGATACATCATCTTAGAAAATGTGCCCGCGTAGATGACCCGCTGATGATTATCTAACCCCTGCAACGCCTGCAGAGAGCGGGCGGCATAGCGGAATTCGCTATTGTAATCGTCTTCAAATATCCACGCCCGATGGGCTTCCGCCCATTCCAGTAAGGCGAGCCTTCTGGGCAGGCTAAGCGTTCCACTGAGCGGGAACTGGTGCGACGGCGCGGTATAGACCAGCTTAGCTTGCGGGTAATGGCGAATGCCATCCTGAATATCCATGCCCTCCTCGTCAACCCGAACGGGCCGGACCACCGCTCCCCTGGCGGCGAATGCGCCGCGGGCGCCGTTGTATCCGGGATCGTCGAGCCAGACCTCATCGCCCTTTTCCAGTAAAGCCTGAGCGGTGATGGAAAGCGCTTGCTGAATACCGTTGACAATGATCACCCGATCTTCGTGGCAATTGACGCCGCGCGTCGCCTGAATATAGCGACTAATCGCCTGGCGTAGAGGTTGATATCCATAGGGCGTGGCGTGCGCTCCCAGCTCACGACGCGATTGCCGCCAGACGCGCCCCAGCAGCCGCCCCCATAAAGCATGAGGGAAGAGATCGGTACAGCCGATACCGACGGCAAAAACCTGACGCATTTCGCCGCTGTCCTCTCTTTCTGACCATGATGACACCAGTGCGGCGACCTCAGGATTAAGCGGCCCTGCGGCGGCTATTGCCGTTTCGGGCGGCGTCGACGCGTCATACTCGCTAATGAGGTTATCCGGGATATGCTCGCAGACAAAGGTGCCCGCCCCCTTGCGCGTGACCAGGTACCCCTCATCCATCAGGCGGTCAAAACCGGCAATAACCGAGTTTCGCGAGATCGCCATCATCTCAGCCAACGCCCGGCTGGAGGGGATTTTTGAACCCGCCGACAATCGGCCATCCAGAATCGCCTGACGCAGGGCGTGGTAGACCTGATCTTTAATCACGCCGCGGGCTAATAACAGTTCCTGAAACAGAGGGGCAATGGGTTTTGGCATGAGCGGCAGCGGGCATCGACGGCATAAAAGTGGATCCTATAAATATACAGAAAGTGTCACTTTTTAGGAACCAGAACAGCACCTACCATAGCGCCAGGTCAAACCATCCGGTTGATAAAAATAAGGAACAGCCATGAATAGCAACAAAACCGACGTTAACCTCGCGCAGGTAACCCTCCACCCCGCGGCTGAAAGCGACTTTGCCCAGTGGCTGCCGCTGTGGAAAAGCTACCAGACGTTTTATCGCGTCGACATCCCGGAAACCATCACGCAGCTCACCTGGAAGCGCTTTTTCCATCCCGCCGAACCGATGTTCTGCGCAGTGGCAAAACAGGAAGGCAGGATAGTGGGTTTCGTACATTATCTCTTCCACCGCTCCACCTGGGCCGAAAGCGACTACTGCTATCTGGAGGACCTCTTCGTTGACCCGGCCGTTCGCGGTCAGCATATCGGCAAACAGCTGATTGAGTATGTTCAGCTGCAGGCGCGCAAACGTCACGCAGCCAGCCTGTACTGGCACACGCATGAGACCAACCTTCGGGGCCAGCGTCTGTATAACTGGGTCGCGGAGAAAAGCGGCATGATTGAGTATCGTATGCGGGTGAAGTAGCCCCTGCGCAGGCGTAAAAAAACCTCGCCGCGGCGAGGTTTCGTCACTGACAGAGAACTTAGCGAGCGTTGACCACGACCCACATCGGGCCCTGGCCTACGGCATAGCGCCCTTTTTCCTGGAGCAGTCCCTGCTCGCCTTTGATTTCATACACCGCGATATGATGCGATTTCTGACCGGCGGCGATCAGATATTTGCCGCTATGATCGAGGTTAAAGCCGCGCGGCTGGGTCTCGGTATTCTGATAGCCTTCGATGGACAGCACGCTGCCGTCTTCCGAGACGCTGAAGATAGTGATAATGCTGGCGGTACGATCGCAGGCGTAGAGATGACGGCCATCCGGGGTCAGATGGATATCCGCCGCCCAGCGCACGCCGGCAAAATCAGGCGGCATCATGTCCAGCGTCTGCACGCATTCGATTTTTCCGTACGGATCTTTCAGCTCCCAGACGTCAACGGAGCTGTTCAGTTCGTTGACGCAGTAGCCGTATTGCTGATTCGGATGGAACACCATGTGACGCGGGCCCGCGCCTTCAACGGTGGTCACTTCAGCCGGCTCCTGCTCTGCGAGGAAACCGTCGTCGCTCAGGGTAAACAGGCAGATACGATCCTGCTTCAGCGCCGGTACCCACAGGGTGCGATTATCCGGAGAGATATTTGCCGAGTGGCAGCCTTCCAGACCTTCAACCACCGCCACCGCTTCTCGCGGCAGGCCGTCCACCAGCGGCGTAACGCTCACGCAGCCCGCGTTATAGGAAGCGCTGAACACAAAGCGCCCCTGACGATCGGTAGAAATATGCGTTGGGCTACCCGGCAGCGCGGCTTCACCGGCGAAAGTCAGGGCGCCATTATCGGGCGCAATGCGGTAGGCCAGTACGCGAAACTCCGGACGCACGCCGACGTAGAGAAACTCTTTGTTCGGGCTCACCACCATCGGCTGCACCTGGCCCGGGGCATCAACAACCTGCACCAGGGTCAGTTTCCCCTCAAGATCCAGATCCCAGACGTGAATCTGCTGGCTTTCCGGGCTGGCGGTATAAACGGTTTGTTTCATGAATACTCCTTCCTCACTGCACGTGGAAATTTCATTTTTCAGACTAACGACACCCTGAAAAACACAATATGCATACACAACGCTCTTCAGGTTGCCTCCTGGTAGCCTGAAAGATCAAGTGTATCGGCTCTTTAGCGGTAGATGCTGAAAAGTTTGCCGGAATGGCACAGCGGTGTACCATCATAGCCTGCTAACTTTTCATCATTAACCGGAAACAACCCATGACCTCACGCGTGATTGCCCTCGATTTAGACGGCACGCTCTTAACCGGCAAAAAGACCATCCTCCCCGCCTCGCTCGATGCGCTGGCTCGCGCCAAAGACGCGGGATATCAGATCATCGTCGTCACCGGCCGACATCACGTCGCTATCCATCCTTTTTATCAGGCGCTGGCGCTGGATACACCTGCAATTTGCTGCAATGGCACTTATTTGTATGATTATCATGCAAAAAAGGTGCTTGAATCCGACCCGATGCCGGTAGATAAAGCCCTGAGCCTGACGGAAATGCTGAACGAGCATGATATTCACGGCCTGATGTACGTCGATGACGCCATGCTGTACGAGCAGCCGACCGGGCACGTTATCCGCACCGCCAGCTGGGCGCAGTCGCTGCCCGTCGAGCAGCGTCCGGTATTCACTCAGGTCGATTCTCTGGCGCAGGCGGCCCGCGAAGTTAACGCCGTGTGGAAATTCGCCCTGACCGATGAAGATACCGCCAAACTGCAGCGCTTTGCCCAACACGTTGGCCAGACGCTGGGTCTGGAGTGCGAATGGTCGTGGCACGATCAGGTGGACATTGCCCGGGAAGGCAACAGCAAAGGCAAACGCCTGGCGCAGTGGGTCGCGTCGCAGGGCCTGTCGATGCAGGATGTTATCGCCTTCGGCGACAACTATAACGACCTCAGCATGCTGGAAGCCGCCGGTACCGGCGTGGCGATGGGCAACGCGGTGGAGGAGGTCAAAGCGCGCGCCAACGTGGTGATCGGTGAAAACGAAACCACCAGCATCGCCGACTACATCTATCGCCACCTGCTGTAATCAGGCGGCTATCGACACGCTTTTTATCTGCGCATACAGCCGCTGGCCCGGGGTCACCCCCAGCTCATCGCGCGCCCAGGGGCTGATGCGCGCCCAAAGGGTACGGCCGCTTATCTCCAGCCTGACCTCAACCTGCCCATGACTTTCAATACACTGCATGACCTGCGCGGGTAAAATATTGCGGATACTGGTTTGCTGAGCGGGCTGCAGTACCAGAGAAACGTCCGAGGCCTGAATGCGGATCCGCGCGCTTTCGCCCTGCGGCCTGTCAAGACGGTTAACCCATATCTGCCGATCCCCCAGCGCCAGCGCGGTCATGGCATACTGCGGATGCTGAGCGGCAACGGTCACGTTCAGGATCGTGCTTTGCTGCTCCTGGGGAAGCCAGGGGTGCATCACGCTGCTGCTCCACACCTCTTCCAAACAGCCAAAGGCTTTCACTTTCCCCTCTTCCAGCACCAGCACGTTATCCGCCAGATGCTGGATTTCGTCCAGAGAGTGGCTGACGTACAGCATCGGGATCTTGATTTCACGCGCCAGACGCTGCAGATAGGGCAACAGCTCGCGCTTGCGCGGAATATCCAGCGATGCCAGCGGCTCATCCAGCAGCAGCAGCTCCGGCGCGGTAAGCAGCGCCCGGCCAATCGCCACCCGCTGCTTCTCCCCACCGGAGAGGCCGCCCGGCAGGCGGTCAAGCAGCGGCGCAATGCCGAGCAGCGCCACCAGCTTGTCAAACTGCGCCGCCATAGACTTAGCCATGCCATATTGCAGATTGCCGCGCACTTTATAGTGCGGAAACAGGCGCGCGTCCTGAAAAACGTAGCCAATGCGGCGCTTTTCCGGCGCCAGGCAGATACCTTTATCAACGTCGTTCAGCACTCTGCCGTTGAGGACGATGCGCCCCTGCTGCGGGCGCGTCAGGCCGCTAATGGCGTTAATCAGCGAGGTTTTACCCGCGCCGGAGACGCCGAACACTGCCGTAATGCCGCTGGCGGGAAGCGTCTCGCAAATTTGCAGACAGTGGGTACCCAGCGTCTGGGTAAAATCGAGCTCAAGCATGTTTATTTCCCCATCCGCTGACGGCTGAGGCGGGCCAGCCATTCGGAAATCAGCAGCGATACCAGCGCCAGCGCAATCGAAATCAAGCATAAACGCGCGGCCGCGCCTTCTCCCCCGGGGGTCTGGATCAGGGTATACATGGCCGAAGGGATGGTGCGCGTTTCGCCGGGAATATTGGAAACAAACGTGATGGTGGCGCCGAACTCGCCCAGCGAGCGGGCGAAAGCCAGCACGGTGCCAACGATAATGCCGGGTAGCGTCAACGGTAACGTAATAGTGAAAAACACCCGCCAGCGGCCAGCGCCGAGGGTACGCGCCGCCTGCTCGAGCTTAATGTCCACCCCTTCCAGCGCGAGGCGAATGGCCCGCACCATCAGTGGAAAGGACATCACCGCCGCCGCCAGTACCGCGCCGCGCCAGCTAAACGCGAAGCTCAGACCAAACCAGTCATACAGCCAGCTGCCGATAAAACCGCGTCGCCCCATCGCGATCAGCAAGAGATACCCTACCACCACCGGTGGCAGTACCAGCGGCAGGTGGAGAATGCTATCGAGCAGCGCTTTACCGGGAAAATCTCGTCGCACCAGCAGCCAGGAGAAAAAGATGCCAAAAGGCAAGCTCAGTACCACCGCCAGGGAGGAGACTTTCAGGCTCAGCAGTACCGCCTGCCATTCAGGATCGCTTAAGAACATTAGTGGGTAGTAAATCCGTAACGTTTAAAGATAGCGGACGCTTCCGGCCCTTTTAAATAGTCATAAAACGCGCTGACCGTGGCATTTTTATGGCCGTCGACGATTGCCAGAGGATATTCCACTTTCTTATGCGAATCTTCCGGGAAGGTACCGACAACTTTTACTCCCTTGCTGGCGACCGCATCGGAGCCGTAAACGATCCCCAGCGGCGCTTCGCTGCGTTCAACCAGGGCCAGCGCGCCGCGCACGTCTTCTGCCGGCGCCAGCTTCGGCGACAGGGTTTCCCAGGCTCCCAGCTTTTGCAGCGCCTCTTTCGCATAGATGCCAGCCGGCACGTGTTCCGGGTCACCTACGGCCAGGCGGCCGCCCTTCAGCAGGCTGGTCCAGTCGGTTTTATCACTGATGTTTATCTCGCCCTGCGCGCTGGCTTTTGGCGCCACGACAACCAGGCTGTTACCGAGAAGGGTCGCGCGCGAGGCGGTATCAATGCTCTTTTTCTCGACCGCGTAATCCATCCATTTTTGATCGGCGGAGATAAACAGATCCGCCGGCGCCCCCGCTTCAATCTGCCGTGCCAGGGTCGATGAAGAGGCAAATGAAGAAACCACCTCCACGCCCTTCTCTTTTTTATACTCTTTGGCGATATCCTGCATGGCGTTGGTGAGCGATGCCGCGGCAAAAACCGTCACTTTGCCCTCTTCCGCCAGCGCGTGGCCCGCAATGGAGAGCGTTAACGTTGCTCCGGCAAAAAAGCGTAACCATTGACCTGTCATCTGAATCTCCCGTCAGTTCGTTATGTAGTAGACAATATAACGATAGCGCCAGGTTTTTCCCAGCGAAAATTAGGGGTAATCAGCGTTCGAAAAATGGAGGGGGGAAGAAATAAGAACGCCCGGCAGAACCGGGCGCGGGGGAAATCAGTGATTTTGCGGTCTGCTGTCTTTATGACCGGCTCCGGAGAAGAGGTTAAACACTTCGCCCAGCCCGTAAATCAGGCCCAGAATGACCGCCATCACCACAGGGACCATGACTACGGCAAAAACCAGACTTTTCAATAGCTCTAACATGGTTGGCTCCAGAAAGTACGAATAGTTTATTGTAACCAATTCAGCCGGAAAAACACGCCCCATTTGTGCGGTGCCCCGCTGGCCACCGTGAGAGATGCATCTTGCAAGATGACCGCTATCGGTCACAATACCCTTTTTCATCAGGATATGATTATGCAGGCTGAAATTCTTCTTACCCTCAAATTACAGCAGCGCCTGTTCGCCGATCCTCGCCGTATCGCCCTGCTGAAACAGATTGAACAGACCGGCTCGATTAGCCAGGGGGCAAAAAACGCGGGCATTAGCTATAAAAGCGCCTGGGATGCGATTAATGAAATGAATCAGCTCAGCGAGCAGACCCTGGTTGACCGGGCGACCGGCGGCAAAGGCGGCGGCGGCGCGGTCCTCACCCGCTACGGGCAGCGGCTGATTCAGCTCTACGACCTGCTGGCGCAGATTCAGCAGAAAGCGTTCGATGTCCTGAGCGATGATGACGCCCTTCCCCTCGACAGCCTGCTGGCTGCCATTTCGCGATTCTCTCTGCAGACCAGCGCGCGCAACCAGTGGTTCGGCACCATTACCGGCCGCGACCATCAGCAGGTCCAGCAGCACGTTGACGTTCTGCTGGCCGACGGCCAAACCCGCTTTAAGGTCGCGATTACCGCCCAAAGCGCCGATCGTCTGGGCCTTGAGGAAGGCCAGGAAGTACTAGTGCTGCTGAAAGCGCCGTGGGTTGGCATTACTCAGGATGCCGCACAGGCGGAACGGGCCGACAACCAGCTGGCCGGACGTATCAACCACATCGAACGCGGGCCGGAACAGTGTGAAGTGCTGATGGCGCTCCCGGATGGGCAGAGCCTTTGCGCCACCCTGCCGGTGGAACAGACGCGCGATCTGGCGGAAGGGGCGGAGGTGATAGCATATTTTAATGCCGATCGCATCATTCTTGCCACGTTGTGCTAACGGCATTGACATTGCGCTCGCGAAGACGTATCCCTGAAGCAAATCGCTGCAAAAAGTGGGATACACAATGTCATTGTTGCAAATTTCGCAAGGCACGTTTCGTCTTAGCGATACAAAAACGTTAAATATTGAACACCTCCGCGTGCAGGCTGGCGAGAGCTGGGCTTTCGTCGGCAGCAACGGCAGCGGGAAATCGGCGCTTGCGCGGGCGCTCTCCGGCGAGCTGACCCTGCTAAGCGGGCAGCGTGAGTGCACCTTCTCGCGCATCACCCGTCTCTCTTTTGAGCAGCTGCAAAAGCTGGTCAGCGATGAGTGGCAGCGCAATAACACCGATTTGCTCAGCCCGGGAGAAGAAGACACCGGCCGCACGACGGCGGAAATTATCCAGGATGAGTTTAAAGACCCCTCCCGCTGCGCCCGCCTTGCTGAACAGTTTGCAATTAGCCACCTGCTCGAACGCCGTTTTAAATATCTCTCAACCGGCGAAACGCGCAAGACCCTGCTGTGCCAGGCGCTGATGGGCGATCCCGACCTGCTTATTCTTGATGAGCCGTTCGACGGTCTTGATGTCGCCTCGCGCCAGCAGCTCGCCGGGATGTTGGCCGCGCTGAACGGGGAAGGTATCACCCTGGTGCTGGTCCTCAATCGTTTTGACGAGATCCCGGCGTTCGTTCAGTATGCCGGGGTACTGGCGGACTGCGTGCTGAGCGAAACCGGCGAAAAGCAGGCCCTGCTGCAGCAGGCGCTTATTGCCCAGCTCGCGCATAGCGAAAAGCTTGACGGCATGACGCTGCCGGAGCCCGACGCACCGGCAGCGCGTCTTGCGCTGGACGCCGAAGCGCCGCTCATCGTGCTGAACGACGGCATAGTTTCGTACAACGATCGTCCGATTATTAACCGCCTGAGCTGGACGGTGAACCCTGGCGAACACTGGCAGATAGTCGGCCCCAACGGCGCCGGTAAATCCACGCTGCTCAGCCTGATCGCCGGCGACCATCCTCAGGGATACAGCAACGACCTGACCCTGTTTGGCCGCCGCCGCGGCAGCGGTGAAACCATCTGGGATATCAAAAAGCATATTGGCTACGTCAGCAGCAGCCTGCACCTTGAATACCGCGTCAGCACCAACGTGCGTAACGTGATTCTCTCCGGCTACTTCGACTCAATCGGCATCTATCAGGCCGTTTCCGACAAGCAGCATAAGCTGGTGCAGAACTGGCTGGATATTCTGGGTATCGACAAACGCACCGCCGATGCGCCGTTCCATAGCCTCTCCTGGGGGCAGCAGCGGCTGGCGCTGATCGTCCGCGCCCTGGTCAAACACCCCACTCTGCTGATCCTTGACGAACCGCTGCAGGGGCTGGACCCGCTCAACCGCCAGCTGGTGCGCCGCTTCGTTGATGTGCTGATTGGCGAAGGGGCGACGCAGCTGCTGTTTGTCTCTCATCACGCCGAAGACGCCCCGGACTGTATCACCCACCGACTGGCCTTTGTGAGTAGTGGAGACGGTTACACTTACCAGCTGGATCCGCTGTAAAATTAAGCCTGTACAGGGGTCTGCTGATCCCTGTTTTTTTCAGAATAATAGCTACCAGACATAACATCACCCTGTTTTTAAAACAAAAAAACTCAAATGGGCTGTTTAAAAATTTTAGTGTAAACGATTCCACCAATTTGGCCTGTGTCACACTTTTGGCTTCTTTGGTATGCTATCTTCTTCTCACACGATAAGCCTATTGGAGCGAATCATGAAAGTACTGGTTACAGGTGGTAGCGGTTACATTGGAAGTCACACCTGCGTTCAACTGCTACTGCAGGGACACGAAGTGATTATTCTCGACAATCTCTGCAACAGTAAGCGCAGCGTATTGCCAATCATTGAACGTCTCGGCGGGAAAAGCGCCACCTTTGTCGAAGGCGACATTCGTAACGAAGCGCTGATGACGGAAATTCTCCACGATCACGCCATTGAAGCGGTGATCCATTTCGCCGGCCTGAAAGCCGTCGGGGAATCCGTCGCTAAGCCGCTGGAGTACTACGACAACAACGTAACCGGCACACTGAAACTCGTTTCCGCCATGCGCGCCGCGGGCGTGAAAAACTTTATTTTCAGCTCCTCCGCGACCGTCTACGGCGACCAGCCCAAAATCCCTTACGTCGAAAGCTTCCCGACCGGTACGCCTCAGAGCCCTTACGGTAAAAGCAAGCTGATGGTTGAGCAGATCCTGACCGACCTGCAAAAAGCGCAGCCGGACTGGAGCATCGCGCTGCTGCGCTACTTCAATCCGGTCGGCGCGCATCCGTCGGGCGATATGGGGGAAGATCCGCAGGGTATTCCGAACAACCTGATGCCGTATATCGCGCAGGTCGCGGTTGGCCGTCGTGAATCGCTGGCGGTATTCGGCAACGACTACCCAACCGAAGATGGCACCGGCGTACGCGACTACATTCACGTGATGGACCTGGCAGACGGCCACGTCGCGGCGATGGAAAAACTGGCCGATAAAGCCGGCGTGCATATCTATAACCTTGGCGCAGGCGTCGGCAGCAGCGTGCTCGACGTGGTCAACGCATTTAGCAAAGCCTGCGGCAAACCGATTAACTACCACTTCGCACCGCGCCGCGAAGGCGACCTCCCGGCCTACTGGGCGGACGCTGAAAAGGCCGATCGCGAGCTGAACTGGCGCGTGACGCGCAACCTTGACGAAATGGCGCAGGACACCTGGCACTGGCAGTCCCGTCATCCGCAGGGTTATCCCGACTAAGGAACCTTCATGAGCGTATTTAACCCCGTCGACCATCCACATCGTCGTTATAACCCGTTAATCGGGCAGTGGATTCTGGTTTCTCCGCATCGCGCCAAGCGCCCCTGGCAGGGGGCGCAGGAAACGCCGGCAAAACAGACCTTGCCCGCGCACGACCCGGACTGTTTCCTGTGCCCGGGTAATACCCGCGTCACCGGCGACAAAAACCCGAACTACACCGGTACGTTTGTTTTTACCAATGACTTTGCGGCTTTGATGACCGATACCCCTGACGCCCCGGAAAGCGACGACCCGCTTATGCGCTGTCAGAGCGCCCGCGGTACCAGCCGGGTCATCTGCTTCTCGCCAGACCACAGCAAAACGCTGCCGGAACTGAGCGTGGAGGCGCTGGAAGGCGTGGTTAAAACGTGGCAGGAGCAGACCGCCGACCTCGGAAAAACCTACCCGTGGGTGCAGGTCTTTGAAAATAAAGGCGCGGCAATGGGCTGCTCCAACCCACATCCGCATGGTCAGGTGTGGGCAAACAGCTTTCTGCCTAACGAGGCGGAACGCGAAGATCGTCTGCAAAAAGCGTACTTCACCGAGCACGGCGCGCCGATGCTGGTGGATTACGCGCAGCGCGAATTAGCCGACGGTAGCCGCACCGTCGTCGAGACCGAACACTGGCTCGCGGTGGTCCCTTACTGGGCAGCGTGGCCCTTCGAGACGCTGCTGTTGCCGAAAGCGCACGTACAGCGCCTGACTGATTTAACCGATGACCAGCGCAGCGACCTCGCACTGGCGCTGAAAAAGCTGACCAGCCGTTACGACAATCTGTTTCAGTGCTCATTCCCCTACTCTATGGGCTGGCACGGCGCGCCGTTTAACGATGAAGAGAATGATCACTGGCAGCTGCACGCGCATTTTTATCCGCCGCTGCTGCGCTCCGCGACGGTGCGTAAATTTATGGTCGGCTATGAAATGCTGGCTGAAACCCAGCGTGACCTGACGGCCGAGCAGGCCGCCGAACGTCTGCGCGCTGTGAGCGACGTCCATTTTCGCGAATCCGGAGTATAACCATGAGTCTGAAAGAGAAAACCCAAGCCCTGTTTGCTGAGAAATTTGGCTATCCGGCCAGCCATGTTATCCAGGCCCCTGGCCGCGTTAACCTGATCGGCGAGCATACCGACTATAACGATGGGTTCGTGCTGCCCTGCGCCATTGATTACCAGACGGTCATCGCCTGTGCGCCGCGCGACGATCGTACCGTGCGGGTGATTGCCGCCGATTACGACAATCAGACCGATGAATTCTCTCTCGACTCGCCGATTACCAGCCACGATGCCCAGCAGTGGTCAAACTATGTCCGCGGCGTGGTGAAGCATCTCCAGCAGCGGAATAACGCTTTCGGCGGCGCGGATCTGGTCATCAGCGGCAACGTGCCGCAGGGCGCGGGGTTAAGCTCTTCGGCTTCGCTGGAAGTCGCCGTCGGCACCGTGTTCCAGCAGCTGTACCATCTGCCGCTCGACGGCGCGCAAATCGCGCTGAACGGCCAGGAAGCGGAAAACCAGTTCGTCGGCTGCAACTGCGGCATTATGGACCAGCTGATCTCCGCGCTCGGTAAAAAAGATCACGCGCTGCTGATCGACTGCCGCTCCTTGGGGACCAAAGCGGTCTCGATGCCGAAAGGCGTCGCGGTGGTGATTATTAACAGTAACTTTAAGCGCACTCTGGTCGGCAGCGAATACAACACTCGCCGCGAACAGTGTGAAACCGGCGCGCGTTTCTTCCAGCAGCCGGCCCTGCGCGACGTCACGTTGCAAGAGTTCAACGCCGTCGCCCACGAGCTTGACCCGGTGGTCGCCAAACGCGTTCGCCACGTGCTGACTGAAAACGCCCGCACCGTAGAAGCCGCCGCGGCGCTGGAAAAAGGCGATCTGCTGCGGATGGGCGAGCTGATGGCGGAATCCCACGCCTCCATGCGCGATGATTTTGAAATCACCGTCCCGCAGATTGATACCCTGGTGGACATCGTCAAGGCGACCATCGGCGATAAAGGCGGCGTCCGCATGACCGGCGGCGGTTTCGGCGGCTGTATCGTCGCCCTGGTGCCGGAAGATCTGGTCGAGACCGTACAGCAGGCCGTTGCCAAAGAGTATGAAGCGAAAACCGGTATCAAAGAGACCTTTTACGTCTGCAAACCGTCGCAGGGAGCTGGACAATGCTAAACCCAACAACGGAGCTGGCGCCGGACGGCCAGCCGTGGAATCTCCTCACCCTGCGTAACGACGCAGGCATGACGGTCACCGTAATGGACTGGGGCGCGACGCTGCTCTCCGCGCGCGTGACGCTGGCCGACGGCAGCGTACGCGAAGCGCTGCTCGGCTGCGCGACCCCTGGCGACTATACGCGCCAGGCCGCCTATCTCGGCGCTTCCGTAGGCCGTTACGCGAACCGTATCGCCAACAGCCGCTTTTCCCTTGATGGCCATAGCGTTAATCTGACGCCCTCCAACGAGGCCGGCCATCAGCTGCACGGCGGTCCTGAAGGATTTGATAAGCGCCGCTGGCAGATTGTCAGCGCCGACGATCGTCACGCGCTGTTTTCACTCTCCTCCCACGATGGCGATCAGGGGTTCCCCGGCAATCTGACGGCTACGGCGCACTACCGCCTGACCGACGATAATCGTATCGCCATCGAGTATCGCGCCACCGTTGATCAGCCCTGCCCGGTAAACCTGACCAACCACGTCTATTTCAATCTTGATGGCGTGCAGAGCGACGTGCGTAGCCATAGGCTGCAAATCTTTGCCGATGCGTATCTGCCCGTTGAGAGCGACGGTATTCCGGGAGGCGATTTGCAAAACGTCACCCTGACCAGCTTCGATTTCCGCACGCCGAAGATGCTGGCGGACGATTTCCTGCGCGATGAAGACCAGCAAAAGGTCAAAGGTTACGACCACGCCTTTCTGCTCCAGGCGCTGGGCGATGCCAAAAGCCCGGCGGCTCACGTCTGGTCGCAGGACGAAAAGCTGCAGATGACGGTCTATACCTCCGCTCCGGCGCTGCAGTTCTACTCCGGCAACTATTTGGCCGGCACGCCGTCGCGCACCGCGCAGCCTTACGCTGACTGGCAAGGTCTGGCTCTGGAGAGCGAGTTCCTGCCGGATTCACCGAACCATCCGGAATGGCCGCAGCCGGATTGCGTACTGCGCCCCGGCGAAGAGTACGTCAGCCTGACGGAATATCAGTTTATTGCGAAATAATATCCAGCCCTCCTGATGGAGGGCTTTTTTTATCCTTTCGCTGAAAAATACGCCACTTACAGACAAAAACATAACCTCTGTTTTACAAGCACCTTACACTGAGCGACTATTTTCGCTATGGTTAGGGATAAGCATTGCCGTGAGGTAAGTCGCGGCAATATAATGAGAATAGTTATCAATCAATAAATATACACACTACAGATTTCGGGTCGCATCAAAGCGGCGAGAAAGATGACGTGTATTGAGGAGTAAGTGTATGGCTGTAACTAAGCTGGTACTCGTTCGTCACGGCGAAAGCCAATGGAACAACGAAAACCGTTTCACCGGTTGGTATGACGTTGACCTGTCTGAAAAAGGCGTGGGTGAAGCAAAAGCGGCCGGTAAGCTGCTGAAAGAAGAAGGCTTCAGCTTCGACTTTGCTTATACCTCTGTGCTGAAACGTGCCATCCACACCCTGTGGAACGTGCTGGACGAACTGGATCAGGCCTGGCTGCCGGTAGAAAAGTCATGGAAACTGAACGAGCGTCACTACGGTGCGCTGCAGGGCCTCAACAAAGCGGAAACCGCTGAAAAATACGGTGACGAGCAGGTTAAGCAGTGGCGTCGCGGCTTTGCGGTAACGCCGCCGGAGCTGACCAAAGACGACGAGCGCTACCCGGGTCACGATCCGCGCTATGCAAAACTGACCGACGCTGAGCTGCCTACCACCGAGAGCCTGGCGCTGACCATCGACCGCGTCGTACCGTACTGGAATGAAACCATTCTGCCGCGTCTGAAAAGCGGTGAGCGCGTGATTATCGCCGCTCACGGTAACTCCCTGCGCGCGCTGGTGAAATACCTCGACAACATGGGCGAAGCAGAGATCCTCGAGCTGAACATCCCGACCGGCGTACCGCTGGTGTATGAGTTCGACGAGAACTTCAAGCCTATTAAACATTACTATCTGGGTAACGCCGACGAGATCGCCGCGAAAGCCGCTGCCGTAGCGAACCAGGGTAAAGCGAAGTAATTTTCGCGGGATGTAAAAAAAGCGTGGAGCCCTCCACGCTTTTTTATTTTGAGACTCGCCGTAAAACCTAACCGCGGCGCGCTTTTACCGCATTCGCCAGCTGGCGAAGCAGCGTATCGGTATCTTCCCACCCGATACAGGCATCAGTAATGCTTTTACCGTAGGCCAGCGGCTCACCGCTGTCGAGACTCTGATTGCCTTCCACCAGATGGCTTTCGATCATCACGCCCATAATCGCCCGCTCGCCGCCGGCAACCTGCTGGCATACGTCTGTGCCGACATCCATCTGCTTTTTAAACTGTTTGCTGGAGTTGGCATGGCTGAAATCGATCATGATCTGAGCGGGCAGGCCTGCTTTCGCCAGACCCACCTTCACTTCTGCCACGTGCTGCGCGCTGTAGTTCGGCTCTTTACCGCCACGCAGGATAATATGGCAATCGCTATTGCCGCTGGTGTTCACAATCGCCGAATGTCCCCATTTGGTCACCGACAGGAAACAGTGCGGCGCGCCGGCGGCATTGATGGCGTCGATAGCGACTTTAATGGTGCCATCTGTGCCGTTTTTAAAGCCTACCGGGCAGGAGAGGCCGGAAGAGAGTTCGCGGTGCACCTGTGACTCGGTGGTACGCGCGCCAATCGCGCCCCAGCTCATCAGGTCGGCAAGATACTGCGGGGTGATCATATCGAGGAACTCCCCGGCCGCTGGCAGTCCGCTGTCGTTAATATCAAGCAGCAGCTTGCGTGCGATCCGCAGACCATCGTTGATGCGGAAGCTGTTATCCATATGCGGATCGTTGATCAGCCCTTTCCAGCCCACGGTGGTGCGCGGTTTTTCAAAATACACGCGCATCACGATTTCCAGCTCGCCTTTAAGTTCTTCGCGAAGCGCGAGCAGACGCTCGGCATACTCTTTGGCCGCCGCCGGATCGTGAATGGAGCATGGACCGATCACGACCAGCAGCCGATCGTCATGACCTTTCAGGATCTGGTGGATCGCTTTGCGCGCATGCGCAACGGTGTTGGCGGCGTTTTCGGTAGCGGGGAATTTTTCCAGGAGCGCAACGGGAGGTAATAATTCGTTGATCTCTTTAATGCGTAAATCGTCGTTCTGATAATTCATCTTATTTCCAGCGTTGCCATACTTATCTAGTTAAATGCAATCCCTCCAATCTATCTCTTCGCTCAAAAAGTGTAAACGTGATTTTACAGTAGCGGCAGAATATTCCTGGAAATAGGCTAAAAAACGCCATAAAGTCGCGGAATAGTGGCCACAAGCTATAATTTTTAACTGTTAGAACTTAATTTTCTTTAGCATTCAGCATTATATATTAATGCCGATCGCTAACAGCGAAGCTTTAACTACAACGAGTAGAACCTCCGGCAATGCACTGTTGGAAGAGGTAATTCGGTAAATCGATATAACAGGAGCATCCAATGAAAATGAACAAGCTAACCAGTCTTCTCCTCGCAGCAACCCTGGGCCTGGCCAGCGGCGCGGCGCTGGCCGCCGATACCGGCGCGCAGTCGAACAACGGGCAGGCCAATTCGGCAGCCGACGCGGGTCAGGTCGCCCCCGACGCGCGTGAAAACGTGGCGCCAAACAACGTGGACAACGGTAACATTAACGCCGGTTCCACCGATACCGGCGGCACCATGCTCCACCCCAACGGCTCGACCATGAACCACGACGGGATGTCGAGCGATGAAGTCCACAAAAACTCAATGTGCAAAGATGGCCGCTGCCCGGATACCGATAAAAAGGTCGGCCAGGACGAGGCGACGAAAACCGACGGTACCACCCAATAATCTGCGCGGTATCCGCCCGGAAGGAGAGCTAAGGCTCTCCTTTTTTCATTTTATTCACCCCAAGAGGTGAATCATGTCATAAAGTAATCATCAAAATAATAATGTAGGGATGGCACCATGGGGCAATCACACTCGCATAATTCTCCGCAATCCACCGAAGATAATAATGCCCGTCGGCTGCTGCTGGCGTTCTGCGTCACGGCCGGATTCATGTTGGTTGAGGTTGCAGGCGGACTCATTTCAGGTTCGCTGGCGCTGCTGGCCGATGCCGGGCATATGCTGACGGACGCCGCAGCGCTGCTGTTCGCCTTTCTGGCCGTGCGTTTCGCCAGTCGCCCGCCTAATGCTCAACACACCTTTGGCTGGCTGCGGCTGACCACGCTGGCGGCCTTTCTCAATGCTATCGCCCTGGTGGTCATTACGATATTAATCGTCTGGGAGGCCATTCAGCGTTTTCATCATCCGCAACCGGTAGCCGGTAAAACCATGATGATCATCGCCGTTGCCGGCCTGCTGGCCAATATTCTGGCCTTCTGGATCCTCCATCGCGGCAGTGAAGAGCGTAACCTCAACGTGCGGGCCGCCGCTCTGCATGTGCTGGGGGATCTACTCGGTTCGGTTGGGGCCATTATTGCCGCAATCGTGATCATCACCACCGGCTGGACGCCTATCGATCCTATTCTGTCCGTGCTGGTATCGTGCCTGGTTCTGCGCAGCGCATGGCGTTTGCTGCAGGAGAGCGTTAATGAGCTGCTGGAGGGCGCGCCGCGTTCGCTTGACGTCGACGCCTTAAAGCGCGATTTGCGCCGCTCGATACCGGAAGTTCGCGACGTACACCACGTTCATGCGTGGCTGGTTGGAGAAAAAACGGTGATGACGCTGCACGTGCAGGTGGTACCGCCGCACGATCACGACGGCCTGCTTGAACGAATCCAGGGCTTCTTACAGCATAAGTATGAAATTGAACACATTACGGTTCAGATGGAGTATCAGCCCTGCAGCGGCCCGGAGTGCCGTCTGAACATGACGCACGCCGGGCATGGACACCATCATCACCATTAGCGGGAAAACGCGTGAGAGCCGCGCTCACGCGCGCTGTTAATCCACATACGGCTGCCGTTGAGGGCGATGAAGGTCAGCAGCAGATATTCGAGCGACATCGCATAAACGCCCTGCAGGGCGAAAATAACCACGCTGATGACGTTGATAATCACCCACAGCAGCCAGTTTTCGACGTATTTGCGCGTCATCAGGATCATCGCCGCAACCGAGAGAACCATCATGCAGGAGTCCCAGAACGGGAACGCGTCTGGCTGCAGCGCCGGCATAGCAACCTGCAGGCCCAGGGTGTGCATCAGCGCGACGGCAATCCTGGTGAGAAACGCAAAAACCGGATCGATAAATACCGTCATCAGGCCAATCGCCACCACGCAGGCCGCCAGCCAGCCTAACGCTTTCGGCAGCGGCAGCCAGCGGATTTGCAGTTCCGCCTGGTTATCGCTGGTTTGTCGTGACCAGGCGTACCAGCCGTAGACGTTGGCCGCGAAGAAAAAGATCTGCAGCAGAAGGCTGGCGTAGAGCTGGATCTGAAAGAAGATAATGGCAAACAGCGTGACGTTGATCAGCCCAAAGGCATAGTTGGCAATCTTCTCCAGGCTCGCCAGCCAGATGCACAGCAATCCTGCGACGGTGCCGACCGCTTCAATCCACGACAGGTCATATCCCCCGGCGCCAATGGGTATATGCACTAATATGTTCTGCGTACTAAAAAAATCCATCTTATCCCCAGAGCGTTCTGTAACGCAGTAATGAGCTATCCCCGAAGTGTAGCCGCAAAATCGAGCATTCTGTTTAGCGGAACCAGCGCCCCGGTTCGCAGCTGTTCATCAACGTGAATTTCATGTTCAACGCCTCCCTTTTCCAGCCCTTCCGCAATCGCCTGCAGGCCGTTCATCGCCATCCACGGACAGTGGGCGCAGCTGCGACAGGTTGCCCCTTCGCCTGCCGTAGGCGCTTCCAGCAGCTCTTTTTCCGGTACCGCCTGCTGCATTTTGTAGAAAATGCCGCGGTCGGTGGCGACGATGAGCTGCTTGTGCGGCAGCGTTTTAGCGGCATTGATCAACTGGCTGGTTGACCCCACCGCGTCAGCCATATCGACAATCGCCTGCGGTGATTCCGGGTGAACCAGAACCGCGGCCTGCGGATAAAGCGCCCGCATTCTCGCCAGCGCTTGAGTTTTGAATTCATCATGAACGATGCAGGCGCCCTGCCAGCACAGTACGTCGGCGCCGGTCTGTTTCTGCACATAGCTGCCTAAATGGCGGTCCGGCGCCCAGATGATTTTTTCACCCATGCTATCAAGATGCTCAATGAGTTCCACGGCGATGCTCGACGTCACAACCCAGTCGGCGCGCGCCTTTACCGCCGCTGAAGTATTGGCGTAGACCACGACCGTACGATCCGGATGCGCATCGCAGAAAGCGCTAAACTCCTCGATCGGGCAGCCCAGATCGAGCGAGCACTCCGCGTGGAGCGTGGGCATCAGGATGGTTTTTTCCGGGCTGAGAATTTTCGCCGTTTCTCCCATAAAGCGCACGCCGGCGACCAACAGCGTCGAGGCAGAATGTCGGGCGCCGAAGCGCGCCATCTCCAGAGAATCGGAGATACAGCCGCCGGTCTCTTCGGCCAGCTGCTGAATTTCGGGGTCGGTATAGTAATGGGCCACCATCACCGCATCGCGCTCGCGCAGCAGGCGTTTAATTTTTTCGCGATAAAAGTGCTTCTCATCGCGGTTTAACGGCATGGGCTTCGGAGGAAAAGGATAAATCGCCGCTTCCGGGTCAAACATTACGCTCATCTTGCAGTCTCGTTTCACTGGCTTAACTTTCAGACCGTAATAATGCCTGAAGAAAGGTATTAACCGGTCATGGTGTTTTATATGCTAAACAAGATAGCCGATTGTGCAGAAAATGTCGTGAGGAATTTTTCCCACAGGGAGCATTTCCCGGAGGCGATGCTGCGCATCTGTCCAGGCTGCCAAACCTGCAGAACGCACGAATCTGTAGCCCGGGCAAGGCGCGTCAAGCGCCGCCCCCGGAATGAAGCCACGCAAAGGCATCAGGCCGTCACATTTCCCGGAGGCGATGCTGCGCATCTGTCCGGGCTGCTAAACCTGCAGAACGCACGAATCTGTAGCCCGGGCAAGGCGCGTCAAGCGCCGCCCCCGGGACGAAGCCACGCAAAGGCATCAGGCCCGGCACATTTCCCGGAGGCGATGCTACGCATCTGTCCGGGCTGCTGGCCTGTGCCAATTGTAGCCACGGTAAACGCAGCGCGACGGTAGAATAACGCAGTATTAAGGTATTGCGGATTGTTGTGATTTTCGAGGAAATGGCAGATAGCAAAAAAGCGCCTTTAGGGCGCTTTTTTACATTGGTGGGTCGTGCAGGATGACTCGCTTCGCTCGCCCTACGGGCCGTTGCTGACGTAACGTTATCCTTCACGCTTAACATCTGAGTTTGATGTTAAATTGGTGGGTCGTGCAGGATTCGAACCTGCGACCAATTGATTAAAAGTCAACTGCTCTACCAACTGAGCTAACGACCCCTTGCGGGTTTACTGCTAACTGGAACGATTCAGGATGATGGGTCGTGCAGGATGACTCGCTTTCGCTCGCCCTACGGGCCGTTGCTGACGCAACGTTATCCTTCACGCTTAACATCTGACTGCGATGTTAAATTGGTGGGTCGTGCAGGATTCGAACCTGCGACCAATTGATTAAAAGTCAACTGCTCTACCAACTGAGCTAACGACCCGCTCGGGTACTGCCTGAATATTCTTCACTCGTCACCAATTCGAAATTGGTGGGTCGTGCAGGATGACTCGCTTTCGCTCGCCCTACGGGCCGTGGCTGACGCAACGTTATCCTTCACGCTTAACATCTGAGTTTGATGTTNATTCGAACCTGCGACCAATTGATTAAAAGTCAACTGCTCTACCAACTGAGCTAACGACCCCTTGCGGGATTTTACTGCTGCCATCATTCAGGATGGTGGGTCGTGCAGGATGACTCGACTTCGCCTCGCCCTTCGGGCCGTTGCTGTCGCAACGTTATCCTTCACGTTCAGCATCTGAGTTAAATGCTGAAATTGGTGGGTCGTGCAGGATTCGAACCTGCGACCAATTGATTAAAAGTCAACTGCTCTACCAACTGAGCTAACGACCCGCTCTGGTGCTACCTGAATAACTTCACTCGACACCAATTCAGAAATTGGTAGGTCGTGCAGGATGACTCGGCTTTGCCTCGCCCTTCGGGCCGTTGCTGACGCAACGTTATCCTTCACGTTCAGCATCTGAGTTAAATGCTGAAATTGGTGGGTCGTGCAGGATTCGAACCTGCGACCAATTGATTAAAAGTCAACTGCTCTACCAACTGAGCTAACGACCCGAGTGGTGGGTGATGACGGGATCGAACCGCCGACCCCCTCCTTGTAAGGGAGGTGCTCTCCCAGCTGAGCTAATCACCCGAAACTGCGCTGGATACTACCGATACTGCGTCCACCTACCCCATCATAAAAATGATTGGAGTGCAGGATGACTCGCTTCGCTCGCCCTTCGGGCCGTAGCTGAAGCAACGTTATCCTTCACGTTTAACACCGACGTTCGATGTTAAAGATGG
>NZ_VOJB01000069.1:0-31033 GCF_007910085.1 Klebsiella sp. ME-303 | reverse complement strand
AATTGATTAAAAGTCAACTGCTCTACCAACTGAGCTAACGACCCGAGTGGTGGGTGATGACGGGATCGAACCGCCGACCCCCTCCTTGTAAGGGAGGTGCTCTCCCAGCTGAGCTAATCACCCGATACTGCGCTGGATACATCTTTTAACGGTGGGTCGTGCAGGATGACTCGGCTTCGCCTCGCCCTACGGGCCGTTGCTGACGCAACGTTATCCTTCACGTTTTACTATCGCGTTCCACCAGAACGATTGGTGGGTCGTGCAGGATTCGAACCTGCGACCAATTGATTAAAAGTCAACTGCTCTACCAACTGAGCTAACGACCCACTATTTTCGCCGCTTTGGGCTTGTTCGATATCCCTTGGCAACGGCGGCATATATTACTGATTTCAGAATTCAGCGCAACAACAATTTAGATAAAGATTGCTTAACTGCTTAGGATTCATGCGACAAGACCAGAAATGATGCGATTTCTGGTCATGCCATAATCATCCGAGTGCGTTAAGGCGTTTTTGCGCTTGTTTGGCCCCGTCGGTGCCAGGAAATTTACTGACCACCTGCTGGTAAACCGCCTTCGCTTTTGCGGTATCGCCTTTGTCCTGCATGATCACGCCGACTTTAAACATCGCATCGGGCGCCTTCGGGGATTTAGGGTAGTTTTTCACCACGGAAGCGAAATAGTACGCCGCATCGTCCTTTTTACCCTTGTTGTAATTCAGCTGACCGAGCCAGTAGTTGGCGTTCGGCTGATACGTTGAATCGGGGTACTTTTTGACGAAGTTCTGGAAAGCCGCCATCGCATCGTCCTGGCGAGAGGGATCCTTCACCAGCGCGATAGCCGCGTTGTAATCGGTATTGGCATCACCGGTCTGCGCCGGGGCGCCTGACGAGGCCGCTGGCGCCGTCCCGCTAGCCGCAGCGCCCTGATCGCCCGCTGACGTCTGGGTTTGCGCTCCCGCTGCGCCGCCACCGCTGCTCAGACCGTCGATCTGCAGCAGGATCTGCTTCTGGCGCTCAACAACCTGATTCAGCTGATACTGGCTTTCCTGAATTTGACCGCGCAGGGAATCAATATCGGACTGATTATCGGAGAGTTGTTGCTGGAGTTGGGTTAAAAGCTGGCTGTGCGCATTGGAAATACGCTCGAGTTGAGTGACGCGGTCTTCGACCGAGCCTGAGCCGACACTACTGATTGGCGCCTGAGCAAAAGCGGCCCAGGGGGCCGCTATGCCAACCAGTAACGACAGACTCAATAGATGA
Organism: Klebsiella sp. ME-303; assembly: GCF_007910085.1. Lineage (NCBI taxonomy): Bacteria > Pseudomonadati > Pseudomonadota > Gammaproteobacteria > Enterobacterales > Enterobacteriaceae > Klebsiella > Klebsiella sp. ME-303. The sequence goes on along the minus strand of NZ_VOJB01000069.1, from coordinate 29,773 downwards.
TGTCTGAAGTTACTGCTCATGCAATTCTCTTAGTAAACCAGTACGGCGCGACGGTTTTTGGCGTAAGCCGCTTCGTCATGGCCCAGTACTGCAGGTTTTTCTTTACCGTAAGAAACGATGGAGATCTGGTCAGCAGAAACACCTTTGCCCTGCAGATACATCTTAACGGCGTTAGCACGACGCTCACCCAGAGCGATGTTGTATTCCGGCGTACCACGCTCATCCGCATGACCTTCTACGGTCACTTTGTAGGACGGATTGCTGCGCAGGAAGTTTGCGTGCGCGTCCAGCATTGCAGCGAAGTCAGAACGGATATCGTATTTGTCCAGATCGAAGTAAACGATATTGTTCTGCTGCAGCTGTTGCATCTGCAGACGAGCCTGCTCTTCGGAAGACATGTTGCCGCCGTTAGCGTTACCGTCCATACCAGTGCCGGCACCCAGCATGCCTTCACCGCTCTGGTCGTTGCTGGCGTTCTTGTTAGAAGAACACGCCGCGATTGCCATAACCGGCAGAGCGATCAACAGCCCTTTCAGCACTTTGTTCAGTTGCATTTCTTTGATTCCTTTAATAATCAATTATTTATTATCACAGATACGGCGACCAGGCAGGTGATTTTACCTGTCCATCAGTTGCCGGAAGACGCGCTTTGAAACGCCCATCTGTAGAAACCAGATTCAGCACGGATCCCATCCCCTGAGAAGAGCTGTAGATTACCATAGTGCCGTTAGGTGCCAGACTTGGCGTTTCATCTAAAAACGTTGATGACAGAACCTGCACACCACCCGCTTCCAGATCTTGTTTGGCAATGTGCTGCTGACCACCGGCCGAGCTTACCATTACCATAGTTTTACCATCAGCGCTCACGTCAGCGTCCTGGTTTTGTGAACCTTCCCAGGTAATACGCTGCGGCGTGCCGCCATTAATATTGACTTTATACACCTGCGGACGACCGGCCTGGTCGGAAGTAAAGGCCAGGTTCTGGCTATCCGGGAACCAGCTTGGTTCGGTGTTATTGCTGCGACCGTTGGTCACCTGACGAATCTGGCCAGATCCCAGGTCCATCACGTACAGGTTCAGGCTACCGGTTTTCGACAGAGCGAAAGCCAGTTTGCTGCCGTCCGGCGAGAACGCCGGCGCGCCGTTATGCTGCGGGAACGAAGCAATCTGACGAACGGAGCCGTTAGCCAGCGTCTGCACAACCAGCGCAGAGCGTCCGCTTTCAAAGGTCACGTAGGCCAGCTTCGCGCCGTCCGGAGACCATGCCGGAGACATCAGCGGCTGAGTTGAACGGTGAACGAGGAACTGATTGTAGCCATCGTAGTCGGACACGCGCAGCTCGTACGGGAACTGGCCGCCGTTGGTCTGTACCACGTAGGCGATACGGGTACGGAAGGCGCCCTTAATACCGGTCAGCTTCTCAAATACGGCGTCGCTGGCAGCATGCGCGGCATAGCGCAGATACTGTTTCGTGACTTTAAAGGAGTTCTGCGCAAGCACGGTCCCTGGCGCGCCGCCGGTATCAACCAGCTGATACGCCACGTTGTAGGAACCGTCAGGGTTTTGCGTCACCTGACCAACCACGACGGCGTCAACGCCCAGCGCAGACCATGCCGCCGGCTGTACTTCCTGAGCGCTACCCGGCTGCTGAGGCAGACGCGAGCGATCGAGCGGATTAAACTTGCCGCTGTTGCGCAGGTCAGCCGCCACGATACCGCCCACATCTTCCGGCGCAGCACCCTGCCCCGCCCACTGGAACGGCACAACGCCGATTGGGCGTGCCGAGTCGACCCCTTGGGTAATCTCGATGCGTACTTCTGCGTGCAGCACTGCCGCCCACAGCATTAAAAAACCAAATGCTACTCGTAATGCCTGCTTCATCATATCTCCCTTATCCAGGCGAAAAGCCCACGATAATTTAGCAGAATGTTAACAAACTCAAATACACAAAACTACCAAAACCCTGGGCCTACCGACGTTTGTTTTCCCCGCATAAACGGGGAAAACTATCACTGAGGTTTGAAGTCCAGTGGCGCATTTTTGAATGTTTCATAAACAGCCTGCGACGGCGGTTTAGGGAACTTCGTCATCCGGCTCGTTGCGGCCAGCATTTGCTGACAGAACGCCGGATCGCCGCCTTCCGATTTCACACTTAACAGCGTTCCATCCTGAGCCAGATTCACACGTAAAGTACAGGTTTTCCCCTTGTAGGTATCCCAGTCATAGAGATGACCTTTAATCGCAGCCTGCACCTGTGAAATATAGCTGTTAATCTCAGCCTGGGATGCCCCACCCTGCCCCTGCTTACTTCCTTTAGCAGGAGATGAACCCCCAGCGCTACCGCTGGTATTACCTTTCGGCGCATTCTTACCGGAGCTCAGGTCGCCGAGCAGATCGTCAACGCCGTTGGCCTCTTTGGCCGCAGCGGCTTTCTTGGCGGCTGCTGCCTTAGCGGCGGCGGCTTTCGCCGCTTTGTCTGCGGCGGCCTTCTCTGCTGCTGCAGCTTTGGCTGCCGCGGCTTTCTCAGCGGCGGCTTTTTCCGCTGCGGCGGCTTTCTCGGCTGCCGCTTTCTCAGCAGCAGCTTTCTGCGCGGCGGCTTTTTCTGCCGCTTTTTCGGCGGCAGCTTTTTCAGCAGCGGCCTGTTTCGCCGCTTCCTGCTGCGCTTTTTTCTCTGCCTGCTGCTGCGCTTTCTTCTCAGCTTCCTGCTGAGCTTTCTTCGCCGCATCGGCTTCGGCTTTTTTCTGCGCGTCCGCGGCCGCTTTCGCGGCTTCTGCTTCCGCCTGTTTCTTCGCATCCGCCGCCGCTTTCGCCGCAGCGGCTTCGGCTGCTTTCGCCTGCGCATCGGCCTTCGCTTTCGCGTCAGCGGTGGCTTTGGCGGCAGCTTCCTGCGCCTCTTTCGCCTGTGCGTCCGCTTTGGCTTTGGCCGCTGCGGCGGCTTTCGCCGCGGCTTCTTCCGCCTGTTTCTGCTGTTCTTTCGCCTCTTTAGCCGCTTCCTGCGCCTGTAGACGATCCTGTTCCAGCTGTTTCAGCCGTTCCTGCTCGGCGGCCTGTTTTTCACGTAGCTCTTCCGCCTGCTGCTGAGCCTGCTTTTCACGCTGCTCGGCGGCGCGGCGGGCGCTGGCCTGCTGCTGCTGTTGACGGTCATAATTCTTCACAACCGCCCCCGGATCGACCATTACCGCATCGATAGAGGAACCTCCGCCACCCCCGGCAGAAGCATCCAGATGCTCGTCAAACGAACTCCAGATCAGCAGCGCTATCAATACGATGTGCAGCGCGACTGATACTATGATCGCTCGTTTAAGCTTGTCGTTTTGTTCGGTTGCCTTTGACACTATCGGTTCCCAAAAACTGTTCGCCTGTTCCCGTTATATGACGTCGGCCACGAGACGCTGTTGTCCCAAAGCCGACGTGCTGGCGGGCGTGCATATTGCGAGCGATTAGATCGGCTTGGTCATCAAGCCAACCGATTTAACCCCTGCGCTGTGCAACAGGTTAAGCGCTTTAATAATCTCATCGTATGGCACCTCTTTAGCACCGCCGATCAGGAACACCGTTTTCTCATTCGCCTCAAGTCGACGCCTGGCTTCCGCAATAACCTGTTCCGGCGGCAGCTGCGATAACGTTTCCGGGCCAACTTTCACGCTGTACTGCCCGACGCCGGAGACTTCAACGATCACCGGCGGCTCATCGTTGCTTTTCACCGCCTGCGACTCCGTTGCGTCCGGTAGGTCGACCTCTACGCTCTGCGTAATGATCGGCGCTGTCGCCATAAAGATCAGCAACAGCACCAACAGGACATCCAGCAGCGGAACGATGTTGATCTCGGACTTCAGTTCGCGACGTCCGCGTCCACGTGCTCTGGCCATGGCTTACCCCTTATTGCTTTCGCTGCTGGTAAACGCCTGACGGTGCAGAATGGCGGTGAACTCTTCCATAAAGTTGTCGTAGTTCAGCTCAAGTTTGTTCACGCGCTGGTTCAGACGGTTATAGGCCATAACCGCCGGGATAGCGGCAAAAAGACCAATTGCCGTCGCGATGAGCGCTTCTGCGATACCCGGCGCGACCATTTGCAGCGTCGCCTGTTTTACCGCGCCCAGCGCGATAAAGGCATGCATGATCCCCCATACGGTACCAAACAGACCGATATATGGGCTGATAGAACCCACCGTACCGAGGAACGGGATGTGGGTTTCCAGGGTTTCCAGCTCGCGGTTCATCGAAATACGCATGGCGCGCGACGCTCCTTCGACAATCGCTTCCGGCGCATGGCTGTTCGCACGATGCAGACGCGCAAACTCTTTGAAGCCGCTGTAGAAGATTTGTTCCGAACCGGTCAGATTATCGCGACGACCCTGGCTTTCCTGGTACAAACGAGAAAGCTCGATACCGGACCAGAACTTATCTTCAAACGCTTCGGCCTCACGTGACGCCGAATTGAGGATACGCGTTCTCTGAATAATGATGGCCCAGGAGGCGATGGAAAAACAAACTAAAATCAACATGATAAGTTTAACCAGAAGGCTCGCCTTCAGGAACAAATCAAGGATATTCATCTCAGTCACTGCTTAAACTCCGCGACAATAGACTTGGGAAGCGCACGAGGCTTCATTAAGAGTGGATCAACGCACACGATAAGAACCTCAGCTTCATTCAAAACGACGTTCTCGGCGTTGACGATTCGCTGCGTGAAAACCAGGGTAGCTCCTCGCATTGAGGTTATCTCCGTCTGGATTTCGAGCATGTCGTCGAGTCTGGCGGGCGCAAAATACTCCAGCGTCATTTTGCGAACCACAAAGGCAACTCGTTCAGCCAGCAAAACCTGTTGGCTGAAGTGATGATGGCGCAGCATCTCTGTGCGTGCTCTTTCATAGAAAGCGACGTAGCTGGCGTGGTAAACCACACCACCGGCGTCGGTGTCTTCGTAATAGACCCGAACCGGCCATCGAAACAGCGTTGTATTCACTTTACATCCCGGTAATGCAACAAAAGGTTAGTGCTTTCAAACTTCGCTACTATACGCGCGGGAATCGTGGTTTGGAATGGGGGAAAGTAAACGAGGAGTAAATTTTTATGGGCTTATGCAAGCCCATATGGTTAACAGAGATTTCTTATTCAAAAGAAGAAAAAGAACAGGCCCAAAACGAGCACAATATCAGCGATAAGCGGACAAAAAATTCCCTGCCAGTGAATGGCGCGCGGGCGGAAGCCCACGCCGTGGATAACGCCGGTACAAACCGCCCACATCAGCAGGAAGCCGTGCCAGATTTCCAGCTCGCTGGTTTTGGCCGCAAAGCGCGACGGATCCCAAAAGATACAGCCCGCTAGCGCCAGCGCCATCAATAAGGAAAGCGCCCTTAACGGGCGCTTGTCCATTATCGCATACATATACTTTATCATTCACGTCGCCTCTTTGTTGGCTACGTCTGCTGACCCCAGTCACTTACTTGTGTAAGCTCCTGGGGATTCACAGACTTGCCGCCTCGATGCAACCCGAATGATTTCGTATATCGCATCACGATAATACTCATCAGTGTTCTTCTTTACCTGCTTTGGTGGCTTCCACGTGCTCAAGCGCCAGCGCGGTAATCACCCCAAAAGCACAGGCAAGAAGCGTTCCCAAAATCCATGCGAAATACCACATATATAGCTCCTTACCTTAGTACAGCGAGTGGGTGTTCTTTTCGATGTCTTCGCGAGTGATGCGACCGAACATTTTCCAGTAACACCAGGCGGTGTAGGCCAGAATAATCGGTACGAAGACAATCGCCACGTAAGTCATCAGGTTCAGCGTCAGCTGGCTGGAGGTCGCATCCCACATGGTCAGGCTCGCGTTCATCGCCGTGCTTGATGGCATAATGAACGGGAACATGGCGATACCGGCAGTCAGAATGATGCACGCCAGCGTCAGCGAGGAGAACAGAAACGCCCATGCGCCTTTATCCGCTTTTGTCGAGATGACGGTCAACAGCGGCAGCGCCACGCCCAGAGCAGGAATCGCCCACAGCGCCGGCATGTTATTAAAGTTCACCATCCACGCGCCGGCTTCACGCGCGACTTCTTTGGTCAGCGGGTTAGACGGGCCGGTATGATCCATCACCGATTTCACCACATAACCGTCGATACCGTAGTAGACCCAAACGCCCGCCAGCGCGAAGCAGACCAGCGTCACCAGCGCCGCCACCGTAGACACGGAGCGGGTGCGCAGGTGCAGTTCACCCACGGTACGCATCTGCAGGTAGGTCGCGCCCTGCGTCAGGATCATCGCCACGCTAACAATACCGGCCAGCAGGCCAAACGGATTCAGCAACTGGAAGAAGTTACCGGTGTAGTACAGGCGCAGATATTCATCAACGTGGAACGGAACGCCCTGCAGCAGGTTGCCGAACGCCACGCCAATCACCAGCGGCGGCACGAAGCTGCCAACGAAGATGCCCCAGTCCCACATGTTACGCCAGCGGTTGTCCTCAATCTTCGAGCGGTAGTCGAAACCCACCGGACGGAAGAATAAAGACGCCAGCACCAGGATCATGGCCACATAGAAGCCGGAAAACGCGGCGGCGTAAACCATCGGCCAGGCGGCAAACAGCGCGCCGCCGGCGGTGATCAGCCACACCTGGTTTCCGTCCCAGTGCGGGGCAATGGCGTTAATCATAATTCGACGCTCGGTGTCGTTACGACCGAGGAAACGGGTGAGCATCCCCACCCCCATGTCGAAGCCATCGGCGACGGCAAAACCAATAAGCAAAATGCCGATCAGCAGCCACCAGATAAAACGCAATACTTCATAATCGATCATTTGACGACTCCTGTCTTAGCGTGCCGACTGAATAGCCGCAGAGGACTGTTCAAAGTGGTAGCGACCGGTTTTCAGGCTGCTTGGTCCTTTACGGGCAAACTTGAACATGAGGAACAGTTCAGCCACCAGGAACAGCGTGTACAGGCCACAAATCAGCACCATAGAGAAGATCAGGTCGCCCGCGGTCAGCGACGAGTTCGCGACGGCCGTCGGCAGCACCTCACCAATAGCCCACGGCTGACGGCCATATTCGGCGACAAACCAGCCCGATTCAACGGCAATCCACGGCAGCGGCAGGCCATAGAACGCGGCGCGCAGCAGCCATTTTTTCTCACCGATGCGGTTGCGAATCACGCTCCAGAAGGAGGCGCCGATAATCAACAGCATCAGCACGCCGCACGCTACCATAATACGGAAGGCGAAGTAGAGCGGCGCCACGGCAGGAATAGAGTCCTTGGTCGCCAGAGCAATCTGCTCTTCCGTCGCGTCAGAGACGTTGTCGGTATAGCGTTTCAGCAGCAGACCGTAGCCCAGATCTTTCTTCACGTCGTTAAAGCGATCGCGCACGGCCTGGTCGGTTGAACCGGCACGCAGCTGTTCCAGCAGCGCGTAAGCTTTCATCCCGTTACGGATACGCTCTTCGTGCTGAACCATGAGGTCTTTCAGGCCGGTAACCTGTTTATCCACGGATCGAGTCGCAATGATGCCCAGCGCGTAAGGAATTTGAATCGCGAAGCGGTTCTCCTGCGCCTTCTGATCGGGAATACCAAACAGGGTAAAGGCCGCCGGAGCAGGCTGAGTTTCCCATTCAGCTTCGATAGCCGCCAGTTTGGTTTTCTGCACGTCGCCCATTTCGTAGCCGGATTCATCACCGAGAACGATAACGGAGAGAATCGCCGCCATACCGAAGCTGGCTGCGATAGCGAAGGAGCGCTTGGCAAAAGCGAAGTCGCGGCCTTTGAGCATATACCAGGAGCTGATGGCAAGAATGAACATCGCGCCGGTCACGTAGCCTGACGCCACGGTATGAACGAACTTAACCTGAGCAACCGGGTTCAGGACCAGCTCAGAGAAGCTGACCATCTCCATACGCATGGTTTCAAAGTTGAAGTCCGACGCAATCGGGTTCTGCATCCAGCCGTTAGCGACGAGGATCCACAGCGCCGACAGGTTGGAGCCCAGCGCCACCAGCCAGGTCACGGCCATGTGCTGAACTTTGCCCAGACGATCCCAACCGAAGAAGAACAGACCGACAAAGGTAGATTCGAGGAAGAAGGCCATCAAACCTTCAATGGCCAGCGGCGCACCGAAGATATCGCCCACATAGTGAGAGTAGTAAGACCAGTTAGTCCCGAACTGGAACTCCATGGTCAGACCGGTTGCCACACCCAGCGCGAAGTTGATACCAAACAACTTGCCCCAGAACTTGGTCATATCTTTATAAATCTGTTTGCCGGAAAGGACGTAGACCGTTTCCATGATGGCCAGCAGGAACGCCATACCTAGCGTCAGCGGCACAAACAGGAAGTGGTACATCGCGGTCAAGGCAAACTGTAAGCGCGACAGTTCGACTATATCTAACATCATGACTCCTTGCTCATCGCATGAAGACTCCGAGAGTGAACCCCGTTAGAAAGGGTCACACGCATGCCCCAATACAAATTTATTTGCTTCTTCTCGTCACGCCCGTTTTCTCATGCAAGAAAACGATAGTAATGAGAAGTTACAAACATGTTAACAAAACACCCAAATTGATCCCGTGATTATATTACGCTGCAAAACCCTTACAATAAATAGGTTTTTATTGTGATAAATTTGCAGTTTTCGACAGCGATCAATTTATAGCGAAAATACCAGATTTCGGTCAATTTGATCCGCGACAATTTAACTCCATTTCGCGACCTTTTCCAAGTTTTAAACATTGATTTAAATCAATTTTCATTTTAAATGTTAATTATGTATACCGTGTACCGTACAGGTAAACACTAGGTTAACAATATGTTTTTCAAGAGTATCAACGGTTACTGAAAATGATAGTCCATTTATTTCGCCGCGGAGGGGAATTTAATGGGATGAGCGCTGGGCGCATTAATCCGGGCATCAGCTGACAATGTCGTGTAGCTCACAGATTTTTTTTATCAAGTTAATGCCCTAAATTTTTTGCTTATTACATTTATCATTGCGTTTACTTTCAATTAACACAGATGCGTAACTATCTCATTATCAAGTAAATGCGGCGTACATTCTCTTTCTTGTCGTTTTGTGACGCAACGCACCCTGCTCTTTATGCAGCAGACTTTCCCCCTACGCTTTTATCCACCCCGGAAAGCAGCTCTCCTGCCCCACTCCGCCATTCAACAAAAATGAAATATTAAATAAACAAATCATCATTTTATATCTTTAATCTAACAAATTTGCCGTGACGCATATAAAAAACCGCACATAAATTCCGTTACTATGTTCACAGAAAAATTTAAAGAATTGTATTTACCGCTTATTATCAAAGGCAAAATATAAAATAAGACCTTGCTCACAAACATCGCAATCTATTTATTAAAAAGATCTAAACAGAAATAACCCCCAGACAATAAGAAATCAACAACTATATGATAGAAAAGGATTTTTTAAAGAAAAATCAAAAACAAGACTTTTTTGAAAGATATTCTGAAAATAGATCAATTGCTTCCCCCCTTCGAACCACAGACACTCCAGCCCTATTAACAGGCGGCCATCATCAACGCTGCAAATATTAGAAAGTCGTTTTTATTTTTATACCATCAGCCTTACAGAGGATTACCCATGAAGAAATCAACACTTGTTATTGGCGTCATTGGTGCTGACTGCCATGCAGTAGGCAACAAAGTCCTGGACCGCGTTTTTACTGCCCATGATTTTCGCGTAATCAATCTGGGGGTGATGGTCAGTCAGGATGAATATATCGATGCCGCTATCGAAACCGGCGCGGACGCCATCGTTGTGTCGTCTATTTACGGCCACGGCGATATCGACTGCCTGGGACTGCGCGAACGCTGCATCGAACGCGGTATCGGCGATATTCTTCTTTACGTTGGCGGTAACCTGGTGGTCGGTAAGCATGATTTTGCCGACGTCGAGGCCAAATTCAAAGAGATGGGCTTCAATCGCGTCTTTGCCCCAAGCCACGATCTGGAAGACGTCTGCAGGCTGATGGCGAACGATATCAACCAGCGCCACGGCGTTGAACAGCAGTGTCTGGAAGAGGCTATCTGATGCAAACCGTCTCTGTCGATATCGGCTCGACGTGGACCAAAGCGGCCCTCTTCGCACAGGAGGGGGATGAGCTGACGCTGGTAAATCACGTTCTGACCCCGACCACTACCCATCACCTGGCGGAAGGCTTTTTTGCCAGCCTGAACCGGGTGCTTAACGTTGCCGATGCGCGCCCGTTGCTGCACCGCGGTGACGTCACGCTGAAATACTCTTCATCGGCAAAAGGCGGTCTTGCCGTTGCCGCGATGGGTCTGGTGCCGTCCATCACCCTGGAATCAGCAAAAGTCACCGCCCACTCGGCGGGGGCCAAAATCGCCCAATACTACGCCTACAAACTCAACCGCCACGATATCCAGGCGCTGGAAGCCACGCCGCCGGATATCCTGCTATTTACCGGCGGAACCGACGGCGGCGAGGAGAGCTACGGCCTGGCCAACGCCCATGCGCTGGCGGAGTCAACGCTCGACTGCGCCATTATCTATGCCGGAAACCGGGATATTCAGGACGAGGTTCAGGCCATCCTTGGCCACAAAGATTTGACCACGGTAGACAACATTCTGCCCGATCTCGATCACCCTAATCCCTACGCTGCCCGCAAGGCGATTTGCGATGTCTTCTTATCCCGAATCGTCAAAGGTAAAGGGCTGGACGTGATTGTCGCGGAAACCGGCGAAGAGCCGATGCCAACGCCGTGGACCGTCTACGAGCTGGTAAAAACCATCAGCCATTACGACAGCGCGTGGAAAGAGTTCATGCTGATCGATATGGGCGGCGCCACCACCGACGTCTACTCCGCCAGCGCCAACACGCTCTCTCCGGATACCGTTCTGCACGGGGTTCCGGAACCGTTTGTTAAACGTACGGTAGAAGGCGATCTCGGCATGCGCGTTTCAGCTGTCGTGGTCGGTGAAAGTACTCAGGAGCTGGTGAACGTGGTGTTTGCCCACCAGCCGCAGCGTCAGGAGGCCTTTTACCGCTACCTGCGCCATCTGGTCGCTCAGCCGGATTATCTGCCGCTCAACGAGGAAGAAAAATATTTCGACACCGTGCTGGCCGGGCTGTGCGTCGGCTACGCCAGCGAACGCCACGCGGGCACCAAAAAGCAGGTCTGCACCTGCGTGGGCAACGTCGATTTACAGATGGGCCGCGATCTGACCCCCGTGCGTAAAGTCGTCGGTTCCGGTGGATGGCTCTCCCGCGCCAGCGGCTTCGACATCCACCGCTGGCTGAAATACCGCGAACTGGATGACGACGGCAGACGCATTCTCCTGCCAACCCGGTTTGATTATTACCGCGATGCAAAAGGCCTGCTTCCGCTGCTGGCAAACGTTGCCAGGCTCTACCCCGAGCTCGCCGCTCGCACCAGCATTCACTGTTTAACCCTATAAATGAAGGCAGCTACGAATGGAACTTCGAAATAAAAAATTAACCCACGACGAATTCATGACCGAGCGGCATCAGGTATTGCAGACCTGGCATACCGGCAAGGACGTTGAGCACTTCGAAGATGGCGTGAAGTACCAGCAAACCATTCCTGAGAAAAAACGCTTTTCTCACGCTCTGCTTAAGGCCGACCAGGAGGGTAAAACCCTGAGCCAGCCGCGCGCGGGCGTGGCGCTGATGGATGAACATATTGCGCTGCTCAAAACCCTGCAGGAAGAGTGCGATCTGCTGCCCAGCACCATCGATGCCTATACCCGCCTCAACCGTTACGAAGAAGCGGCGGTCGGCATACAGAAATCCATCGAGGCGGGAACCTCCAAACTGAATGGTTTGCCGGTGGTTAACCACGGCGTCGCCGCCTGCCGCCGGATGACCGAAGCGCTGGAAAAACCGGTCCAGGTACGTCACGGTACGCCAGACGCGCGCCTGCTGGCGGAAATCTCCATGGCCAGCGGCTTTACCAGCTACGAAGGCGGCGGTATCTCCTACAACATTCCCTACGCCAAGCGCGTCACCCTGGAGAAGTCGATTCGCGACTGGCAGTACTGCGACCGCCTGATGGGCCTGTATGAAGAACACGGCATTCGTATTAACCGCGAACCGTTCGGCCCGCTGACCGGCACCCTGATCCCACCGTTTATGTCCCACGCGGTGGCCATTATCGAAGGTCTGCTGGCGCTGGAACAGGGCGTCAAGTCAATCACCGTCGGCTACGGCCAGGTCGGCAGCCTCACCCAGGACATCGCGGCGATTAAATCTCTTCGCGAACTCTCCCACGAATACTTTGGCAATTATGGATTCGACGATTACGAGCTGAGTACCGTCTTCCACCAGTGGATGGGCGGCTTTCCGGAAGATGAATCAAAAGCCTTTGCCATTATCTCCTGGGGCGCGGCGGTAGCCGGGATGTCCGGCGCCACCAAAGTGATCACCAAGAGCCCGCATGAAGCGTTCGGTATTCCCACCGCGGCGGCCAACGCGCAGGGGCTGAGGGCATCCCGCCAGATGCTCAATATGGTCAGCGATCAGAAGTTCCCGCCCTGCGCCGCGGTTGAGCAGGAAGTGGAGCTGATAAAAAGCGAGGTTCGCGCGGTGCTGAAGAAAGTGTTCGAGCTGGGCAACGGCGACATCGCCCGCGGTACGGTGCTGGCCTTTGAAGCGGGCGTCCTGGACGTGCCTTTTGCCCCCGCATCCTGCAACGCGGGCAAAATTTTGCCGGTTCGCGACAATGCCGGCGCCATTCGCGTGCTTGAAGCCGGCGCGGTTCCGCTGCCGAAGGACATCCTCGCCCTGCACCACGATTACGTCGCTGAACGTGCGCATTTTGAAGGACGCAAACCCTCATTCCAGATGGTTGTTGATGACATCAACGCGGTATCCCACAGTAAATTAATAGGAAGACCATAATGAAAATTAAACAGGCCCTTTTCACCGCTGGCTACTCTTCATTCTATTTTGACGATCAGCAGGCGATTAAAAACGGCGCGGGTCATGATGGGTTCATTTATACCGGTGCTCCGGTAACGCCAGGCTTCACCTCGGTACGCCAGGCGGGTGAATGCGTATCCGTCCAGCTGATTCTGGAAAACGGCGCGGTGGCGGTCGGTGACTGTGCCGCCGTACAGTACTCCGGCGCGGGCGGCCGCGACCCGCTGTTCCTGGCGGAGAACTTTATCCCGTTCCTCAACGATCATATCAAACCGCTGCTGGAGGGCCGCGATGTCGATACCTTCCTGCCGAACGCCCGCTTCTTCGACAAGCTGCGCATCGACGGTCATCTGCTGCATACCGCCGTCCGCTACGGTCTTTCCCAGGCGCTGCTCGACGCCACCGCGCTGGCCAGCGGCCGCCTGAAGGCGGAGGTGGTTTGCGACGAATGGCAGCTGCCCTGCATACCGGAAGCGATTCCGTTATTTGGTCAGAGCGGCGACGACCGCTACATCGCCGTGGACAAAATGATCCTCAAAGGCGTTGACGTCCTGCCGCATGCGCTCATTAACAACGTCGAAGAGAAGCTGGGTCTCAAAGGGGAAAAACTGCGTGAGTATGTCCGCTGGCTATCCGACCGCATCTTAAGCCTGCGCACCAGCCCCCGCTATCGCCCCACGCTGCATATCGACGTGTACGGCACCATCGGCCTGATTTTCAATATGGATCCGGTTCGCTGCGCCGACTATATCGCCAGCCTGGAGCAAGAGGCGCAGGGCCTGCCGCTCTACATAGAAGGCCCGGTGGATGCGGGTAATAAACCGGACCAGATCCGTATGCTCACGGCCATCACCAAAGAGCTGACCCGCCTCGGTTCCGGCGTAAAAATTGTCGCCGACGAGTGGTGTAACACCTATCAGGACATCGTTGACTTTACCGATGCCGGCAGCTGCCACATGGTGCAGATCAAAACCCCGGATCTCGGCGGCATTCATAACATCGTGGACGCGGTGCTGTACTGCAACAAACACGCGATGGAAGCCTATCAGGGCGGTACCTGTAACGAAACCGAGATCAGCGCCCGCACCTGCGTTCACGTCGCGCTGGCCGCGCGTCCGATGCGCATGCTGATCAAGCCGGGCATGGGCTTCGACGAAGGTCTTAACATCGTGTTTAACGAAATGAACCGCACCATCGCGCTGTTGCAGACTAAGGATTAAGAGATGGCTCGTACCTTTAAGATCTTATCGCCGACGGCAATCCTCGGCTATGGCTTCCCGGAAGAGAGCTTTCGTAAAGCTATGGAGGCATCGCCGGATCTGATTGCCGTTGACGCCGGTTCATCCGATCCCGGCCCCCACTATCTGGGGGCAGGCAAACCTTTTACCGACCGGGCCGGGGTGAAACGCGATCTGCGCTATATGATCGTCGCCGGCGTGAAGAACAACATTCCGGTGGTGATCGGTACCGCTGGAGGATCCGGCGCCGCGCCGCATCTGGAGTGGTGTCGGCAGATTATCCATGAGATTGCGCAGGAAGAAAAACTGTCGTTCTCCATGGCGCTGATCCCGTCTGATGTCGATAAAGCCATCGTTCATCAGGCGCTGGATAACGGCAAAATCACCGCCCTGGACTTTGTGCCTGAACTGACCCACGAGGCCATTGAAGAGAGTACCTATATCGTCGCCCAGATGGGGATCGAACCCTTTCAGCGGGCGCTGGCAGCCGGCGCCCAGGTGGTGCTTGGCGGCCGGGCGTACGATCCGGCCTGCTTCGCGGCGCTGCCGATTATGCAGGGCTTTGACGAGGGGCTCGCCCTGCACTGCGGCAAGATCCTCGAATGCGCGGCCATTGCCGCCACGCCGGGCTCCGGTTCCGACTGCGCCATGGGGATTATCGACGACAGCGGCTTTACGCTGAAAGCGTTTAATCCAAAGCGTAAGTTTACCGAAACCTCTGCGGCGGCGCATACGCTGTACGAGAAGTCCGATCCGTATTTCCTGCCCGGTCCGGGCGGCGTGCTGAACCTGAAAGGATGCACCTTCAAAGCCGTCAACGAAGGCGAGGTTTACGTCAGCGGTTCTCGTCATGAAGCGACGCCGTACGCGCTGAAGCTGGAAGGCGCGCGGCGGGTCGGTTTCCGCTGCCTGACCATTGCCGGAACGCGCGATCCGATCATGATTGCCGGAATCGATAATATTCTTGAAGAGGTACAGACCAGCGTCGCACGCAACCTCTCCCTGAACGATGACAGCATCCGCATGACCTTCCATCTGTATGGAAAGAACGGCGTGATGGGCAATCACGAACCGATGAAAACCGCCGGGCACGAACTGGGCATCCTGCTTGATGTCGTTGCGCCAACCCAGGATATCGCCAACAGCGTCTGTTCGCTGGTGCGCTCTACCCTGCTGCACTACGGCTATGAAAACCGCATTGCCACCGCGGGCAACCTCGCCTTCCCGTTCTCGCCTTCCGATATTCAGAGCGGTCCGGTGTATGAGTTCTCAATCTATCACCTGATCGAAGCCAGCGACGCGCTGCGCTTTGACTTCCATATCGAACAGGTGACGCCAGAAGGAGTTCAGGCATGAAACAATCCCTATGCTCACTGGCGCAGGTGATCCGCTCCAAAAACGCCGGACCGTATGAACTGGTTTTAGATATTTTATTTAAAACCCGGGAAGATTATCAGCGGGTCAAACGTTCTGAGCAATTAACCCCGCAGCTTATTGCCGGCTTATATAACGTAAAGCCTGATTTTATTCATCGCATTATCTGGTTCGATCCGGCCAACGCGGTAAAAATCGTCATGCCGCGGGATATTATTTCCGGCAACGTCGGGGACAATGATGTTTATGGTGCTCAGCAGCATGCGCCGCTATTAAGTATTGAGTTCGATTTCTAATTCTATATCCAATGGATTTCGAGTTGCATTGAGGCGGCAACTGAGAGACAAATTCGTCAGGAACGAATTTGAACAGCCGGAGGCTGCCTTCGGTGAGGGACATGGATGTCCCTCATTCATCCCCAGGAGCTTACATCCGTACGTGACAGGGGTGAGCAAAGGCAGCCAACAAAAATGCAGATTGAAAGACGACGGATATAAAAATACAACAACATCCATTGGTATACAGGATTTCGCTGTATCACTGTATTCCAGACAATTTATGCGGTTAGTCACCACAGGCGTACGTCTGCGCTGCTGCCTGGCGCAGGCGTACGCCGCCCTACACCACTTCACGACTAACCCTGTTCCGATGGAGTAAATATGAAAAAAATAAGTTTAACCAAAATGATCATATTAGGCCTGATACTCGGCATGATTGCCGGGGTGATCATTAATAATATGGCATCAGCAGATACAGCAAAATCCTATGCGCAGGATATCTCCATTTTTACCACTATATTTTTACGCCTGGTAAAAATGATTATCGCCCCGCTGGTAATATCAACGCTGGTGGTCGGCATCGCCAAAATGGGCGATGCGAAAACGCTCGGGCGCATATTCTCTAAAACCTTTTTCCTGTTTATTTGCGCCTCGCTGCTGTCGATTGCGCTGGGTCTGGTGATCGTCAATCTGTTCCAGCCAGGCGCGGGCATCAACTTTGTCCCCCACGATGCCGGAGCCGTGGCCGCCGTTCAGTCCGAGCCCTTCACCCTGAAAGTGTTTATCTCGCACGCGGTACCCACCAGCATCGTTGATGCGATGGCGCGCAACGAAATTCTGCAAATCGTGGTGTTCTCTATTTTCCTCGGCTGCAGCCTGGCGGCGATCGGCGAAAAAGCCGAGCCCATTGTGAAGGTGCTCGATTCGCTGGTCCACGTGATGCTGAAGCTCACAGGGTACGTCATGCTGTTCGCGCCGCTGACCGTTTTCGCCGCCATCTCTGGGCTGATTGCCGAGCGCGGTCTTGGCGTGATGGTCAGCGCCGGGATCTTTATGGGTGAGTTCTACCTGACGCTGGGCATGCTGTGGGCAATCCTGATTGGCCTGTCGACGGTGATTGTCGGCCCATGTATCAGCCGCCTGACCAAAGCGATCTTCGAGCCCGCGCTGCTGGCCTTCACCACATCCAGCTCAGAAGCTGCCTTCCCAGGAACCCTCGATAAGCTGGAAAAATTCGGCGTCTCTTCCAAAATCGCCAGCTTCGTCCTGCCCATCGGTTACTCCTTTAACCTGGTCGGCTCCATGGCCTACTGCTCGTTCGCCACGGTGTTTATCGCCCAGGCCTGTAACGTCCACCTCAGCATGGGCGAGCAGATCACCATGCTGCTGATCCTGATGCTGACTTCCAAAGGGATGGCGGGCGTGCCGCGCGCCTCAATGGTGGTTATCGCCGCGACGCTGAACCAGTTCAACATTCCGGAAGCGGGCCTGATCCTGCTGATGGGCGTCGACCCGTTCCTCGATATGGGTCGCTCCGCCACCAACGTGATGAGTAACGCCATGGGCGCCGCCATCGTTGGCCGTTGGGAAGGCGAGCATTACGGAGAAGGCTGCCGCGGCACCGCCCCGGTCAAAAAACCGGAGCAGGAGCGCCCTGCCAGCGAAACGTCAGAAGTGGCGATGTCCTGACAGCAAAATGGCTATGAGCCCCAGGCCGGATACGTCCGGCCCGGTTCCCTCCAATCATCCCAACGGGACACCCCATGAACGTGAAATTTCTTGGCACCTGCATCTTAACCGCCAGCTTACTGTTTAGCGCCGCCGCGCAGGCGCAAAGCGCGCCGGACTACGCCAGCATCATCGAGCAGGCACATCAGAAATATAAGAGTAATCACGACGGTAAAGTCGCCGACTATATCCCTGCCCTGGCGAGCTATAGCCCGAATAATTTCGCCATTACGCTCGCGACGGTCGAAGGCAAAATTTACCAGACCGGCGACGTGACAAAAGCCTTTCCGATGGAATCCTTAAGTAAAGTTTTCACCCTGGCGCTGGCAATGGAGCAGCGCGGGCCGCAGGAGGTGCTGGATAAACTCGGCGCGAACGCGACCGGCCTGCCCTTCAATTCCGGCTTAGCCGTCGAGCTCACGCAAGGCGCGCCGGAGAACCCGTTAGTCAACGCCGGCGCCATGAGCACCGTGAGCCTGATTGCGGCGAAAGACAAAACCGACCGCTGGAACAACATTCTCAACAACCTCAACGCCTGGGCCGACAGCTCCCTGAGCGTTAACGAGCCGGTATTTCAATCCGAAATGGAGACCAATCAGCATAACCAGGCGCTGGCGATGCTGATGAATTCATACCGCAGCTTCTATGGCGACCCTCAGGAAGCCGTCGAAATCTACACCCGTCAGTGTTCGGTGGATATCACCGTTGAGCAGCTCGCCAAAATGGGGGCCGTACTCGCCAACAATGGCAAATCACCGTTCAACGGCAAGCAGCTGCTCACCGCCAGCTACGTCCCGCAGGTGCTGGCGGAAATGGCGATCGCCGGGCTGTACGACGGCAGCGGCAAATGGCTGTACACCGTCGGTATCCCGGCAAAATCCGGCGTTGGCGGCGGAATGGTCGCCGTCGTTCCCGGGCAATACGCTATCGCCGTCTACTCCCCTCCGCTGGATGCAGCCGGCAACAGCGTCCGCGCCCAGCAGACCATCGAGTACGTCGCGAATGCGACGCGGGCCAATCTCTTTTTAGCGAAATAGTGAGAAGTAAAATGTCGAAACCCTTTGTCTGGCAGGAACTTTTTGTTCAGAGCAACGATAATACCGAATATGAACTGCTAACGAATCAACATGTTAAGGTGACAGAGTTAGATGGAGAAGAGGTCATCAAGGTTGCGCCGGAAGCGTTAACATTGCTGGCTCAGCAGGCATTTTATGAGGCGTCGTTTTTCCTGCGCGCCGGGCACTTAAAGCAGATCGCCAGCATCCTGCACGACCCGCAGGCCAGCGGCAACGATAAATACGTTGCGCTACAGCTGCTGCGCAACGCCGAAGTCTCGGCAAAAGGCGTGCTGCCAAACTGCCAGGATACCGGGACCGCCACCATCGTCGCGAGCAAAGGCCAGAACGTCTGGACCGGAGGCAACGACGCGGAAGCTCTGAGTCAGGGCATCTACACCACCTTTCAGGAAAACAATTTACGCTATTCGCAAAATGCCCCCCTTGATATGTATACCGAGGTCAACACCGAGACCAACCTGCCCGCGCAGATTGATATCAGCGCGGTGCCGGGCAGTGAATACCGCTTCCTCTTCGTCAATAAAGGCGGCGGTTCGGCGAACAAAGCCGCGCTATTTCAGGAAACAAAATCTATTCTGCAGCCGGAAAAACTCACCGCCTTCCTGATTGAAAAAATGAAGGCGCTGGGCACCGCCGCCTGCCCGCCGTACCACATCGCCTTTGTGGTGGGGGGCCTGTCGGCGGACCAGGCGTTGAAGGTGGCGAAGCTGGCTTCGACAAAATATTACGACAATCTGCCCACCAGCGGAAACGAACTGGGCCAGGCGTTTCGCGATACGTCGCTGGAAGCGGCGCTGCTCAAAGCCAGCCGCGAGTTCGGCATCGGCGCACAGTTTGGCGGCAAATACTTCGCCCACGACATTCGCGTGATTCGCCTGCCGCGGCACGGCGGCTCCTGCCCTATCGCAATGGCGCTTTCCTGCTCCGCCGACCGAAACATCAAAGCCAAAATCAACAAACACGGCATCTGGCTGGAGAAGCTGGAACATAACCCGGGCAAGTTTATCCCTGATTCTCAGCGCATAGAAAACGGGGCGCAGACCGTCCAGCTCGATCTGAACCGGCCGCTGCGCGACATCCTCCACGACCTGTCAGCCCTGCCCGTGGGCACCCGGCTATCGCTGAGCGGTCCGATTGTCGTCGCCCGCGACATCGCCCATGCCCAAATCAAAGCGCGTCTGGATAACGGCGAACCGATGCCGGAGTATATGCGCAAGCATATTGTCTACTACGCCGGCCCGGCGAAAACGCCGAATAATCTGGCCTGCGGCTCGCTGGGCCCCACCACCGGCGGACGCATGGATGGGTATGTTGACGCTTTCCAGGCGGCGGGCGGCAGTCTGATCATGCTTTCCAAAGGCAACCGCAGCCAGCAGGTGACCGAGGCCTGCCATAAACACGGCGGCTTTAATCTCGGCAGCATCGGCGGCGCGGCGGCCCTACTGGCGCAGCAGTATGTGAAAAGTTTGCGCTGCCTGGAGTATCCGGAGCTGGGCATGGAAGCGGTATGGATGATGGAAGTCGAAAATCTGCCCGCGTTTGTGCTGGTTGACGACAAAGGCAACAACTTCTTTAGCCAGTTCGAGCAGCAGCACCGCTGCGCCACCTGTCCGGCAGGACACTAAGGAGCATTTATGCACGCGCGAGGCAATCCCGACCGCCATCGTCAGCGCCAGCAGAAGCTGAAAACGCAGGTTGCTACCCGCGTGGCGGCGGCAACGGAGCAAAAAGGCATTCTGATCGTCTTCACCGGCAACGGAAAAGGTAAATCCACCGCCGCCTTCGGTACGGCAACGCGCGCCGTCGGCCACGGTAAGCGCGTCGGTGTTGCCCAGTTCATTAAAGGCCAGTGGGATAATGGAGAGTACAACACACTGCATCCTCTGGGCGTTGAGTTTCACATTATGGGCACCGGCTTTACCTGGGAAACGCAAAACCGGGAGGCAGATATCGAGGCGGCGTCGGCCGTATGGCAGGAGAGCAAGCGCATGCTGGCCGACCCGAGCTACGATCTGGTGGTGCTGGATGAACTTACCTATATGCTGGCGTATCACTATCTGGATACTCAGGAAGTGATCGCGGCGATAGAGAATCGTCCGCCACGGCAGAACGTGATTGTCACCGGCCGCGGCTGCCACGCCCGGCTGCTGGAGCTTGCCGATACGGTTAGTGAGCTGCGTCCGGTGAAGCACGCCTTTGACAGCGGTATTCAGGCGCAGGTGGGAATCGACTGGTAGTTTTACCCGGCTCGCGCTACGCTTAGCCGGGCTACGGGTTCACATTCGTCTGCGGGCCGATAGCCCGGACAGATGCGCAGCATCGCCTCCGGGAAATGATGCCACTCTGCGCTATGCTCCCGGGGGCGGCGCTCGACGCGCCTTGCCCGGGCTACGGGTTCACAGCGTTCTGCGGGCCGGTAGCCCGGACAGATGCGCAGCATCGCCTCCGGGAAATGATGCCGCTCTGCGCTATGCTCCCGGGGGCGGCGCTCGACGCGCCTTGCCCGGGCTACGGGTTCACTGCCGTCTGCGGGCCGGTAGCCCGGACAGATGCGCAGCATCGCCTCCGGGAAATTCAGCCACTCTGCGCTATGCTCCCGGGGGCGGCGCTTGATGCGCCTTGCCCGGGCTACGGGTTCACCGCCGTCTGCGGGCCGGTAGCCCGGACAGATGCGCAGCATCGCCTCCGGGAAATGATGCCACTCTGCGCCCGGCACCGCCGTCTGCGGCGCTGACAACGCGCCGTCAGGCTGCCGAGACCACCGATTTTTGCAGCAGCCACTCGCGGAATACCTGTAAATGTCGGGATTCCGCTTTATCCTCCTGCCACGTCATAATGAAGCGGTTGCCGGTGCGAATCGGTACATCGCAGGGGATCACCATCTCACCGCTATCCAGGTCATGCTGAATGGCAAAACGCGGCAGCAGCGCCACCCCCAGGTTCGAACGCACCGCCGCAATCAGCATTGAGAGCAGGTCAAAACGCGGACCGATGTTGATCTGCGGGCTGGTGATATTCGACAGCGCAAACCACTCCTGCCAGCCGTGAATTCGCGTGCTTTGATGCAGCAGCGGAAACTCGCCCAGCAGCTCCTCGACCGCCAGCTTCTGCCCGGGTTCGGACAGCAGCCCGCAGCCGCACACCGGCAGAATTTCCTCTTCGAACAGATACTCAACCTCCGCCCACGGCGAGCAAAAGTCCTCGCGCATAATGGCGGCATCGTACTCGCGGCTAAGAAAATCGCCAATATTAGCCAGCGAATGAATATTAACGATAATGCCCGGATGTAATTTATTAAACTCGCGCAGGTTGGGGATCAGCCAGTGGGTGCTAAAGGTAGGATTGACGGCCAGCTCAAGCACCTGCACCGTCGGTTGCCATGTCATAATGGAGTTGGTATCACGTTCCAGTTTGTTTAGCGTTTCCTTAACGATAGTCAAATAATGCTTGCCAGCCGCATTTAAAAAAATCCTTTTTTTAGCATGATTAAATAATGACGTATGGAGGAAATCCTCCAGCGCCGTGACCTGTCGGAACACGGCGCTTTGTGTTAAAGCCAACTCTTCCGCTGCTCGAGTATAACTTTCGTGGCGAGCCACAACCTCAAAGGTCACCAGTAATTCAGTTTTGGGGATTTTTCCTCTCATAACGTCTTCCATTTACGGCGTGCAAAAAATTGTTTAATAGATAAAAAAAGCGCGCAAGGACATCAGATTAGCCCCGGGTGTTATATTTTATTTTACCTTCAGATGTCATTGATCTATTCCATGATTAATGCACACTGTTATTGATCAAATAATAACCAATAATACCCAGGCACTACAATAAACACAATTTAAACAATGTGATTGCCATGCAAATAACAGCAATAAGTTGTCAATATTTTTTCACATTAACTTGTTTATTTGCGAAGTCAGTCGATGAGACGGTGAAATTTAATTGCCCGCTGGTGAGCATAAATGAAAATTTTTCCGCGATCGGCCACACATTATGAGCGCTCCAGGAAAAATCTGTATTAACGATAAAACGGCGGCTAATCGACTTACCGTGAAGCGGCTGCGAGATGCCGATCGCGGAACGACTGCGGGCTGGTGCGATGAGCGGCGCGAAACACCCGACAAAAGTAGCTGGTTTGCGCAAACTGAAGCTTACGCGCTACGCTGTCTACCGAATATGACGGATCGCCAAGCAGTTCTCCGGCACGCTGCATTTTGCGCTGATTAACCCAGACTTTAAAATTCACCCCCTGGCGTTTTTTAAAAAAACGACTAAAATAATTTGCGCTTAAACAAACGTGAGCGGCGACGGTCTCTAAAGACAGCTCACCATATAAATTTTCATCAATATAGCGTAATGCCGACAGCAGTTTTATTTCATGCGACGATTTTTGCGAATAATAAAACTCTCTCTTATGCCGCAACGGTTTCTCGTCCACTTGCCTGTTTTCTGCAATCGCAGACATATTATTAACGATAAAATGCAGTAATCTTATCGCCGCCGCCCGATGCTGGTTGTCGGTCGCGTTATGATGGTCGCAAATAATATAACCGGATAATGTATTGTCCTGAATCAGCGGTAAGGCAAAGAAATTTAACCCACCATAGCCAGCAGGTAGTCGATTGTCATTCGCCTCAATCACCGTGGTCTCCAGCCCGGTAGCCCGCGAAAAAAGCGCTGCCAGCGAGCTAAAGCCCTCCCATTGTTCATGCCTTTTCTTTCGCACCACATTATTCCCCACCGCCTTTTGCAAGCACTTAATATGCAAAATAGTGCGGATAAAAAGGATGATGCCGGACGCAAAAAATAATCTCATTTGCGCAGATGAATATGATTAAACGGCATGAAATCGCGGGCGAAAACGGCGTAACGCCTGATGGCGCAGCGGCAGGCAAAAAAAAGGCCATCATCAGATGGCCAACCATGTCGAAATTGGACCAGCCCTTAACCATGCAGAACGTCAGGGCTGTTTTTTTTACTTATTACTTAATTACGGTTTTCAGCGCTTCGCCGATATCGGCCAGGCTGCGAACGGTCTTCACGCCAGCGGCTTCCAGCGCGGCGAATTTCTCATCCGCCGTCCCTTTACCACCGGCAATGATGGCGCCCGCGTGACCCATACGTTTGCCTTTCGGCGCGGTCACGCCGGCGATGTAGCCGACAACCGGTTTGGTCACGTGATCTTTGATGTAAGCGGCCGCTTCTTCTTCCGCGCTACCGCCGATCTCACCGATCATGACGATCGCTTCGGTCTGCGGATCTTCCTGGAACAGCTTCAGGATATCGATGAAGTTAGAGCCCGGGATCGGGTCGCCGCCGATGCCCACGCAGGTAGACTGGCCGAAGCCGTAATCAGTGGTCTGCTTAACCGCTTCATAGGTCAGGGTACCGGAACGGGAAACGATGCCCACTTTACCCGGCTGGTGAATGTGGCCCGGCATGATGCCGATTTTGCATTCGCCTGGGGTGATCACGCCCGGGCAGTTCGGCCCGATCATGCGCACGCCCGCTTCATCCAGCTTCACCTTCACGGTCAGCATATCCAGCGTCGGGATGCCTTCGGTGATAGTGATAATCAGTTTAATGCCTGCATCGATAGCTTCCAGGATGGAGTCTTTGCAGAACGGCGCCGGAACGTAGATAACGGATGCGGTTGCGCCGGTCGCTTCTACCGCTTCGCGCACGGTGTTGAACACCGGCAGGCCCAGATGGGTGGTGCCGCCTTTGCCCGGCGTTACGCCGCCAACCATTTGCGTACCGTAAGCGATGGCTTGTTCAGAGTGGAATGTACCCTGGCTACCGGTGAAGCCCTGGCAGATAACCTTGGTATCTTTATTAATTAAAACGGACATTATTTCCCCTCCACTGCGGCAACAACCTGCTGAGCTGCATCCGTCAGACTTTTCGCTGCAATAATATTCAGGCCGCTGTCAGCCAGTTTCTTCGCGCCCAGTTCGGCGTTGTTACCTTCCAGACGAACCACTACCGGGACGTTAACGCCCACTTCGGCTACCGCGCCGATGATGCCGTCGGCAATCAGGTCGCAGCGTACGATACCGCCGAAGATGTTAACCAGAACCGCTTTTACGTTGTCGTCAGAGAGGATGATTTTAAACGCTTCGGTGACGCGCTCTTTGGTTGCGCCGCCGCCAACGTCGAGGAAGTTAGCCGGTTCGCCGCCGTGCAGCTTAACGATGTCCATGGTGCCCATGGCCAGGCCCGCGCCGTTCACCATGCAGCCGATGTTGCCGTCCAGCGCGACGTAGTTCAGCTCCCACTGCGCCGCCTGAGCCTCGCGCGGGTCTTCCTGCGACTGGTCGCGCATTTCGCGCAGGTCCGGCTGGCGGAACAGCGCGTTGCCGTCAGCGCCCAGTTTACCGTCGAGACAGATCAGGTCGCCCTGCTTAGTGATCACCAGCGGGTTGATTTCGATCAGCGCCAGATCGCGCTCAAGGAAAATGGTCGCCAGGCCCATAAAGATTTTGGTGAACTGCTGAACCTGTTTACCTTCCAGACCCAGTTTGAACGCCAGTTCGCGGCCCTGGTAAGGCATCGGACCCGCCAGCGGATCGATGGCGATTTTGTGGATCAGGTGCGGGGTCTCTTCCGCCACTTTTTCGATTTCCACGCCGCCTTCGGTAGAGGCCATAAAGACCACGCGACGGGAGCTACGGTCAACAACCGCGCCCAGGTACAGCTCTTTATCAATATCGGTCGCCGCTTCAACCAGAATCTGGTTAACCGGCTGGCCGTTCGCATCTGTTTGATAGGTGACGAGGCGTTTGCCCAGCCAGTGTTCAGCAAATGCGCGAATGTCTTCTTTGCTCTTCACTACTTTCACACCGCCCGCTTTGCCGCGGCCACCAGCGTGAACCTGACATTTCACTACCCACGGACCCGCGCCGATTTTTGAAGCGGCTTCTTCTGCTTCACGCGGAGTAGTACAGGCATAACCCACCGGCGCCGGTAAGCCATAGCGGGCAAAGAGTTGTTTTGCCTGATATTCATGTAAGTTCATGTGTTCAGTCCATCCTTCAGGGAATAATTATAAACCTGTAGGCCTGATAACGGCGCTCGCGCGCTTTACCCGGCCTACGGTAGGTCATACTCTTGCTGACTACACGTCCAGCAGCAGACGAGTCGGGTCTTCCAGCAGCTCTTTAATCGCAACCAGGTAGCCAACCGACTCACGTCCGTCGATCAGACGATGGTCGTAGGAGAGCGCCAGGTACATCATCGGCAGAATTTCCACCTTACCATTCACCGCCATCGGACGATCTTTAATGGCATGCATACCCAGAATCGCGCTCTGCGGCGGGTTGATGATCGGCGTGGACATCAGAGAACCGAATACGCCGCCGTTGGTAATGGTGAAGTTACCGCCGGTCAGGTCGTCTACGGTCAGCTTGCCGTCGCGGCCTTTTACTGCCAGCTCTTTAATTTTCTTCTCGATATCCGCCATGCCCAGCAGATCGACGTCGCGCAGAACCGGGGTGACCAGGCCGCGAGGCGTGGAGACCGCCATGCTGACGTCGAAATAGTTGTGGTACACCACGTCGTCGCCATCGATAGAGGCGTTCACTTCCGGATAGCGTTTCAGCGCTTCCACGACCGCCTTCACGTAGAAGGACATGAAGCCCAGGCGGATACCGTGACGTTTTTCAAACGCGTCACCGTACTGCTTACGCAGATCCATAATCGGCTTCATGTTGACTTCGTTGAAGGTCGTCAGCATGGCGGTGGAGTTTTTCGCTTCCAGCAGACGCTCGGCAACGCGTTTGCGCAGACGGGTCATCGGCACGCGTTTTTCCGAGCGGTTGCCCAGCTGCGCCGCCGGAGCAGCAGCAGCAGCGGGAGCAGCCGCCGGCGCTTCAGCTTTAGCCGGCGCGCTCGCCAGATGCTTCTCCACGTCTTCACGGGTCAGGCGGCCGCCAACGCCGGTGCCTTTAATGGCCGCCGCGTCGAGGCTGTGTTCCGCCAGCAGACGGCGAATCGCCGGGCTCAGCGCATCGTTGTTTTGTTCTTCCAGAGAAGCCTGCTGGCGCTGGGCCGGCGTCGACTCTTTGGCATCGGCTTTCGCACCGGACTCTTTGCCCGCGCTGTTGCCTTCACGCAGGCGGCCGAGGATCTGACGAGAGAGCACGGTAGCGCCTTCGTCTTCAATCACCGCGTCCAGAATGCCATCCGCTGAAGCCGGTACTTCCAGTACCACTTTGTCAGTTTCGATTTCTACCAGCACTTCGTCACGAACAACCGCATCGCCCGGTTTTTTATGCCAGGTGGCAACCGTTGCGTCAGCTACGGACTCAGGCAGGTCGGGAACCAGAATATCTACGCTACTCATTATGTATCCTTTAATTAATCGACGTTCAGCGCGTCATTGACCAGATCTTGTTGCTGTTTCTGGTGAACGGACAGGTATCCTACCGCCGGAGAGGCGGAGGCCGGGCGGCCTGCATAACGCAGAGAGGCCCCAAACGGAATCACTTCACGGAAGTGATGCTGGCTGCAGTACCACGCGCCCTGGTTGAGCGGTTCTTCCTGACACCAGACAAAATCATGCACGTGCGCATACGGTTTCAGCGCTTCCTGTACCGCCTGGTGCGGGAACGGGTAGAGCTGCTCTATGCGAACGATAGCGACATCTTTTTGCTCTTTCTTGCGGCGCTGTTCCAGCAGGTCGTAATAAACCTTACCAGAGCACAGCACAACACGCTTCACGGCTTTCGGGTCGAGATCGTCGATTTCACCAATTGCCGGCTGGAAGGTGCCGTTAGCCAGTTCGTCCATGCTCGATACCGCCAGCGGGTGACGCAGCAGCGATTTCGGCGACATCACGATCAGCGGGCGACGCATACCGCGCAGCGCCTGACGACGCAGCATATGGTAAACCTGCGCCGGCGTGGACGGTACGCAAACCTGCATGTTCTGCTCGGCGCAGAGCTGCAGATAGCGTTCCAGACGCGCGGAGGAGTGCTCCGGCCCCTGGCCTTCGTAGCCGTGCGGCAGCAGCATCACCAGACCGCACATACGGCCCCACTTCTGCTCGCCGGAGCTGATGAACTGGTCGATAACCACCTGCGCGCCGTTGGCGAAGTCGCCGAACTGCGCTTCCCAGATGGTCAGAGTACGCGGCTCTGCGGTGGCATAGCCGTATTCAAACGCCAGGACCGCTTCTTCCGACAGCACGGAGTCCCAGACTTTAAAATGGCCCTGACCGTTGTGGACGTGCTGCAGCGGCGTATAGGTTGAACCATTTTTCTGGTTATGGATCACCGCGTGGCGGTGGAAGAAGGTCCCGCGCCCGGAGTCTTCGCCGGACAGACGCACCGAAATACCTTCATCGACCAGCGTGGCGTAGGCGAGGTTTTCCGCGCCGCCCCAGTCGAACAGCTTCTCGCCGGCGGCCATTGCCTGACGATCGCCATAGATTTTCGCAACGCGCGACTGCATCTCAACGGCTTCCGGCACCGTACTGATGCGTTTCGCCAGCTCCTGCAGACGCTTAGGTTCAACTTTGTCCGGATAGCTCTCATCCCACTCGTGGTTGAGGTACGGGGACCAGGTAAAGGAGTGCATGTTCATCGGACGCCACTCCTGCACCACGCATTCGCCGGCATCCAGCGCGTCGCGGTAGAGGTTAACCTGCTCGGTAGCGTCTTCCAGCGTCGCGACCTTATCGGCTTCCAGCTTGTCAGCGTAGATTTTGCGCGGGGTCGGATGTTTTTTGATTTTCTGATACATCAGCGGCTGGGTTGCGCTCGGCTCGTCGGCTTCGTTGTGGCCGTGACGGCGGTAGCAAACCAGGTCGATGAAGACATCGCGTTTGAAGGTATTACGGAAATCCAGCGCCAGGCGGGTCACGAAAGCGACCGCTTCCGGGTCATCGGCGTTGACGTGGAAAATCGGCGACTGCACCATCTTACCGATGTCGGTGCAGTACGGGGTAGAACGCGCATCCAGCGGGTTAGACGTGGTGAATCCCACCTGGTTGTTAATCACGATGCGTACGGTACCGCCCACTTCGTAACCGCGCGCTTTGGACATGTTCAGGGTTTCCTGAACCACGCCCTGGCCGGTGACCGCGGCGTCGCCGTGAATGGTGATCGGCAGAACTTTGTTGCTGCTCGGTTCGTCGAGACGATCGAGGCGAGCGCGTACGGAGCCGATAACCACCGGGCTGACGATTTCCAGGTGCGACGGGTTAAACGCCAGCGCCAGGTGCACCAGGCCGCCTTCGGTTTCCATGTCGGACGAGAAGCCCATGTGGTACTTCACGTCACCGGTACCGAGATGTTCTTTATGTTTACCGGCAAATTCGTCGAACAGGTCCTGCGGTTTTTTACCCAGCACGTTGACCAGTACGTTCAGACGACCGCGGTGCGCCATGCCCAGCACCACTTCGCGGGTGCCGCTCTTACCCGCGTGGCGGATAATCTCTTTGAGCATCGGGATCAGCGCATCGCCGCCTTCCAGCGAGAAGCGTTTCGCGCCCGGGAATTTCGCCCCGAGGTAGCGTTCGAGGCCTTCCGCCGCGGTCAGCTCGCTCAGGAAGCGTTTTTTCTCTTCGGCGCTAAAGCTCGCTTTGCCCGCTACCGACTCGATACGCTGCTGGATCCAGCGTTTTTCTTCGGTAGAAGTAATGTGCATATATTCCGCGCCGATGGAGCCACAATAGGTTTGCTTCAGGGCAGAGATCAGATCGCCCAGCTTCATCGTGTCTTTACCGATGGCAAAAGAACCTACGTTATAGATCTCCTGGAAATCGGCCTCGGTCAGATCGTGGTAAGCCGGATCGAGATCCGCCACTCTCTCTTGCTGCCACAGTCCCAGCGGATCGAGATTCGCATGCTGGTGACCACGGAAGCGGTATGCGTTGATGAGCTGCAGGACTTTAACCTGCTTCACATTGGTGTCAGGGTCGGAAATCGAAGAAGTGTAACGCGAGGCATCCTTCGCCAGGCGGCGGAAATAATCACGCGTTTTGGAATGAAATTGATCCGGTTTGACTCCGGTGCCAGGTAACTGCTGGAACATAGAACGCCAGTTGGCGTCAACAGAGTCAGGATCGGTTAAGAAGTCTTCATAGAGCTGTTCTATCCAGCTCTGGTTCGAACCAGAGAGGTAAGAAGAGTCCAGCCAGGCTTTCATTGCGCCGTTCTG